>CAYQFV010000018.1:0-3026 GCA_964416845.1 uncultured Phycisphaeraceae bacterium | reverse complement strand
GGTGGCTTGCTAGAATGCATCGAATGAGTGGCATCGGCGCCGAACAATTTGCAATCGAATTGGCCCGTCTTGCGTCGGACAACAAGTGCGACGACGTGACGGTGATGGATCTGCGCGGCCGGTCGTCGGTGACGGATTTCTTCGTGATTTGCAGCGGCTCGTCTGATCGGCAGATGCGTAGTACGGCCGACGTCATGGAAGCGCACGCCAAGAAGCTGGGCGAGCGCGTTTACGGCGTATGCGGATACCAGACTGCGCAATGGATCCTGGTCGACTTTGTGGATGTGGTGGTTCACCTCTTCGCCGCCCAGCAGCGCCAATACTACGACCTCGAACTGTTGTGGGGTGACGCCCCGCGTCTGAGCTGGGCGCGGTCCGCCTCCGCATAGCAGTCACGGATCACGCCGTCGATGCGACCTGTCATTCACATTCTTCGCGAGCGCGTCGCGGCTGCGGTTGGCAGCGCGTTCGATCTTGATCCCTCGTCGGTCGACCCGTTGGTCCGCAAGTCGCAGGACGCCCGTTTCGGCGACTATCAATCCAACTGCGCGATGGGGCTGGCCAAACGGCTGGGCGTCAAGCCGCAGGACGCCGCTCAGCGCATCCAGGAATCTCTCGATATCGACGACGTCTGCGACGACGTCACGATCGCCGGACCGGGGTTCATCAATCTTCGTTTGTCACCGGGATTTGTTGCGAACCACCTGGCGGGGATTGAATCGCCTGCCCCCGGCGAGCAGGACCGTCTCGGTGTGGCGGTGACGGACGACCCGGTTACGGTGGTTATCGACATGTCGAGTCCGAACCTGGCCAAGGAGATGCACGTCGGGCATGTTCGCAGCACGGTGATCGGTGACTGCATCGCGCGGGTTCTCGAGTTCACCGGTCACGACGTCCACCGCGTGAATCACATCGGCGACTGGGGAACGCAGTTCGGCATGTTGCTTGCGTATCTTCGCAGGACCCAACCGGGCGTGTTGGACAATCCCAGCGATCTCGTGCTGGACGACCTGGAAAAATTCTACGTGCAGGCCAAGACGCTGTACGACAGCGATGAATCCTTCGCAGCAGAAAGCCGTCAGACGGTGGTGGAGTTTCAAAGTCAAGAGCCGTCGGTCATGGCGGTCTGGCGGGCGTTCTGCGATGAGTCGCTTCGTCACTGTCACGCCATTTACGATCGCATGGATATTAAGCTCGAGGATCGCGGCGAAAGCTTCTACCGCGACATGCTCGGCGACATCGTGAAGATGTTTAAGGACAAAGGGCTTGCGACACAAAGCAAGGGCGCCCTGTGCGTCTTCCTGGACGGATTCACGACGCGTGACGGCAATCCGCTGCCCATGATGATTCAAAAATCGGACGGGGGTTACAACTACGCCTCTACGGATCTGGCGGCTATTTACCACCGGATTTATACGCTCGGTGGTAAGCAGCTCATCTACCTTGTGGGCATTGCTCAGCGTCAGCACTTTGAGATGCTCTTCGCCGCGGTCCGGAAGATCGGCTGGGCGGACGACTCGATTTCGCTGGAGCACATCGGTTTTGGCAATTTGCTCGGTTCGGATGGCAAGCCGTTCAAGACTCGTACCGGAGGCACGGTGAAGCTCAAGGACTTGCTCGACGAAGCGGTCCGCAGGGCGAGGGCGATCGTTGAGCGCGGCTCGTCGGGCGACGGTGCGCGATGTGCGTTCGATCAGGCGACCATCGATGACATTGCCGGTGCGGTCGGTATTGGTGCGATCAAGTACTTCGACCTGTCGCACAGTCTGGCTGGCGACTACAAGTTCGACTGGGATACGATGCTCTCGATGGAGGGCAACACCGCGCCGTACATGTTGTACGCATATGCTCGCATTCGAAGTATCGGTCGAAAAGCGGGCGTGGATTTCGGATCTCTGTCGAGCGATGCCGAGATCGTTTTGGAGCATGAGAGCGAGTTGCGGTTGGCGAAGATACTTTTGCGATTCGCCGAGACTGTTGAGGTCGTGGCTGACGAGCGCCGTCCCAATGCCTTGACCGACTATCTTTATGAGCTCAGCAAGGGGTTCAGCGTCTTCTACGATCGCAGGCATGGCGTGCGCGTGATCGATGCGCCGTCGGAGGCGCTGCGGGCGTCGCGATTGCGATTGTGCGACCTTACCGCGCGGACGCTCAAGCTGGGGTTGGGGCTTCTCGGCATCAAGACCGTCGAACGGATGTGACGTAGTCTCGTCATCTGCACCATGCTGCCGCCGGCCGCCGGGATTTGATCGGTGGAATCCGAGGCTTGCGCGAATGAACTCCGAAGACGCCCATCGCAGTCGTTCCACTTCACAGGCGGTCGTCATCTTTGCCGCCGTGGTGGTCGCGTTGCCGTTGATTGCCATCGGCGTTTTTGCAGCCCTCGCTCGGACGGACGACATCGACGCCTATCTCTATGCTTATTATGCCAAGCGGCTGCTGGCGGGGCAGCGACTGTATGTTGATCTGTGGGACAACAAACCGCCGGGTGTTTTCTGGGTGGACGCGGTTGGCCTGCTGATCTCCGGGGGGCGGTACGCGGGCATCGCGATCATGTGTTCGCTGTTCGCTGCGGGTTCGTGCGTGGTGTTCTTTCTGTCCGCCCGTCGTTTGTATGGGACGCCGACCGCGTCCGTCGCGTTGGTGATGGCCGGGTTGTATCTGTTCTTGCACGACTATCACGTCGGCAGCAATCGACCCAGCACGTTCTACGTCTTGTTCGAGTTGCTGGTGTTCGCGTTCTATGTCCATTCGTTCCACCCGCTGTCCAAGACCAGTCGGCGGATGTTTTGGGCGGGGGTGTGCGCGGTGGCGGCCGTTTCGTTCCGGCAGACGGCGTTCGCGGCGGCGGCGGCGGTGGCTGGGCATCAGATCTTTCTCGTTGTTACAGGCAGGCAAACGCGCGATCAGTTGGTCGGCCGATCGGCGGCGTTCTTTCGAGGTTGCGCGACCGCGCTGCTGGTGGTGGTTGCGATGTTGTGGTGGACGGGTGATTTCGGGTATGCGTGGTTTGGCGTGGTTAGCTC
>CAYQFV010000017.1:30678-42056 GCA_964416845.1 uncultured Phycisphaeraceae bacterium | reverse complement strand
CCCGTCAATTCCTTTGAGTTTTAGCCTTGCGGCCGTACTCCCCAGGCGGCGCACTCATCGGTTTCCCTTCGGCACGGATCCCGTCAGAGGTTCCCGTACCTCGTGCGCATCGTTTACGGCGTGGACTACCAGGGTATCTAATCCTGTTTGCTACCCACGCTTTCGCGTCTCAGCGTCAGAACAGGCCCAGCGACTCGCTTTCGCCACCGGTGTTCCGTTTGATCTCTACGCATTTCACCGCTCCACCAAACGTTCCAGTCGCCTCTACCTGCCTCAAGAATGGGGGTTTGCCGAGCAGTTCCTCGGTTGAGCCGAGGGATTTCACAAGGCACCTACCATTCCGCCTACACGCGCTTTAAGCCCAGTGATTCCGAACAACGCTTGCACCTTCCGTATTACCGCGGCTGCTGGCACGGAATTAGCCGGTGCTTCCTTTGGGGGTGGTCAGATCTTCCTAACCCCTGACAGCAGTTTACATCCCGAAGGACTTCATCCTGCACGCGGCGTCGCTCCGTCAGGCTTTCGCCCATTGCGGAATATTCGTTGCTGCAGCCACCCGTAGGTGTCCGGGCAGTGTCTCAGTCCCGATGTGGCGGGCCACGCTCTCACGCCCGCTACCCGTCGTTGCCTTGGTAGGCCATTACCCCACCAACAAGCTGATAGGACATGGGTCGGTCCTGGACCGGCGGACCTTTGCCAACTGCACCATGCGGTGCTATTGGGTCATCAGGTATTACCGGCACTTTCGCGAGGGAACCGAAGCTCCCGCCGCTATCCCTGAGTCCAGGGTACGTTGCCCATGTGTTCCTCACCCGTTCGCCACTAAACTAACCCCAGGTTACCCCGAAATTAGCCTCGTTCGACTTGCATGCCTTAACCACGCCGCCAGCGTTCGTTCTGAGCCAGGATCAAACTCTTCACTTAAAAGGTCTAATCCATGCCGGCACCTCCGAAGAGACACCGACATATGGAATTTGACGAAAATTGGCTTACACTTCTCGTCTTTGCGAGAATGCAAGCGCACGAATCCGACCGGAAAACCGGCCGACTTCGCACACGACACCCACCGAAGTGGATGCCTTTTCGGAGTTCCACCAACCCAACCGGCATCAAAACAGACGACACCCGCCGAGCCTGTGGCGCTCCACATTCTCACGACGACAAACCTTTTCACTTGTCAAAGATCTCGCGTGTCAGGGTCGATCAAACATCCCCTCGACGCGCGACCCGCAGAATACCAGAACCGTTGGGCATGTCAACCGCCCAAAACAGAATTGTTTTGAGAAAATCAGCGGACCGGTCACGACACGCACCATGCGCTCGCGACACCGTCGCCCTATCCTGAAACCCAAGCGGGAATCGCCTACATCCCCCTTAGGACAGCAAAACGGGGCAAGCAGGGGAACATCGACTCAGACGAGCCGGCATCAACCCAGCGCCAAGCCGGCGCACGTCATCAGCGGCAAGAGAGTCAGCACGGCGAACGCAGCCACCGCAAACCCTCGCCTTCTGCGCGATCGCACGCCCAGAATCGCGCAGACCAAGCCAGCCACCCAACTCACCAAGCTCGTTCCCATCACAAGGATCGCCGTGACAAGCCATTGGGGGAGGGTCCCGCTTTGGAGTCGCTCCTGCAAGAACGATTGGAATTCTTGCTGAGTGGGATTGGGGCCCAACGTCTCCTCAATATGCGGCGCGAGACTCGTTTGGGCCACCATCCACAGCAAGAACCACCCGACCGCCAGGCCCAGTGACCAGATGGCCACCAGATTTCGCCCCGGCGGCAGCGGCGGTGCGGTGATCTGTTCCGGGTCGAGGGGCGCGGGATATTCGATCGCCCGCGCGGTCGGCGGCGGGCTTGTCGTCTCATAGGTGGAGACTTCCGGCGCTGTCACCGTATTGCGACAGTACGGGCAGGCTACCGGTTGATTCGACCACTCATCGTCGACTTCAATCGGGTGGCGGCACGACGGACATAGGAACTGAATCGACATGCGTCCGAAGGTAGCCGCCGCTGGTTTACCGGTCAACACGCTCGGCGCGCGACATCGCTCAAGATGGTACCCGAATGCGACCGATACACACTCGCCGCAACTCCTTAACGTAAGAATCTAACCGCTGAGAGGCGAGGACGCGTGAACAAAAAAGAACTCATCGACCGAATCACGTCAATCAACCGCGCCGCCACGAGGGAGTTCCTGGCGGAGTTCTCTGAACACGATCTGTCCGACTACGTTCGGCATCTCGACAGCCTTGGGCTAACGCCTTCGGATTGCGACCGACGCCAGCGGGACTCCCGTCGGGACGGCTGACTCACGGCCGTTCTCAAACCCTCAAGCCACCGTCCGGCTGGACACCACCGGTCGCGCCAACCTGGCGCGCACCCAGCGACCGACCGCTCCGATCGATATACTGCGTGTACACCGTCCTCGATACTCGCGCACGCCTTTCCGATGAGTCGATCACAACCGCCACGTCCGACGTTGGACGGAGATTCCTCGCGGGGCAGAGTGGGATGCGATCGGTCCCGGCGACCACGAATCAGCGTTTGGGGTATTGGTGTCGCTACTTTGGAGCGGCAAGGTTGAGCTTGCTCAGATCGGTGGATCGCCGACCTTGCCCGGTGGAAAACTTAACGAGTTTCGCCCCCGGTTTCACAAGGAACAAGTAGACGACGCGACTGTTCCTGGCTTGCAAGTCGCGATCCTTGATCCGCTTGAAAGGCCGTAGCCCACCTCGATTGGCGACAGAAACCGCATCGGGGAAGTACTCGACTTCCACCACCTCGACACCGTTGACATCGGCAATTGCATATTGACCGACGACGGGATAGACGTTGCCAGCCTCGTCCGTCAGGCGATAACTCTTGAGCGAGGTCACTGCGAAACTGAGCGCCTTGCCCAGTGTACTGCCGGCGCGAAGGATCTTCACATCCAACTGAAACATCCTCTTGGCAGGGTCGACCTCGAACTTGGTCAGCTTAGGCTCAGGGCCGGAAGAGCCCTGGTCGTCGCGATTCCCGTAGATGTGTCCATTGGCGAGCGCTCCGTTCCGTTGATCGAGACTTGTGGACTGGTACGACGTCATTTCCATCGGCAACGCGTCACTGAACTTTGCGTCCCCCGTGCCCCGCGCGCCTGAAACCCTGCCACCTCGCCCCGTGCGAGTGGAAGACCCCGTCTTCGATGACGCGTTCCGGGCCGATTTTCGCGAGTCGGTCACGCGTGAAGACGAGGCAGTGGCAGACGAGTTACCGTTCGCAGCGTCGTCGCCCTCGCCACCGAGTTCCAAGTCGCTCAGATCGACGCGCGCGCCGATCTTGTACACCAGGTACATAGGCACGAATTCGTCGGGAACCTCGAATACAAGATCGACCTCGCCATGAGAATCCGGCCCGTAGAGCTTGCCATCTTCGATCTTCACTGCCCGTTTCGGGTCTTCGTCGTCGCTCATCGCCACCGGCGCGAGATTCTCAGCCAGGGCGCCGGGACGCTCTCGGCCGACCAGGCGGACCTGCCGCCGTGAGAACCTGTGCATCTGGTCTTCGCCGCTACCCTCTTGGAGCAGTTTTAACCTCAGCTCCAACCAGTACTCGCCTGATGGTGGCGGGATCGGTTTGTAGCTGGGGGGCGTTGCGTTGCGTCCCCGCCCCTGGCCCGGCGTCTTTTCGAAGATGTACTCTCGAAGATCGGGTTTGATCAACTGAACGGAATCTTCCGGAACGACGAGCCGCACGTTGTGATCCGGCGATTGCGCCCAAGCGATCTCTTGTAGCAGGTCGGGATGGTCGTCAAGCCACTCGCCGTGACCACTGAACAGTCCGTGCGACATCATCGACACGAACGACACGGTGAAACGATCCGGTCCAAGCCACAGGCTGTTCGCCTCGCCCGTCTCGGGATCAACATTCTGGTGACCGAAAAACGACCCACCGAGCGGAAGCAATGATATGGCCACGGCGACAACTCCGGTCATGACGTATGCCGCCACGAGCGCAAACACCGCTCCCACCGCCCGATCGACCAGAAGCGGAATCAGATTCGCACGGGTGATCAGGGCATCGAATCCAAGTCGAAGACCTATCAGCGGAATAACAAACAACCCCATCAGCGCGACCGCCGGCGCAAGGTCGCCCAATGGCCCGACCAAGAACGAGAACGCCACCCACTCGTACGTGCCAAACGCCAAAGAAGCGCAGGCAAGCACGAGCACGCACATGATGATCGCGCCGATCATTCCGTAGATGGTCAGGATGTACGTTGTCGCCAGCAGAAGCGCGACCAAAAACAGTGACAACCAGTCCATCGCGTGGTACTCCCGCTATTTCTTGTCGTCACGAAGCGACCGAATCACTTCGTCCAGGCTCGTCGTGCCGTCGATCACACGCAGCAGTCCCTCTTCATCCAGGTTGTACATTCTCTTCTTGCGCGCCATAAGCTTGATCTGCTTGATCGGCGCGCCCGTGGCGATCAACTCGCGAATCTCCTCGCCGACGAAGAGAATCTCAAATATCCCCACTCGACCGACATATCCGCTTCCCTGACAGGCCTGGCAGATGATCTCTCGGCCTTTACGATCGAAGACCGGTTCGGTCGGCGGGCGGTGAAAATGTTCGACCTTGTCGGCCGGAATGTTTGCCTTGCGAAGCAACTTCTCGTCCGGCTTAAACGCCTGCCGACAGGAGGAGCATAGAATGCGAATCAGCCGCTGGTTCAGCACCGCGAGCAGTGCACGGGCTGCCAACTTATTGTCTTCCACCAGGGCCATAAGGCGCGACAAAGAGTCGAACACGGTCTTGCCCTCGATCGCGAGATAGACCTTTCGGTGTTCCGCCGCCGCCCGGACCGCGATGCGTGCGGTGTCGCGATCTTCACATTCGCCGACCCCGACAACATCCGGCTCTCGACGCAACACGCTTTGAAGCTGACGAGCGTAGCTGATGTCCTGGTTTGACGAGTCGTGCACCGCCTGCGTGATGTTGTCCAACTCGTAGAGAGGTCGCTTTTCCAACATGTGGATGTTTTGAATGAAAGCGTCGTGGCTTCGCAGAATGGAGTATTGGGTGGTCGTGACGCCGCTACCGCGCAGCCCGCTGACCAACACCAAGCCCTTCGGTATTTCGATGACCGATTTGAGCTTTTCGAGACGTTTGGGGTGCATCCCCAACTCCTCGAGGCGCTTTTGACTCGCAGTTTCGTACACTTTCAAACGCAGCCGTTCGCCTGCCGTCGACCCGGACGTGATCACCGTCACCCGGTGCTGGTCTCCCTGCTCGGCGAGCAGCGACGTGAAGATCTGCCCCTCTTGCGGCCGGCGAATCTCCTCCGGGTTCAACCCGGCGAGCATCTTTAGATATTGCAGCAACGCTTGGGCGTCCTCAACGCTCGGACCATCAGTGCGTTCCGACACCACGCCGTCGATTTTATAAACGAGGCGGGCCTTGTCCTGTCCGACCGTCAGGTCGGCCTCCGAAGCGCGTCGCCACAAAACGTCAAACAGGAAGTCCTGCGTAGCGTCGTGGGCTGCGGCTTCATCGCGGTCCAACGGACGGCTGACATTCGCGCCTTCACTGTCCGTAAGGTGGATCCGCTGCCCTCGGTCCAGCTTGGCGACTTTGGCGCTGTCGTCGCGGGCGATCAAGCGTTTGAAATGCCCGATCGTCAACACTCGTTGGTCCGGGACGACTCGACCGTTGCGATGAAGTACATACGTGAGCAAGCCCCCGCCAGACAGCAGAATCCAGAAAGTAATGCCAAGGAAGAACGCCGATCCTCTCCACGGGGGAAGAAACAGCAGCGCCAACCCCAGGATTCCGGCTGACAGAACGATCAGATTCCAACGCTCGCGTTTGGTCTTAACGTGCTCGATGTCGGCGTCGACCCACTGGCACGCCACAGCCCAACCGACGAACAAAACGACGACCGCCGCGAGCTTGAACAGATCGATGTAGTCGTCGGGCGACGGTATGGCACCCAGGAGGACGTTCGATAGCATGGGCGAGATCATAGCGGCCGGTTTCGTCGCTCGCAAACCCGTACAACATGGGGCGCTTCTAACCGATGATGCCCCCGCTCGATACCGAAATCCCCTTCAACCGCATTTTAAGTTCTTCGGGATTGGGAGCCGCATCGTATGCGGTCTGAGACGAGATGAATTCCGCCTCCACCAGATGGCGGAGGGATTCCGTGAAATCCTGCATCGACTCAGCCTTCGATCCTCGAATCACGCCGAGGAGTTCATTCTCGCGCTTTTCAGCGATCAGTTTGCGCACACTGGGGCTTGCGATCATGATTTCGACGGCTGGTATCCGCGGAACCGCAGGATTGATCCCTTTGAGGAGTTTCAAGCAGATGACCGCCTGCAGATTGAACACCATCGACGTGCGAACCAGTTCCCGCGCTTCGGCCGGAAACAACTCCAGCACGCGGGTCACGGTGCTCGGAGCATTCGATGCATGCACCGTCGCGAACACCAAGTGGCCGGACTCCGCAGCGTGCAAGGCAGCCTCAAACGTTTCGGGGTCGCGCAGCTCTCCGATGAGCACAACGTCGGGATCTTCACGCATGAGGTACTTGAGCGCGTCGTGGAAATCGTCAACGTCCTGCCCGATCTCCCGCTGGTTCACGAACGCCTTCTTATCCTCGAACATAAACTCGATCGGATCTTCCAGCGTCACGATGTGGCATGTGCGAAGCTGGTTGATCTGTTCGATCATCGCCGCGATGGTCGTGCTTTTGCCGCTTCCGGTGATTCCGGCCACCAGCACCAACCCCTGGTGAAGATTGGAAATGTCGCGAAGCACGGGCGGTAGATTAAGCTGGTCAAAATCCATGATGTCGCGAGGAATGTGCCGAGCCGCCATCGACGTTAAACCCCGCTGCCGAAAGATGTTGATGCGAAACCGGTCTTCAGTGCCGAATTGGTACGAAAAATCCGTCGAGCCCTTTTCGGCGTAACGTTTTTTTTGGTCGTCGCTCATGATCTCGAAGAGCATCTTCTCGATCTTCTCGTTCGTCAGCGGATCGCCGCTCAGCGATTTGAGACCACCGCGTACACGCACCCGCGCCACGCTCGATGCCTTGAAGTGCAGGTCCGACCCGCCAGCTTTGATCATCGCGTCCAAGTACTTGCCGATGCGCGGACGACCGTTCGACGAAGAATGACTCTCTGTGCTTGACACTTCGTACTCCTCATTGCGCCCGCCGGCCGGCATGCGCGGCGGGCAACGCGGCGAAGCTTATAATCCCATGCTATGGTTCCGCGGTACAAAACGACGCGGCACGCGGTGCACTGACCAGCCGCCCGATGGCAGAACCGAACCGACGGTACGCAGCCGGCATTGTTGAAACCTGACGCAAGTTGCTAATTGAGTTCGCCCCTGTCGGTCGCCGGCGCGACAACTGAGCTACGGGGCGGGCGCTCCGGTTGGCGATCCGCACCATCCGCCGGGGTTTGCACGACGCAAAAGGCGATCGAATCGAGACACCTTCCGACCCGACCGTTCCGATCTATTCGGTTTGCTAAGTGACAAACGACGCAGCGGCCACAACTTGCCTCCATTCTAGTTCGATCGAATCTCTGTTCAAGACCCGACCGCGACGCTTACCAAAGCGCACCACGTGCACCTACCTTATTAGACTCATTAGCCGTGATGTTTCTTCCATGCTTTGTTCTCAATTGAGAAAAGCGTGGCGGACGGGACGGGTGGCTGCGGGTTTTGGGACGTTGGGTCTGGTCAACGATGACCGGGCCGGTCTACGAATCGGACGTTTCGTGAACCACGTCACACGCCGGCAGGGCATCGAGAAACGCTCGCCCGTAGGATTTCTGCACGATGCGTGAGTCGAGGATGACCGCCCGTCCGTGATCGGTGCGCGATCGGATCAAACGCCCCACCCCCTGTTTGAACTTGAGCGTGGCTGCCGGTAACTGAAACGTGAAAAACGGGTTGCGACCGGAGCGTTTGATGAGTTCGATCCGAGCTTCGATGTCCGGTCGGTTGGGTGCCCAAAACGGCAGCTTGACCACGATCAAACAGCTCAGCGCTTCGCCGACGACGTCGATTCCTTCCCAAAAGGTATCCGTGCCGAATATCACGCTCCGCACGTCCTCGCGAAATGAATCGAGCATGGCTGATCGCGCCAAAGAACCTCCTTGCACGAGCAGACCGATGCCTTCTTCACGGAAGAAGTCTTCCAACCGCCGGGCGCACGCGTTGAGCATCTCATAGCTGGTGAACAGCACCAGCGCACGCCCATCCGACCTGCGAATGTGCTTGATCAACGCGTCGCACACGGCCGGCAGGAACGATTGACGGTCGCTCGGGTCCGGAAGCGACGGCTCGACGTGAACGGTCATCTGCTTGGCATAATCGAACGGCGATCCCAGGCGAAGTTCGTCTCCGTCCGTCAATCCCAAGCGCGACCGAGCGTACGCAAAACCGTCGTTCGAACCGGTCGCGAGCGTGGCTGACGTCAACACCACAGTGGAGTCGCCCCCGAAGAGCAATCCCGACAACGTGTCCGCCACGTCGATCGGCTTGGCATGTAGCGACACGCGTCGGAAAGGCTTTTGACGCACGTCCATCCAATACACCCATCCTTCGTGCCGCTGCTCGAGCAGTTCATCAACCTGGCCTGCCAATTCCTCGCTGCGTTCGATGTGACTCTTGAGTGCGAATTTGACGTCGTCGCCCTTGACGTCATTTCGCAAAGCGCGAAGACGAAGCGCGAGTTCGCGAAACGCCGGAGAGATCGAATTCTCCACGGGAATCGGCCCCATCAGTCGACCATTCTCGCGACCGTGGGCATCGTGCCACGCGCAAAGGTCGTCGAAGAATACCGCTACGGTTGCGCGAACCTGTTCCACCATGTCGACAACACGGTCGGCTTTGCACAACGACAACAGTCCCCTGCCGCCACGTTGACGATGCAAACCGTTCAGGAGAAACGCGATCTGAGATTCAGCGACGGCAATGCCGAAATGGTCGCTCGCCACGTCCTCGACCGTGTGGGCTTCATCGAGGACAACCAGATCGTAGTCCGGCAGCAGCGATCCGCCGCGCTGTCGCACTGCCAGGTCGGAGAAGAACAACGCGTGATTCACGATCAGCAGTTGGGCGACCTCCGCCTTTCGACGCGCCCGCTGGTAGAAACACTTTCGATAGTGCGGACATCGCCGTCCCATGCAGTTGTCGTGCTCG
Organism: uncultured Phycisphaeraceae bacterium; assembly: GCA_964416845.1. Lineage (GTDB taxonomy): Bacteria > Planctomycetota > Phycisphaerae > UBA1845 > UBA1845 > CAYQFV01. The sequence continues at coordinate 32,854 of CAYQFV010000017.1, read as the reverse complement.
CTTCGGACACGCGACCAAACATCGGCAGCGGGTTGCGTGGCCAGATCCGACAGCGAACCGTCGTTCGTTCGGACAGCCCAATCCTCTATCCGCCACAACTCGTCACGCGATCCACCTTCGCCAAACAACTGCTGCTGCCGCTTACTCGCCATCGCCAATCGGCGCAGTCCGACATAATTCGTACGCCCCTTAACGAGCACGGCCGAAAACGTATCGCCGACGACCGTATGAAGGAACGGGATATCTTTGTAGATGAGTTGTTCCTGCAGCGCGATGGTCCGCGTACTGATCACCACGCGCTCGCCATGGTGGACCGCGCGGTCAATCGCCGGCAGCAAGTAGGCGAATGACTTGCCCACCCCGGTTCCGGCTTCAACAATCAGATGCTCGCGTCGCTCGAACGCCCCCGCCACCGCGACGGCCATCTCAACCTGTTGCGGGCGCTTCTCGTAGCCTGAGTGCTGCTGCGCGATCGGCCCGTCTTCTGCAAACATCGATGCAACGTCCATGCGCTCCAACCTAGCACGCCGTGCGGTCGGAAGGTAGGGCTGCGTGAACAACCAAGCAACGCAAGTGACCAACTCGAGAAGCCCTGGCGTAACACTCTCCGCGGAAACACGTCCGTTCCCGTTGCGGATCGAGAAGTCTCCTTGTCAGGAATCCGCCGGACAATTACACTTGCAGACGAAGAGTGTGGCCTTACTTGCCAATGTCGGCCTCGTCTTTCACCGCGCGGAGTTCAAATCCGACGAGTCGTTGTGTAAACGGTCGGCTCGCCAAACCTAGAATCGAGCGTCAGCCCATGGATATCGAAAACCCGAACGACGTTCCGATGGCGCAATCGGCGCCACCGGTCGAACCTTCCGTGCCATTCGGTTCACCCGTCCCTTCCTCCTGGCCTCGACCGATCGGAATCGTGTGCCTCGTGTTTGGCGTATTGGGCATATTGGGAGGCCTGTTTGCAATCGTCGCGGCGATTGTCGGGCCAAAGATCGCAAACGCGTTCGCCGAAATGGGACGAGCAGGCATGGTTCCCGATCAAATGCAGGACCACATGGTTTGGGCGATTTCTTCTGCGGGAATCGGCTTTTGTCTTGCAGTCGTGTTGTGCATCGCGGGAATCGGAATCATCCGGCGACGTCCCTCCGGTATTCGCCGGGCCAAAGCGTGGGCGTGGCTTCGGATGGTGTTCGCTGTTGCCGAAGCCGTGTTCGGATACGGCATTCAGGTTGAGGCGTTTGAGGCGATGCGTCACCAAGACCCGGGAACATTCTCGACGCTTCCTCCGATGTTTGGCCCGTGGGTCGCCGTCTTCACATCCGGTCTGACCGTCATATGGGGTTGCGCGCTGCCGCTATTCTTGTTGATCTGGTTCAAGCGCAAACGCATCAGCGAGGACGTTGCGACCTGGAATTGACGCGATGCGCTGTCCTCAATGCGACTACCTGCTCTGGCATCTGACAACCCGGGAATGTCCCGAGTGCAACCGCGCGTTCCTCCCGGCGGATTTCGATTTCCTGCCCAACGCCGTCCAGTTCTGCTGCCCGCATTGCGATCAGGTGTACTACGGGCAGGATGAACGAGGACAACTCGTTCCTCCCGAATTCGACTGCGTCAAGTGTGGCCGGCACGTGCACATGAACGACATGATCCTTCGCCCTTCACAGGGGATTGATGATGCCGAGACAATGGTCACGCCCAATCCGTGGCTCGAACGGAAGAAACGCGGTTTTCTGCGCGGCTGGTTTTCGACACTTGGCATGGCGCTGATCGCTCCGGGAAAACTCCTGCGAGGCACGCCTCCGGAGCGAGGCACGGCGACAGCATGGTGGTTTGCACTTCTCACAAGCATACTCGTGTATTGCGTGGGTATCGTGCCGCTGCTTATCGTGCCAGTGGTGATGATGGGGCCGGGCGGCCCGCGCGGTGTATCATCGACGATCCTTCGCGTGATCTCCGGTGTCGCAGGGGTTGCTCTTTTTTTCTCCGTCGTCGGCCTGGTGTGGATTCTGCTGTGGGGTGGAATCGCACACTTTGTCATGTGGGTCTCAGGCGGCACGAAGCACGGACCGACCCGCACGTACGCAGCGCTCTGCTACAGCAGCGGTGCGAACGCCGTATCCGCTGTCCCGTTTCTTGGGTGGTATCTGGGTTGGATCTGGTGGATGATCGCCTC
>CAYQFV010000017.1:0-30578 GCA_964416845.1 uncultured Phycisphaeraceae bacterium | reverse complement strand
AGCCGTCGCCAAACGTCTCATGGCGGAGGTGCCGACAAATGCCGCCGAATATCGGTTCGGAGGATTCGTCTTCACGCATCGCGGCGTTAACATCGAACGGGTCAGTCCGGGCGTTTGGCTGGTGGTTCTTCCACCGCAATTGCCCATGACCGACGAAGACGCCAAGATCGTGGTCGCCCTGACTGACGGCAGCGTTCAACGGTTTCCCGTTTCCATATTCGAACGTCGCCTTTTCCGGCAGAACCAGCATCGACAATGGGATCAACTGCCCGCACTGATCCTGTCGGACCTTCTACCAGGCGATTCCGACACCGACAGCCCGCCGTCCGACACACAGCCATAATCCGTTGACATCGCTACAGAATCTTCTCGACGCGCACGGGACGATCGGGGAACAGGTGCGCCCGGTCGAGTGTATCACGATCCATTCGCACACCGTCATCACCGTCGCAGGGCGCACCAGCCGCCGCGTGGATCGAACGAAGACCGCCCAGGTATCTGCGACGGTCGCAAACGTACAGCAAATCCCCAGGCTCAGCCGCCAGTTCCAGCATCTGCGCACGCGACAACGATACGACCGGATAATCGGGCAAGGTTTTCGCTGCACGGCGAATCGGTTGGTCGACCACCACCAATGACGTGACGATGGGCTTGGACGGGCGATCGTTCGGCTGACCGTTCTTGAAACGCACTCGCCCCGCCTCGATCGAGCCGACATACAGTCCTTGAATCTCCGCCTCGGGCTTGGGTTTTGTGAACGTCGTGATGACCACGCCACCAACGCCCGACACCACCAGCAGGAAGAGCGCTCGCATGTACGACGGGCGAGCGTCCGCCGCCATGCCGTGCAGATCCATGAACGGGCGAACGACTTGTGGGTAGTAGAACGAGACAATTGCCGCAACCGCGCCGATGACCAACGTGCCGAACGCCGCCGCCGGGGTATAGCGTTTCCACATCACGCCCAACAAGACCGACACCGCCAGCGGCGGGGTCACCGCTGCCGTAAACGCAGCATGGGCTTCGTAGATCGAGTCGAATCGGGCGAACAACGTCACCAAAAACAGACCGATCACCGTGGCTGCGATCGAGACAATGCGCGCGACGCGGAGGTAGTGACGGTCTTCGCGCCCGGGCGCGATGTAGGGCTGGTAAACGTCAATCACGCAGATCGCCGCCAGCGCGTTGAGCATGGTGTCGACGGTTGACATCAAGGCTGCAACCAACGCAGCCATCATCAACCCAAAGACGCCCGGCTTGCACAGCAAGTACGCAATCACAACGAACGCGTGCGAGCCGTTCGTGTCAGGATCGAGCACTGCCGGGTCCATGCGCGAGATGGCGTTTCCGATCCAGCCCGGCCCGCCGACGACCAGCACCGCAAACGGAAGCAACACCAGCGAATTGACCAGGATCGTACGCCGACCTTCCACCATGCTTCGGGCCGCCAGAAAGCGCATGATGAGTCCCTGGTTCACAAAAAAGAACACGCAACTGTTGGCCATGTCCTGCCAGAAGACCCCGACGAAGTTGAAATCGGCAGGTCGATTGAAGTTGGCAAACGGCAGTCGATCGCTGAGCGGCAGGTTCTCCCAAAAATGGTCAAGACCGACGAGGAACCCCTCACCGCCTCCCAGGTAGAAGACGCCCAGAATGACAAGCGTCACGCCCGCGCCGATCAGCAGAAACGCTTGTGCAAGATCGGTGAAGATGATGGCGGTCTGCCCGCCGATGGTGACGTAAATGCCCGTGACCGCCGCAATCACCACGCACGCCGGCATCAACGGCACGTCTAGCAAAAGTTTGGTTACCGTTCCCAACGTATAGATCGTGTAGCCGACGTATCCGAGCATGTAGAGTGACAGAAGTGCGGCACACATCAACCGTGCCCGGCTGTCGAACCGACGATGAAAGTACTCCGGAACCGATCGAACCCGCGAAAAGTAGATCACCGGCAACCAGACAAACATCAAGAGCGGAACGTAGAACCAATCGTTGAGGTACGTCATGGACGAGCTGAGGCCAAAGCGAAAACCGGCGTCCGAATACTTGATGAAGCTGTACGTGCCGATCACGCTCGCCACCAGGCTGAACGCCAGCAGCCAGCCCGAAAACCGTTGCCCGCCCAGGAAGAAATCCTTGGTGGTCTTGGAGAATCGACTGAAACTGAGTCCGAAACCGAGAATGGCGACGAAGTAAACCGCGATGACCACGAAGTCGATCGGAGCGCACCGGACGATCTGTCCCACGCCGGACCAGATCATCCACCACCTCCGGGTGCCGCGGGATCAACGAAAATCGCGAGCAGATAGATTCCGACGTGCACGCTGAAATACGCCACCATGCCCGCGACGGCGACCACGAACCACGTCCGATCCACTCGGCGTCGCAAATCGCACGCCCCCGCCCGAAAGATCAGGATGAAGCTGATCAAGAACAGAAGCCCGCCGACGCTGTATTGATAGATCAGAGGCGTCCAGATCGAGATGGCGGATTCGGTCATCGCGCTTGGCATTGTTGGCCGCCGCCTCTTCGGCAGCGTTCAGCCGTGTGAACTAATTCTCGCCGCGCCGCTGCCCGCGCTTCAACCGACGTCGTTGAGGTGCGTCGTCCGCTACGCCACAACGGTTGAAAGCAATGGAGGGCGTCATTGGGATTCGATCTGCAACGCTGCCAATGCGGTGCGGACGTCGGGCTCGAAATCGAAGTTGCCCGCAAGGCCGGAGATGCGAAAGACCCCGTGTACATCGGGAGAGACCGCACAAAGCGCCAATCTCCGGTGGTTCGCCTCGACAACCATCTTGCGCAACCTCAGCAGGCTGGTGATGTCGGACGAATTGACGTAGCGAACCGTCGAAAAGTCGAGCAGAACATCAACGCCGGGATGGGCTTTGATCTCTTCAATCAGCGCTACGACCGAATCAGAGAATCGTCGATCATCGGCCAGTTCCACTCCGATGACTGTTTGAGACCATCGTTGAATCGCCACGAATCGCACCTCGATAAAACACGTGTCGTTTGCGACGGTAGCGATCACGCGCGGGGCAGTCAACTCGGTGGGAGGTGCGCGGTAGTCTCCGTCTGGGGCGGCGGAGGAATGAAGATCGTTTCATTCGTGATGTCGCGCGCGGACAGGTGGAACACCTCGCCGCGTTCGTTGGTGAGCACAAGTGTGTCGCCCGAGAAGGTACATGCTTCGACATCGTCGGACGGGAATCGGATGAGTAGCGGCTTGTGGTGCGCGACAGCGGCGAGGTCGTCGCCGACGGTGTAGATACGCGCTGATCGCACGGTACACACGGCAAGCCGATCGCCGCGCGGCGACATGTCGGCGGCGGTCGCTCCTTGCATGTCGAGTTCGGCGATTTCATGGATCGACGTGACTCCGTCGGCGTCGGTATCGAGCCGGTAGATTCTGGTGTGACCCTGGTCGCGTTTGCTGACGAGGTACATCTTGCCATCGCGAAAGAACAACCCTTCGGCATCAAACCGGCGATCCTGCGGGTAACGAAAGGTGTAGACAGCCGCAGGGTGAATGGGAGGCCGGGCATGGTCGTGCGGGTCAGGTTCGCGAATCTTGTAGATCGAGCGCGTGGCGAACCAGCCGAAGTTGTTGCCGATGTCGGCGATGTATAAGAACCCGTCGTCATCGATCGCGATGTCCTCCCAATCCCAGTTGGGGGCGGCGATGGTGATTTTCGCCAGAATCGTGCCATCGAGCCGCACAGCGATGATGGCGGGCTCGTTGAGGGAATCACTGTGCGTCCAAAAGACACCGGGATGTCGGCGACTGGAGACGATTCCAGAGGATTCGGCGACGACGGACCTGTCGAATCGCGATACGGCGACCCACGGTTTTCGTGGTCCGCGAGCCTGTTTCCAGCCATCAGCCAACGCGTGCTCCGGGTCGGCAACCTGCGCAACGACAAGCCATACAATCGGCAGCAGCAAACACACCGGCCCCAACGCGATAAAGTTTCGAATAGACACGACGTACCTGTATCGGTTGGGGGTAGCCGCTTTGGTGATAGAATATGTGCGGCAGGTGTGTGAGGGCGGTCGACAATGGATGAGGACGCTGCGGAACATGCCGAAGATGCGTCAAACCGATCGGGCCGAGATGCGACCGAGACAGATGGCACCAGTTTTTCGACGGATATTGTGTGCTCCACTGATCGTGGCGATGGTCTTCGCTGCCGGGGCGGCGGCCAGCGCAGAAGGCGACCGTCTCATCATCGTCGATGACGGACGTAGCGACTACGAAATCGTCGTCGGGGCGGACGCGATGCCGACGACGCGGCTGGCGGCTGACGAATTGGCGAAGTTCGTTCGCCAGGCGGCGGGCGTTCAGTTGCCGATCGTCACAAAAGTAACCACAACCCGCCGCCACATCTTCATTCTGCCGACCGAGACATTGAAACCGCACGCATTTTCCATTGAAGCCCGCAACGGCGATTTGTACTTTCGCGGACGGGACAGTCGCGGATCGGGCGACGGGGTGGACTTCATCGATCCGGTTTTTCGCGGTACGTGCAACGCGGTATACGCCTTCCTGGAGCGGTTCCTGGGGGTTCGTTGGTACTGGGGCGATGAACTTGGCGATGTCGTGCCCACATTGAAACGCGTGTCGGTTCCGCGCGACGTTCGAATCGAGGAGGCACCATTTTTCGACTACCGGGCACTGGCCTATGGGCCGCCTGGTTCACAAGGGGGGGCTTGGGCGCGGCGGAACCGTTTGGGCAGCGCGATGACCATGCACCATGCCCATGCGTTAAACAAACTGTTGCCGGTGCGAGAGTGGGCCACCCGGGGACATCCGGAGTACGCAGCCCTTCGCGGCGGGATTCGCCGAACCGGTGCCGCGGGGTTGCGCAGTCAGGGGCACTTGTGTTTGGGGAATCCAGAGGTGCAGACCATCGTCGCGAAGAAGGTGAAGTCATTCTTCGCAACCCACCCCGACCGAAAGATGTACTCGATTTCACCTCCGGACGGCAGTGGTATGTGCATGGACGCGCTCTGCCGCCTGCTGGACGTGGAAGATTACCGTGTTCCTCGCGGACCACGAAAGGGGAAAGTCGTCAAGACGGACAGGGTCTTGCACTTCTACAACGCCGTGGCGGATTCGGTGGCGAGCGTGTTTCCCGACCGGTTGTGCGGCGGGCTGATTTACGCGGATTACTTGTACCCGCCTCGTCGGGAGGTGCGGATCGCGCCGACCCTCGCGCTGGTGGTTGCCCCGAACACCGCCCTGGACCTGTGGGACGACTCGACATGGTCCTTCGCACAATCGTTGATTCGCGCGTGGGCAAAGCTGCACGACAAGGTGTACGCGTACGACACGTTCGCGCTGCTTCGTCGCTCGTACGCGTTGCCGGCACCGATGGGTCGACGCGTGGAAGACTTGATCCGGCTTCACGCCGAGGTGGGAACCCGCGGGTGCTACCTCTACATAGGCCCGACGTGGGAATCGCTGGGTGCGGACGCGTACGTCTTGACGCGATTGTTGTGGAACCCGAAGGTCGACGTTGCCGCAGTTCGTCGCGAGTATTTCGGCGTGCTGTTTCAACGTGCGTCGGAAGCAGTGAGGGCGTACTTCGAAACGGCGGGCGTGTGCTGGCGACGGGCGACAACGATGGACGCATCGAAGGTCGCGAACGCTTCCCGGGCGTTTCACCGAACCAAAGAATGGGCCCGTGAAGGATTGGCGAGACTGGTGCTGGGCTATCCGGATGGGCTCGTTGCGTTGGAGCGCCGGCTGGTCGAGGCGGAGCGGTTGGCCGCCGGTGACCCGCTGGTGCAACGCCGAGTCGCAAGAGTGCGCGACAACTACGAGCTGACGCTGTGGACGATTCGAGGATTGGAAGCCGTGACAGCCTATGAGCGCAATCGGAGCAACGGGGACAAGCACCTCGCTACGCTGCGCGAGGCAATCGAATCGCGGGAGCGAGTGTTGACGCGAATGGGGGCGTCCTACGGAGCGGAGCTGACCAAGCGTCTGCATTTCGCCGACAAAAACGTCCGTTCGCCGCTTCAGGTGGACGGGTACTACCACAAACTGGCCCTCGAAACCCAGTGACCATCTGACCGAATCGACCGGAACGCTCCGGTTTGCCATAGGGGCAGGCGCATCGAATTGGCAGCGAGGTCGCGGCGACGTAGAATACCCGTAGTCATCACCGGCCGGTGCGATGCCCCCAACTCGGCCGGCGGGCGAGTCTTGGGGTTCTTGCGAGCGGCGAGGTGGTCATGTCTGAAGGCAAGGTGGCGATTGTAATGGGCAGCGAGAATGATTGGGAGACGATGTCGCGGTGCGACGCTCGGTTGCGCAAGCTCGGCGTATCGACCCATGTCGAAGTGATGTCGGCCCATCGCACGCCGTCGCGGGTGGACGAGTTTGCGGCGGCGGCTGAGGCGAACGGATTCAACGTGATCATTGCGGGGGCGGGAATGGCCGCCGCGCTTGCCGGTTCGATTGCGGCGCGTACCACGCTGCCGGTGATCGGTGTGCCGATCGCGAGTGGCCCGTTGCAAGGTGTCGACGCGTTGCTGAGCACGGTGCAAATGCCGCCCGGCGTGCCGGTGGCGACGGTGGGCATCGGAGCAGCGGGTGCGACGAACGCAGCCATTCTGGCCGCACAAATCATCGGCCGAACCGATGCCCGCATAGCGGCTGCGGTGAGCGAGGATAAGGCGTACCAAGCCCGAAACATCGCAGCAGGGAACCGGGCCTTTCAGGAAAGACTGCGCGACGGCGGAAAGTCATCAGACAGAACCAAGGCCGATCAACCGTCGAAATCAGCCGCGACGGTCGAGCAGCCGAAAGCGAAGCCGCGACGGCTGCGTGGCGCGATGTCGACAACGGTGACGCACATGGTGCCCGATCCTGAACCCGACGCAGGCGAGGCGGGTGTGGACATGCAGGCGCTGGCCGACATGGCTGAACAGATGAGTGAAAGCGAACATCAGGCGCTCACGGAATTCCTCCGGAAGCTAAAAGAGCAGCAACAATAGCGAAGACTGTTCGGTCGCAATTCTGCGGTGTCGGGCGGCGGTGTGCACGGGTGATGAGGTGATTCGTGGGTAACGATGTGGATGGCCGACTGGATCGCGGTTCGATGTTCGCCGCGCCGGAGTGGTATGACCGCGGGATCAACTGGACAGCCCGGCTGGGGCGCGAGGTCCCGGTCCTGACAGACGTGTTTGGCCCGCCGGATTCGAAACGATTGCTGGATGCTGGATGCGGCACGGGTCGGCAGGCGGTGGCGATGTGCGAGGCCGGCTTCGACGTGACGGGATTGGACGCAGACGCTGGAATGCTGTCGATCGCGTCGGATGTCGGGCGCCAAGCCGGAGTCAACATCGAATGGAAGCAAGGCCGCTACGATGGATTGCCGGAGGCGGTGGGCGGCGGGTTCGATGGGGTCTACTGCTTGGGTAACGCACTGGCGGCGGCGGGCACACGTGCGGCATGCCGGACGTCGATAGAGGGGTTTTCATCGGCCCTGCGTTCGGGCGGGCGACTGTTCGTTCAGATTCTGAATTTTCGCCTGATGCGAACCGAGCAGCCGTGCGTGCGCGGCCCGCGCGTCGCAACTCGTGACGGGGTCGACTACGTGTCGGTGCGTCATTTCGCGTTTGCCGATGAAGAGTGCACGGTGACCAACATCACTATGTGGAACGACGAAAAATGGCAGCAGCGGGCCCATTGCGGAACACTGTTTCCGATCGACGTCGACGATCTGACGAAGTGGTGCGAGGCATCCGGGCTACGCGTCGACGGGTTGTACGGCAGCTATCAGAGAGAACCGTTTGACGTCACGCGTTCGACGGATCTGATCGTCGTTGCCACGCGGATTTCGGAATCCGCGTAACCACGCGTCGGCGGCGACAAGTTTCTACGTACTCCCGGGGAATCCGTCCGCATCACCCGTTCGGCGTACCGAAAGCGCGTGTTTTCCGCGTGCCGATGTCGGTGAGGTCGCACTGCGGTTCCAATCTGAGACTTTGTTTCAACTTGCCGCCGCGCATGGCCGCTCTTAGAATAGGTTTTCGCAGGGAATAACTCGCTCGGCCGTCGTGGGCGTTGGCTCGCGCGCCGGCGATCAAGTGGAACCAGTGTCATGATCCGAACCAGCCGTGGAATGCGTCGGTCTCTACAGTGGATGGTACTGGTCTTTGCTCTGGGCGTCGCCGGGTTCGATCGGCCTTCAAACCGTACCGTCGCCCAGCCGTCGGACACCAAGACGACGACGGCAGACGTAGCGCCGATGGACGACGCGCCTTCGGATGCGGCGTCTACGAGCGTCGCCAACCCCGAAGAGGCGGATGGCGATGTCGTGGGCGCGATCGTCACGATTTCCGGCGAAATCACGGACGTCACCACTGAAAGCATCAAGCGTCGTGTGGCGCACGCAATCGATTCGGGTGCGAAGGTGATCATCTTCGAGATGGACACGCCCGGGGGATACGTCACGAGCGCGCTGGACATCTGCAATTTCATCAAGAACCTCCACGACGTCAAAACGGTCGCGTGGGTGAATTCGTCGGCCTATTCAGCCGGCTCGATGATTTCGGTTGCCTGCGACGAAATTGTCATGACGCGCGCGTCAACGCTGGGCGACTGCGGCGTGATTCTCGGCGGTCCGACCGGCCCGCAGGCGGTTCCCGAACAGATTCGCGCCAAGGCCGAAAGCCCCGTGTTGGAACAGTTTCGAGATTCTGCCGCGAAACACGGATATGACCGCCTGCTTTGCGAGTCGATGGTCGTGAAGGAGTATGAGGTCTATTGGGTTGAAAACATCGCTACGGGCGAACGTCGTTTCGTCGAAGCGGACGAAAAGGACGACCTCCTGGGAAAGGCCAAGAAGACCACCAGCGTGTTGGGGCTGGAAGTCCCGTTGCTGGCTGCATCGAAAGCGGAATGGAAACTGGTTGAGCACTTCCCGCCGGATCCGGTCACGGGCGTGGAAGTGCCGGTGAGTCAACCGGTCGTAAAGAAGACCGAGTTGCTGACCATGTCGCAAAGTCGGGCGCAAGCGTTCGGCTTTTCAAAAGGGATCGTGTCCAATGTGGACGATCTGCGGCAGCGATACACCTTGAGCAACGACATTCGGCGGATCGAATTCACATGGTCGGAAGTGTTTACGCGCTGGCTTACGTCGATGCCGGTCCGCATGTTCTTGATGGTCATCGTTCTCTTGGGCGCGTACGTCGAGTTCAACACTCCGGGGGTGGGCGTACCGGGATTGGTTGCGTTGATCGCTCTAAGCGTGTTCTTGGGCGCCCCGTTTCTGACCGGGCTTGCCAATGTTTGGGAAGTTGTCGTCATTGTTGCGGGTTTGGCATTGATCGGTCTGGAGGTTTTTGTCATCCCGGGGTTCGGCGTGGCCGGGATCAGTGGCATTCTACTGGTATTGATAGGGCTGTTGGCAACGTTCATCCCCGAAGAGCCGGGACGATTCCCGATCCATTGGCCTTCACTCATGCAAGGCGTCGATGGGTTGAAACAGGGCGTGCAGACGCTGGCCGCTTCGATGGCGATATCGATCGCGGGAATGGTGGCGCTAAGCCGATACCTTCCGAGAATGCCGTATCTGCGTACGATCGTGCCGGCAAACCCCACACCGTCGGACGTGATGGCCAGCGACCCGTATCATGGCATGGCGCGGGTTGGCGACAAGGGGCTGGTGGTCGGCGAGCTTCGACCTGCCGGCAAAGCGCGGTTTGGCCGCCTTCTGGTCGATGTGGTGACCGAAGGGGAAATGTTGGAATCCGGGCTGGAAGTCGAAGTAGTGGAGCGGCACGGCAACCGCGTCGTGGTTCGCCGCGCGCGTGCGTGACGACGGCGAGCACCTGAGTGATGTTGGCAAACCATGAGTGACGTCGGAATCTTGCTGCTACTGTACGCGGTCGCCGTCGCGATGTTGACGGCGGAGATCTTCATCCCGTCGCACGGCGTGTTGACGATCGTGGGCATCGGGTTCTTGGCGGTGGCGATCGTCCGAACTTTCGCGTTCGGCGAAACAGCCGGAACCCTCTCTATTGTCGGTTCGGTGATCGCGTTGCCGACGTTCGCGGTGGTCGCGGTGAAGGTGTGGCCAAACACGCGACTGGGGCGGATGATCGTTCCGCGGAATCCGACGTACACCCGTGAAGAACTGGCGGCGACAGTAACGAGCATCGAGCCGCTGGTCGGTCGGTCCGGGCGAACATTGTCCCCGTTGCGCCCGGTCGGCACATGCGAATTTGACGGTCGTCGGTTAGAATGTGTCAGCGAGTCCGGCATGATCGATGCAGGCGTCGAGGTACGGGCCGTCGGTATCCGAGGCCGCAACCTGGAAGTGGCGGTCGCTCACAGCGATTCTTCGGGCGAGTGATGGGTTTGCCTGGCAGGTTCAGGCTAGAAAGGCAGTGACATGGATCACGTTTCGTGGCAATTGGCGCAGGGTGGTCTCTCCTGGACGTTGGTCGTGGGGATTATCGTTGTCATCGTCTCGATCGTCCTGTTGTTCGTCATCTTCCAATTCTTCGGTCTGTGGCTTCAAGCTTACGCCAGCCACGCCGGCGTGGGGATCACGGATTTGATCGGCATGCGGCTTCGCAAGGTTCACGCCGCAACGGTCGTGTTGAGTAAGATCCAGCTCGTCAAGGCGGGCATCCATGACATCACGACCAACGATCTTGAAAGTCACTACCTCGCCGGCGGTCGCGTGCCATCGGTATCCCGGGCGATCATTCAAGCGAACCGGGCGGAGATCGAGTTGGCCTATCGCGACGCATGCGCAATTGATCTGGCGGGTCGAGACATTCTCGACGCGGTCAACACCTCGGTAAACCCCAAGGTGATTGACTGCCCGGTAGCGGGTTCGGCGGTGGATCGTTTGGACGCGGTGGCCAAAGACGGTATCCGTTTGTTGGCCAAGGCGCGCGTGACGGTGCGAACGAATCTTCGACAGCTCGTCGGCGGTGCAACCGAGGAGACGGTCGTCGCCCGCGTGGGACAGGCGATCGTCAGCGCGATCGGCTCGGCAGGTTCATACAAAGACGTGTTGGAAAACCCGGACGACATTGCGCGCAAGGCCCTCGCGACCGGCCTCGACGCCGGAACCGCGTTTGAGATTCTATCGGTCGATATCGCCGACATCAGCGTGGCAGGCGTGTCGAATGAAGCGAACGTCGGCGCGAAGCTGCAGGCTGAGCAAGCCGAAGCAGACAAACGGCGTTTTCAGGCGGAAGCTGAGAAACGTGCGGCGATGGCCAGGGCACGCGAAGCCGAAATGCGGGCGCTCGTTCAGGAGAACCGGGCGAAGGTCGTCGAGGCTGAGGCACAGATTCCGCTGGCGATGTCGGAGGCATTTCGTAGCGGACACCTGGGAATCATGGACTACTACCGCATGAAGAACATCGTCGCCGACACGAACATGCGCGATGCGATCGGCGGTTCAGATGAGACCAAACCTTCCGCGTAGGTGACGAGTATGATGGAGCTATTTGTCGCACAGCGCGATCCGTTCGGCGATTGGAAAAGCCTGATCTACCTGGCGATCGTCGTGGTCCTGCCAGCGCTCAACGCTCTGGGGAAGAAACTCCGCGAACGGTTCTCTGATTCGGACAAAACAGGCGAGTCGGTCGCGCAAGGAGGGAATGAAGCTCGGCGAACCCAGCGTGCGGAGAACAAGCGCATCGCCAACGCCGCAAAGCGAATCAGCTCGCCCGATCGAAGGACGACCTCGACACCCCCACCCCCTCCGCTGCCGAAACCCGGTTCACGCGCCGCGGTCGAGCCCCGGGGGCGAGTACCGACCGCGAGCCCTGTCATGGATTCGCCTGCGGAAACCACCGTGCGGCCGACGGGAGGATCACCCGCACGGCGCATTCGTTCATCCGACGAACCGGTGCGAACGAAATCGCATCGTCGACAAGCAGATCGACCTACTAAATCTCGTCGGAGATCGGCGCCCCCCGTTCCGCTCGAGGCTGCTCGAAAGCCCAAATCCGGAGCGAAACGCCGACCGTCCAAGCAGACGATGTCGCCAACCCCTTCTACCGACGAAGCCGCAGACGATCAAAGTCTCGCGCCCGTCGAACAGCCCTATCCGGAGATTCGCGTTGCGGGCGTCGGTCGGGTGTCGGCGGCGAAGATGAAACAAGCGGTGATCCTGAGCGAAATACTCAAGCCTCCGCTCGCACTGCGGGATCTCGACGAATGGTGCTGACGGTTTGGTCCCGATCGTCATCGCCACCAAGCCGAAGCGTCGGTGCAACGCACGGCGCGTGTCGACGCGTCGGATAGCTCGACTCCACAAAAACCAGCGTCGATCGACCGCCGATCAGACGGACTCGGGCTTCGTTTCGTTGCTGGCGCTCGGTACAATGCCCCACTGCTCGAGCATCGACGTCAACAATTCCATCGGCAGGCCGACGACGTTCGTGAAGCTGCCGTCAATGCGTTCGATGAACGCGTCACCGTGATCCTGAATCCCGTAGGCCCCCGCCTTGCCCTCCCACGCGCCGCCCGCGAGGTACCGCTTCAGGGCAATCGAACCGACATCCCTCATGGTGACGGTGGTGACATCGTGGCTGATGAGCCGACGGGCCGTCTGGGCATCGAGAAGCGTCACGCCCGTCACGACCTGGTGGGTCGTGCCAGCCAACGTTTCGAGGATGCGGCGGGCGTCGTTCTCGTCTGCGGGTTTCCCGAACACGGTAGTGTCCAGAGCGACCAGCGTGTCAGCCGCGATCAGTATTCCGCGATCAATCGTTGCCGCGACTGAACGAGCCTTGAAGTAGCTCAACGCTTCAGCCCGGGCGACAACGGGAACGTCGTGTCCCATGTCATCCGGCTCATCAAGCGGCGGATGGACAACCCGCGCATCGAAGCCGGCCTGCGTGAGCAGCTCTCGACGACGAGGGCTGGCCGATGCGAGAATCAAATCTTGGGTTGGCGTGTCATCCAGTGACATTGTTTGCTCACACTTGGCAACGGTGGTCTATTGCTTGGCCACCTGATCCATTATCGCAATCCAGCGCATGATTCGGATCGTCGTCCTGCTTGGCGACCCGCCTGTCATGCCTCTTCCACGGGTCATGTCGCATCACCCAAGCCACCTGCGTATTAACGTGGCGCTGCCGCCAACCTCAATCCAGCTTGACTACGATGGTGAGGATGTCGAACGATGAACGTCCGAACTTTCGTCTAAATCACCCGATTGGGTAGAATACTTGAGGGCAATGCCGCGTGCAAGTTTGGGTGTACTGTCGGCAAGTTTATCGCGGGGAATAAGGTTCACTTCAGACCGATGGGCGTCGGGCGGGCAGCGACTTCGATCGACGTCGACGTTCGATGCGCAGAAGTTCCCTCGCTGCGATTTTTTGCCTACGCTGTTCTCGATATGCCGACACGCCCCATCGGGTGGCGAAGTACGCAATCAGCGCCGCAACCGATGCGACGAACAGGCATCCTACCCACAACTCTGTGCAAACCTTCGTCGCACGAAGCAGGAGGTCTTTCCAGAAGTCGAGGTGAAACCATTGCTGGATTCCAGCGGAATCCGAGCCCGCATCGAGCACGACAACGGGCGCGAGCGGATCAGCTTGGACCGGCCGGGAGGGGCCCATGATGGCGACACCGATTTGAAAGCACGCCGCGTAGATCGGGACAAGCGTGATCGGGTTGGTGATCCACACCATGGGTATGCAAATGGCTTTGTTGGCCCGAAGAGCGGCTGCGATCGCAACCGCGATGACCATCTGAAAGCCGACGGTAGGGGTTAGGCCGACAAAAATCCCCACGGCCACACCAACCGCAATCTGGTGGGGAGTGTCGTTGGTGTGCAACACCTTCTGAATAAGAAACCTACGGGATTTTCGCCAAATTGCAGACACGGGTTGCTCTTCAACCGCTAAAGTTCAGGCCGTTGCCGGCGTTCAATACTATCGGCTATTGTGCGTCCTTGCTGCCCCAGCTCAGCGCCGATTCTCCACGACGGTTGGGTTGTGAAGGGGGGAGCTGCCGTCTGCGGCGGTCGCCGAAAGCCGCTGCCGAACGCGGTCGGCGACCGTGGTCACGTCGATGGAGTTCATGCAATCATGATCATAGGGGCATTGCGACAGATGTTTCAAGTAGCAGGGCACACACGCGCGGTCGTGCTGCACGACCGAGTCGAGTTCGCCGTACGGGCCAGTGCGTAGCCGATTAGTCGGCCCTAGGATGGCGACAACAGGCCTGCCCAGCGCGACGGCGATGTGCATCGGTGCGGAGTCATGGGCAACGACCACCGAAGCGCGTTTGATGATTGCGACGAGGTCGCGCAGGCCGGTCCTGCCGGCAAGATTGATTGTTCGCGTACGGGTGCTTCCGGCAATGGTGTCGCAGATCGCGCGTTCGTCCGGGGCGCCCAGCAAAACGCTCGAAACGCCGCACTGTTCCATCACCGCGTCGATCGTCGCGGAAAACCGTGACGGCGCCCAGCGTTTCGTCTCCCAACGAGCGCCCGGCAGGACAGCCACAAATCGGTCTCCCGAGGCCAAGCCCGCCTGAGTCAGCAGGTCAACGGCGTTTCTTCGCTCTTGGGTGGTCAGGGCGAGGTCGAAAACCGGCGGAGCGCTCGGGCATCCGAGGATCGGTCCGATACCCATGTTTCGGTCAACGGCATGGGTGTCGGGATCGTCGACATGGACGCGGTGGGAATAAAACATCCAAGCCATCTCTCTCGCCGCGGCGAACCCGATTCGCGCACGGGCTCCGGTGGCAAGCGCAAGAAAACCGCTACGAAACAGCCCTTGAAGGTCGACCGCAAGATCGAACCTTCTCTTGTTTAGCTTGCGGACGAACTCAACGAACGCCGCCGTAGGTTCCATCCTCGTCCCTACAGCACCGAAACGGTCGCGCTCGAAGATGATGGTGTCGTTGAGGTCCGGATGGTTGGCGATGATCGGCGCGAAAGGCTCAGCCACAAGCCAACTGATGGATGCGTCCGGGAAACGGGTACGCAGAAGGTGAAGCGCAGGCAGCGCGTGGATGATGTCACCCAGCGAGCTTGGCTTGATGATGAGAACGCGTTCAAAAGAACGCGTGGCGAGCGACGGCCCGTGGGATGCTGCCTGACGCATAAACCTAGTCACAACTGTGTCGGCGCCAAGCGAACGACTCGTCCAAAAGCTCATGCGGATTGAACCGCGCCTTGTAGGCCATCGTGCGGGCCCCCTCTACGTAGTACCCAAGATAATAGTACGCAATGCCGACGCTACGGCAATAGTCGATTTCCCACAGGATCGAAAACACGCCCAGGCTGCGGTCGCTGAAGCGCGGATCGAAGAACATGTAAACGCTGCTCCATGCGTTCGCGGGCGTGTCCACGATGCTGACACCAACCAGCCGCCGCCCGATGTGAAAAGCCAACTCGACGGTCTCCGTTGGAGAGTCGTACAGAAAATCGACAAACATCTTAAAGTCGTCCGACATCTGCTGGTCGTGTCGCTCGTGCAGGTAGTCGCGAAACATGGACCATTTGCGGCGGGTGGGGTTGGGATCCCGGGAAAAAGTCACGCTCACGTCCCGATTGATCCGCCAGACGCGACGCTGCGACCGGGACGGACGAAAACCATCAACCGCCACACGGATCTGCCGACATTCGCGACAGCCGGTGCAAATGGGGCGGTACACGACGCGACCGCTGCGACGAAAACCACGATCGAGCAAGCTTCGGTACACCTCCGGAGAAAGATCATGGACCATGAAACCTTCGTTTTGGGCGATGAGTCCGGACAGATAGGGGCACGCGAACGTGTCGCTGGCAGGCAACGTATCGTTGGCGAGAAACCGGTCCAGAAGATGCTCCGTAGGCGAAAAGTCGTCGGTGGACATGAATCCTCGCGTCGATCAGCCAGTAACAGGAATGATCAGGCCAGGCCAACCAGACTCGATCAGCCAGACGATCAGCGGCGGGAGAAAGATGCCAGGCAACATGTCAGCCACCGGGATCTTCTTGATCTCGAGCAACACGAGTGCGGTGGCCAGTAGCAGCACACCGCCGACTACGTTCATCAGTTGTCGGGAAACGTCGGGAATGTCGGCGGCAAAATAGTACGCGAGAATCGACAGCGAAGCCTGAAATCCGAACACCGTCACCACACTGAAAAGAACGCCCACGCCAAGGCTGGCGGCCAGCGCCATCGAGCAAAACGCGTCGAGCACGGATTTGATCATCAACAGGCTGGGATCCTGCTGGGCGCCGTTTTCGAAGCAGCCGAGCAGCGTGAGCGGCCCGACGCAGAAAATGACGCTGGCAGTCAGGAAGCCCTCGGCGAAAGTGCTCGCGTCGCCGCGACCAAACCGCTGGTGGATGCGCTCGCCGAGGCGCTCGACGCGCCGTTGCAACCCCAGGCGGGTTCCCAGTAGGCAGCCGATGATGAGCGACGCAACGACGATGACCGCGAGTGTCGCACCATAGGTCTTGCCCGCGTCTCCGGGGGGTCGGTAGCGAGACACGGTGTCGTTCAGAACGTTGACGCCGGCGTCGACGCCCAGCGTGATGGTAATCAGGCCAAGGGCGTCGAGGACGATGCGGTGGTAACGATCGGGAAGTTTTCCGGAAATGCTGAGACCGAGAACCGAGCCAACCGCAACGGTGATGGTGTTGACAACGGTTCCGCCAATGACCGACAACATGATGTTACACCATTGGGCGTGTCAGGCCCCAAGTTTCACCGGGGCGACTTCGTATCGAGAGCAACGTTCTGAGATTCCTCGGTACTAGCGTTCGCGCGGACAGGATCGCCGCCAAAGCCGAGTAGCGGCCCATGCTTCGACTACCCCCGCAACGACGCGACGTTAACGATTTGCGGAACACCGGTCAACGCGTTGCGGGCGACGTCGTTGGCGACGGAAGGATCGCGGACATGGTGGATCGGAGAGCGGACTTGCGGGTATCATGGGGCACCACGATCGCACGGTTTCCACGATCAGCCGGCGGAGTGTGGGTACTGAATGGATGGGCTGATGGGTTGGCAAAAGGTGGTCGCGATGGCGATCGTCGCGGTCGCGGCGGGGTCGCTTCTGGTGAGGCTGGTTCGATCGATACGCGGCAAAGGGAAAGGGTGCAAGTGCAGCACACCCACGTCGAAAGGGCAGGCCGTCAACCGCCGGCAAATTGTTTCGGTGGACGAACTCCGTCGATCGGCTGATAGTGCAAGTGGGAATCCCGGCTGCTGCTCGTCATCCGGCGAGCGCGATGATTCTGTCTGACGATAGTTCGTCAAGCCGATCGACGACGAGGTGCGCGTGGGCAAGACGATCCGCAGCGTGCTCGGTTGTGACGCCGATCGCGATCATGGAGGCAGCGAGGGCGGCGGCGATTCCTGCGGGGGCATCTTCGATCACCACACAGCGGTCCGGCTGCACGCCGGTTTTCTCGGCCGCGATGAGAAACACCTGGGGGTCGGGTTTTCCGACGGTGACGTCCTGTCCCGTAACGACGGCTGACACGCACGTTTCGATGTCGAGCGATTCGAGAACAATGGCGATGTTCTTGGGGTGTCCGGAAGAACCGATGGCACATCGCAGACCCGCCGCGTGACATTCTCGAACGAGGGCGGCTGCGCCGGGCAACTGGTTGACATGGTCGCCGATGATCTCTCGATAGTATCGTTCTTTTGTCTCGCTCAATGCCTCAACGTCGACCGTCGCGTTGCCCGGCGATGCGTCGAACAACGTCGGAATGATGTCGCGGTTTTGCCTTCCGAAGGTGCTCTTGAACTGTGCGCGGGTCAGGGTGACGTCGTGTTCGGCGGCCAGCCGCGTCCAACTTTGAAAATGGGCGTCGGATGAATCGATCAAGACGCCGTCCACGTCAAAAATCACGCACTCGATGCTGCGTTCTGTTTTGTTGATCGCTGACGGCATGTTGACCCAGTGGGTGCGAAGCAACGGATGCGTTCAGCCGTACGCAGGCGACGCTGTCGTGATTGTAGCGAGCGTACGGCATTTAGCACCGGTTGAGCTACGGCGAATTGGAATCATTCGCAGCCGTGTCGACCACTTGGAAAAGGACGCCGTGTGGTCGATACGTGTAGCGCCCGCCGCGAATGAGTCCGTTGATGTAGCGTCGTTCGTCGGTGGCTGTGAACAGACGCCCCGATCGGATGGCGGCAGCGCGGGCGGCGGTCGAATCCAGATCGAACGCAGTTGGCCACCATGGCTGATAGGCGGTCGGGCCGACGATTTGTACGTCGTGGCGGAGACCGTCTCGGGACTGAACGTAGTAGATCGGCGGCGATAGCGTGGAATCGATCACGAGAACCGCATTGGGAGGCGCGTCCCGCAACACCTCGTGGGCGAATTCGTCAGCCCCGCGGTTGTCACATTGCCACGGCTTGAGGAACCAGTCGAAGCGGTCGCGGTGTGGTACGCTCCGTCGGGAGATAAGCGGAAAGTCCGGCCGCCGCGTGCGGAGCAACTCGGGCACGGTCGCGTAGACGATTGGGGCGACCGAAGCGAGCAGAACGAGTGTCGCGGTGATGACCCGACTTGACCGTGATTCGACAAAACGGTCCACACCAAGCGCAGCGATCACGACGGCGAAAACGTAAGTGTGAATCATGAACGTGTTCTGATCGGGCACGTTGTAACGCACGGCGAAGAGGAAATGCACCGCGAAGGCGACAACGAAGAAGACTCCGAACGCGGGTGTGGTCGTTTGGCGGCGTGGATTGAAACCAAGGACACCTAGAAAAATGAGCGGGGTCGGAAAACTGTAAAGCGTGTAGCCGATGACGCGGACGAATGTGTTCATCGTGACCGAGGTGTTGAAAACGTTGGCGGAGAACCGGCCGGCGACCAACTCGACGAGAACGTGTCCGAGGTTGCCGGTGCGGCTCCATGCGTCCACGGCAAGTCCAATGAGCGGTGACGCGCCGACCAGCAAGGCTGTCATCGCCAGGGCGAGCGTGGTGACTCGCAGTTTGAAGCCAACCGGACGAGCAGCGACCAGCATGACCGCATACGCCGGCCAAGTGAGCATTGCAAGGTTGTGGGTCGAAAGTCCCAGCCCGTTAACGAACAAGACAGCGATGAGCCAGCCGGGTTGTGCTCGCCGTGCGAATTGAACGACGAGAAGTAGCTCGAGGCTGAGCAATGCAGTCGAGAGCGTCATGACCTCCGCCACCGTGGACTGCCGCCACAGCGCGTGGGAGAACAGGAGCAACGCAGCGCCGCAATAGACCGAGACGCGTTTGCGAACAAGCAATGCGAGCAACGCGGCGACGTTGCCGACGGTGATCGCGCCCATCACGGCGGTGACGAGATTCGCAGCGTTGGCGGGCTCGATCCCAAGCTTGGTGACCAGCCCGGCGATGAGATAGTACAGCACGTGCGAACGTGAGAGATCCTGCCGGTCGAAAATGTGGCCCAGAAGCACGCGTAGTTGGGCGTTGCCGGAATCTCCCCATGCCAACCCGGGAATGGAGGTCGCGAGGTAAAGCAGCCCCGCCACAAACGCAGCGAGCGACCAAGCAACCCAAGGCGAGATGGGGGGCACGGTCGATGCGGGAGCCTGCGGCGGCGACGCTGGTGGAGCGTGTACAGAACCTGTGGCGGTTTCGGGTGTCATGGTTCGTCGAAGCGTCCCACAAGCCGATCGTAGGACGGGCGCGCGAACAGGCGCAGGGCGGTTGACATGCCCGGACGCAGATGCAGGTAGGCTGGCGCGGGATGGGGAATGAACCCGATCCCGGTCTTGAATCGCTCGAGCTGCTCGACCCGCGATTTAATGGCGTAGTGCACCTTGGCCACGGTCGGTATTCGTTGAGCGTTGCGGATGAAGGTGTAGATCAGGATATCGTTGGGGTTGGTCGAGAGCAGTTCGGAGTCTGACGCAATGGTGTCCACGTACGCGGTGTCTCCGAATACCTTGGTGACAAGAAAGCCGGCGACGTTGCCCGACTTGCGCTCGCGGGCCAGCAGAATGGTCGCCGCAGGGTGATCGAGCAGTCGGCTGAGCGATTCACTGATTTCGGCTGCGGTACGGTGGGTCTTCCAACCGGTGCGTGTCACCAGATCGTTCCAACACTTGGTCGCGCCAACGACCACGGCATCGTCGATGCGATCGACGCGGGTTACATCGCATCGTTTGGCGCCGGTTCGAACCATGCGGCGGCGGTTTTGCGTCAGCGAGCCGGGACCGTATGCCGCCAAGTCGAGTATGACGTTGATGGCGAGCGTGCTGTTGGAAGCGTCAGCGTCGAGGACGCAGTGCTGAAACCCGATGAAGCTTTTGCGATACGCGACGCGTCGACGGCTGCGCTCGATCTCGGTGTGTACCGCAACAGGCCAACAAAACCCCGGACGAGCAGCGTACCACCACGTGCCGGTGTCGTCGCGAAAGGGCGTGCTGAATTGCCCGAAGATGCGGCTTGGCGCTTGATACCACCAGAACGGCAGGCCGGTATCGATGAGGGCAGCGCAGTGGTCATCGACGCTGCAATGTTGTAGGTCGATGGCGGTGAAGGCGATGTCTGCGGCTTGGACCTGACTCACGGTGCGCTCCGTCGGCGTCGAAACAAGCGTTGTGCGTGACGACGCAGAATGTTACCCACATCGGCGCATCGCTCGTCGATAACATGCAGCCGAAACCATTGTATCGATCGCCGGAGGAAATCGTCCGCCCGATACATGGCGAACCGAATCGACCTGAATGTGACGGCCGGCAAATCGGATTCGAGCGAGTATCCGAACAGATCGAGTTCGTCGGCTGCAATGGCTTGAAAGGTCACCCGCTGCCGCGTCGACATGTGTTTCCTCCACCGGCCGACCGACGACGCGTTGATGCCCTCGTCGACCTTCGTGAACCAGTTGTCTTGATTCGGAGCAAATTTTCCCTCGCTCCGCGCGTGCTGAATGTCGAGCATCTTCTCGTCGAAGCCAATATCGAGAAAACCGCAAATGGTCTTGGATACAGACATCGGATCGTCGACGAAGCGCTCGTAGTGAACTTCCATCGCGTCGCCGCCAAGCCGTTCAACAGCAGATCGCCCCTTACGCACGGATTCTCGCCAATAGCGAGCGGCTGCGTAGACGTTGGTCGGTCCGAACCCGACGCGAATCAACGAGAGGGCAACGTCCCGCCCGTCGCGTACCAGGTGAATGAACCGCGCATCGGGAAAAAGCCGTTTGAGATCGTCCACCCAGTGGACGTAGTAGGGCGTCTTGTCTCCCCAGCAGGTCTTGCCGTGTTTGAGCGCGTAGGCCGTAAAAATTGCGCGAACCATCGACGCGTAGACATCTGTCGTCGCGCAGTTGGAAGCCAGTTCGTCGGCGGTCAGGGGGAGTTGCCAATTGCGGACTTTGGAATAGCTGAGCATGTCGCCGGCGAGTTTGAGTCGGTTGCTTCGCGACGAAAGGTCTCCGTAGCGCGAAAGTCGGGTGAGAAAATCGGTGATGAACATCGACTCGGTCGGAATGGCGATCTGAGGATGGCGGTCGAGAACCAGGCGCAGCATGGTCGTGCCGGATCGGTCGCATCCGACGATAAAAAATGGTCGCGGCCCCGCAGTGTCCGTGGCGGAGGTCATCACGTCGATACTCCGCTTTTGTCAGGATCGGACGCCGGCCCGGCGGTCGCGGTGACGTTGGTGGCGGCTGCGTCAGGCGGTGACGATGGTCGTTCGCCGGTGGAGGGCGAGTCGACGCGAACCATCTTGAAGTGGTGAATGGCAAATGCGAGCGCCGCTGCCGCGACAATGTAGATGAGAATGATGTGCCGCGTTCGAAGGCCGATCACGAGATCGCCGAGCACAACGAAGGCAGCCGTCAACGCGTAGCTGATCCGAACGACAGTTTTGACGCTGTACCCGCGGTCGATGAGTTGGTCATAGAAATGACTCCGATCGCCCGCCATCAACGGCCGCTGCGCTCGCCATCGGCGTGTGAGGGTCAGAATCATGTCTGCGACCGGAAGCCCGAACACCATGGTCGAGCCCAGCATCCACTTCACGCGCTGTTCGTCGGCAAACATCAACAAGAGAATCGCCGCGTTGAGACCGAGCAGCATCGAGCCAGCGTCGCCCATGAAGATTCTGGCGGGGTTGCGGTTGTAGGGAAGAAAACCGACCGCTGCACCGAGAAGGGCGAGTGAGAGGACGACCCGCTGAACATCCCTTGGCCCCCAATTGCTGTGCATGTGCATGTGAACGGCAAGGATCAGGAACCCGATCGAGATGATCGCCAGAACCCCCGAGCAGAGACCGTCGAGACCGTCGATGAGATTGGTCGCGTTGCACGCGCCGACGATGACGAACATGCTGACCGGGAGCGAATAAGCCCAGACAAGCCACAACTCGTCGTCCAAGAAGCGTACGCGGGCCGACCCGGAAAGCACGCGCACGATCTCGTCACCAATGCCAGACGTGACCACCAGGGCGGCGATGGCGATGCTGACGAGCAGCTTCACGCGGGGCGAAATGGACCGAAGATCGTCGACGAAGCCAAGCAGCGTGATAAGCGTCCCACTCACAAGAACGATGACCATGACGTTGGTGTACATGGACGGCGACCCGCCGGGAGCCGACGTAGGGGCGTTCGCGTTGGCGAACCCGACGACTGCCATCAGCACCCCGCACATCCACCCGGCGTAGATCGCCACGCCGCCGCCGTACGGAATCGGCGTGGCATGCGTCTTAAGCCACGCATCGGGTCGGTCGACGAAGTTGCACGCAAGCGCGACCTTACGACAGATCGGCGTCGCCAGCAGCGAGACCGTGAACGATATCAGCGGGATCGGCCAATAGGTGGCGACGATCTCGAGCAACGTGGGCGGTGTTACGTCGGGCAAACCGATGCTCCCGGACCCGGCTGGCCGCGCGATGCGACCGGGCGATTCAACGACCGAAACACTTGTACGCCCCGACCTGCCGACGAGCAAGACGGGGTGGTGACACGGGTCGACCAACGGTGGCAGACGGCGTGCGATTCAACCCTCCTAGCATCGACGCGGCGGTCGCGTCCTCTCCACTTGGGTCACGCCCGATGTCGTCGCCGGGAGAGAAAGCAGAAGCCCAGAACGTACACTGTGACGCGAATCGAGGGGATTCGCGTGCGTGTGTGGCGAGAGGCCGATAATGGAATGGTCGCTAGACGCGGATTCAGCGATCGTGATGCAACGGAGTCGACAGGGCGACCATTGTGACGAGGATTCGGGTCGGCGGGTCGGCGTGGAATGGATCGCGGTGACGGTTCGAGGTAGTGGTGCGGCATGATCAAAGTGGCACACATCGCGACAAGCTACAACAGCGCGGTCACGATCCTGGCGACGAAACTGAACGCGCTGTCGCAGTTCGATGATCTGGACGTCACGGTCATCACCGGCCGGCGACCACCGGACGCCGATCTGCCCACTCCGTGTGTTCGGCATCTCTGCGTCCCGATGGTACGCGCGATCAGGCCTTGGCGCGACGCGGTGAGCATCGGACGGATGCGACGACTGTTTCGCTGCGAGGGCTTCGACGTCGTCCACTCGCACACAGCCAAGGCGGGCGTCGTGAGCGCAGCCGCAGCCCGACTCGCACGCGTGCCGCTGGTCGTGCACACCTATCACGGTCTTCCGTTCTATGGGGACCAGTCGAAACGATCGTTTCACAGCTATCGCCTGATCGAACGAACAGCCTGCCGCGTGCGTGACCATGTATTCAGTCAAAACCGCCAGGACCTGTCAATGTGCGCATCATTGATGGGATCCAGCCACAAGGTGTCGTACGAAGGCAACGGTGTGGACGCTGCGTTTGTACGACGATCAGCCTGTGAGCAGATCGATCGAGCGATGGCTGAGTTTCGACCGAACGGACTCCGGATCGCGATGGTGAGTCGTCTGCAGCCGGTGAAACGCGTGGGCGATTTTCTTGCAGCCCTTGCGATTTTGTCCAGCGAAGGGGTCGATTTCTCCGCGGTGATCGCCGGCCCCGGACCGATGGGTGACGCGCTTCGGGCCAAGGCGCTCGCGCTCGGGTTGACAAACCGTGTCAAGATTCTGGGATGGATACCCTATGTCCACGGGCTGTTGTCCGCGGCTGACGTAGTCGTGCTGGCCTCTGAGAAAGAGGGCATACCGCGATCGCTGATGGAAGCCATGGCCATGGGCAAGGCCGTGGTCGCGACCGACGTGCCCGGAACGAAAGAACTGGTCGTGGACTACGTGACGGGCTACCTAACGCCCTTGGGGGATGTCGATGCGCTGGCAGGAGCGTTGAAGAAACTTGCGCGCGATGAATCGACACGCCACAGTTTCGGCCAAGCGGGTCGGACCCGCGTCGAAAACGACTTCAATGATCTCAACATCGCCGCCGACTGGGCAAGATTCTATCGAGAACGCCTCGCCAAAACGCATCGGACAAACGCCAGCACAACCTGAGCGCCCGTTCTCCCGTCCCTCAATCGATCCAACGACCGCCTCGTGCGTGCGCACGAAACCCCGTAACAAAAACCGCAAGCAAGACGTTGCGGCGGGGGGGCGACAGGTTCTCAAATGTCGCCGGGGTGCGAGAGGTCCGCGGGCGGCTGCGGTGTCGGTTCGATCACCGGTTCCCCAAGACTCCCAGCCGTGCCGGGCGGGCTGCCTGAGTGTTCGGAGACCACGCTTAGGATTTCTCGCGCATGTCGAAGATCGCTCGCGTCACACAGGTTCGCACCAGCTAGAGATGTGGGAACGTCGACGACCGACTTCTTGGCCTCCTCAAACCGTCCCTGGGCGACCAGTGATTCGGCCAGATAGGTTGAGATGCTCGCGACGCGGCATTCGAGCGCCTTTTGGTCCATGTGATCCTTCGATTCACTCTGAAGCGTTCGGAGGATTTCGTTCGAGTCGCGAAGCGCTGTTTCCCCACCTTCAGGGTCACCGTGGTTCAACCGCCAACGCCCGAGATCGAATAGCGACGCGGCGACGTCTTCGTGGGTGTCTGAAAAGCGGTCGCGTCGGGCCGCAAGTGTGGCGAGGTACAATTTCTCCCCCGCATCCGCGTTGCCTACCTCGTCATACAGACGCGCCAACTCCGACTCATACTGAACGCGATCCTCCGACACTTCGATCGGCGTGTGGGCAAGGGCCCGAAGGAGCATCGCGATCGCTTGTTGCTGCTGGCCGTTCGCGCGGTAGGCCCGTGCCAACGTATAGCGGTTGTAGTGATACTCGTCGGTGCTCAGATCGTAAGCCGACAAAGCAACTTTCAGCGCTTCTCGGGGTTTCCGCGACCTGCCCAGTTCAGGACTAAGAAGCGCCCGTGCATAGCAGTTCAGGGTATAGGCGTCTGCATTCGGTTGCTGTGCAGCCGTCCGTCGGAGCTCCAGTACCTGCGTCGCAAAGGCGAGCGCTTCGTCTTTTTTCCCCTGCGCTGCGAGCGTTTCTGCGAGACAGCGTAGCGACCACGCGGCGGTGGTTGGCGTGCGCCCGAAGCGGACGTCCTGAGTCAGGTCCAGCGTGCTGCGATGAAGTCTCTCAGCTTCTGCATAGCGGCCGAGTTTTCCGAGTACGTATCCCAGGCAGTCCACTGCGAATGCAGCCTCCACGTGCGACGAACCGTACAGCCGTCGGCTCACATCGACGGCTTGTCGCAGTAGCGGCACCGCGGAAGTATATTTGCCTTGCCGCCAGAGGGCTTTTCCCAGGTACAGCGCGGACGCGAACGTGACCGGGTGTGTATCACCCAGCACGGCTATGGTGCTAGCCATGGCTTCACGCAACATCTCCTCCGCTTCGTCATTCCGTGCGCGCTCCAGCAAGAGCGCCGCCAATTGAACGGTCGATCGCAATGTGTCCGGATGCTCAGCGCCGAGTACGCTCCGTTGTCCTTCAACGGCCGTGCGCAGCAATGCCTCTCCAGAGAGGATTTTGCGTCGGTCCCCCAGGGCCACTCCGAGATTCGACATCGCCAAGAGTGTTCCAGGATGAGTGTCGCCCAGCACGCGGCGGCTTGTCTCCAGCGCGCTGCGAAGAAAAGTCTCTGTCTCCGATGTTTTTCCTCGCATGGTATATGCCAAGTAACCCCACTGGATCATCGATTCAATGGTCTGGGGATGTTCCGGGCCAAGCACGCGGCGCCTCCGCTCGAGCGTCTCCAGGTGCAATCGTTCAGATTCCAGATGGTGTCCGAGTTCTCGAAGCGCACGCGCGTAACGGTAGGCGGCGTCGAGCGTTACTTCGTGCGAGGCGCCCAAGTGGGCACGCGCGAGTTCGAGCGTTTCGGCTGCAAGGTTGTTCGCTTCGACGAATTCGCCTCGGCAAAAGTAAAGGTCCGCGAGCGCGTTCGCGACGCGTAACGTGGCGGGATGTTCGTTCCCGAGTTCGCGGGTTCGAACGCGTCTGGCGGCAACCAAGTGAGGCAGGGCGGAACCGAAGAGCCCCAGATCGAGATAGCTTCGGCCAATCACGAATCGGATCGAAGCTTCAACGAGCGGTTCATCAGCGAACGCGGCGTCGACCCGAGTCGCGGCGCTGTCGAGTACCGCAGCCACTGTAACGTCGCGACCACGGGCGACCGCTGGAGTCGCCGCGGCGAGCATGTCGTTGATGAGAAACTCATTGATCGCAGTTGCGGTGTGAGCTTGCAGCTCGGCTTCCGTTCGCAACACGCTCATCCAAGCCGCGAACCCCACGAGAACAACCAAGAGCGTCGCGATCAAGACAGAAGAAAGTTTGTGTCGGGCGATCAGTTTCTTGAGTTGATAGGTCGTGCTCGGGGCACGAGCGAGAATCGGCTGGCGGGCGAGGTAGCGGCGAATGTCCTCTGCGATGGCGATCACGCTCTGGTAGCGTCGCTCTCGCTCCTTCGCCAGACATTTCAGAATGATCGTCTCAACGTCTTCATCAAGATTGGAAATGTGGCTTCTGGGCCTGACTGGCTCGCGCTCAACGATCTGACGGATCGCCTCCGACATGCCGCCCGAAACCGTGTAGGGGAGTTCACCGGTGATCATCTGATAAAGGATGACACCGAGCGAGTAGATGTCCGTACGCAAGTCAATGCGGTCGGGAATCCCCTCAGCTTGCTCGGGGCTGGACCAGGGCAGCGATCCTACGAATTGGCCTGTCATGGTCAGTTGACGCGTTTGTGTTTCGAATCCGGATTCCTCGGTGGCGAGCTTTGCAAGGCCGAAATCGAGAATGTGGGGCTCACCTCGTCCGTCGATGCGGATGTTGCTCGGTTTGAGATCCCGATGAATGACACCCCGCAGATGCGCGGCATGGATCGCATCGCAGATGGTGACGAAGAGGCGCAATGTCTCGTCGATCGGCCGGCGACCCATGGCCATGTACGTATCGAGCGGCAATCCCTCCACATAGTCCATGACCAGGTAGTGAAGTCCTGCCACCTTTCCGCTGTCGTGAATGGTGACGATGTTGGGGTGCTGGATTTGCCCCAGGGCGCGGACCTCCCGCTCGAAGCGCGCCTGGTCTCGCGGGCCCACAAGCGGCCCGCCTCGAATGACCTTGATCGCGACGTCCCGCCCGGTCGCTGTCTGAATCGCACGATAGACCACGCCCTGCGCGCCGCGGTGGACTTTTCCGGTGAGTTCGAAACCGGGGATGGCGTCTGCGGCGATCTGCGTGGCGGTATCCCCTGCCGATCCGCTTCCTCGTGAACCTGATGCGCGTTCGGCAGACTCTGCATATCGCTGAGCGACTTCGATCCGACCAAGCGTACGAAGGCGTTCAGCCAATTCGGGCATGAGATCCGGGTGATCGGCGATCACTTGCTGATCCGACAGGGCACATCCACCCGATCGACGAAGCACGACGCCGTCGACAACCGCAGTAATGCGATCGCGCCGATCCGTATCGTTTGCCGAATGAATGTCAGACGTCATGCTCGGTCTTCCGGTGGTTCGATCGCCGCGCTCCTAGTGCCGTTTCAAATAAGGTCCGTCGACATCTGCGTGCCATGCCCAAGCCGAAGGCGCGGGCATGCCTCCTCGTATGGACTGCATGGCCGCGCTGCGCTTTGCC
Organism: uncultured Phycisphaeraceae bacterium; assembly: GCA_964416845.1. Taxonomy (GTDB): domain Bacteria; phylum Planctomycetota; class Phycisphaerae; order UBA1845; family UBA1845; genus CAYQFV01. Next base: position 2,592 of record CAYQFV010000017.1, on the reverse strand, counting down.
ATGGCCCACAAGTCCCGCGCCTTCGGGAAAGTCGAAAGACCTTTCTAGAAACGGCACTAGCTACAAGCGCATTTGACGCAGCGCGCACCCACCGATTTTCGCCGAAATTCTCAAACGGTTGAATCCAGCAGCATCGTTCGCCCCTCCAGTCGCTCCCGCAACAGTTTGAGTCCGCGCGCGCACAGCCCGTGTACGGCTCGCTCGGTTCGTCCCATGTTGACGGCTGCCGTGCGCGCCGTTTCGCCCTCGATGTGGACAAGCCAAATAGCCTGCCGGTACTGCGGGGGCAGTTCGGCGATCTCGCTCTGAACGATCCGCACGGCCTCGTCGCGAGTAAAGCAACGGCTGGGGGAACGCCCAGGCCCGGCCAGCATGTCAAGTAGGTCGAGTGTCGACCCCTCCAGGTGCCTGTTGGACCCCTCGCAGGTCCGACCTCCCCCGCGTTTGACAGCTCGGTGTCTTCTAATGGCGGTGCGCAAGCGGTTCATCGCGATGGTGGCCATCCATCGAAAAAACGAATCGCGACCAGCGGGCACAAAGAGCTCTATGCGGCGGAACACTTCGATGTGCGTTTCCTGGATGACATCCTCGGCGTCCACCGACGTGCGGAGGTCCGCCGGGATCCTCCTGGAAACGCACGCCACCAGGCGATCCTGCGTGCCGAGCAAGAGCAGCTTCAGCGCAGTCGCATCGCCCCCGATGGCAGCCTGGGTGAGTTGAGCTTCTCGATCGCAGGAATTCGCCAAGGCTTCCTCCACCGCCGACCGGCTACCACAACGCCGTTCCCAGAACACGCTTAGTTTATCAAGTTAATCGCATGCGTAGCAACACTTTAATCCGGATTCAGGCGTGGACACAGAGTTTTTTCTCATTTTTTGTGGGTACGCGTCGCCCAGACGTAGCTTTAGCCCTTGGGAGCAAAGGGAACCACGTGGATCCTCGGCCACGTCGGTCGACCAAGGTTCCGACCAGTCGACGACCGTGGCCCCTGTTTTCGACCCGTCCAGTTCTGCCGGCGGCGTGCGCGGCCGGCTGACGACGATGTCTTTAAGGAGATGAACAATGGTGAACTTGCGTTTTTTGGCGTTCGTGGCCGCGATCGGGTGGATGGCCGCACCTTCTGCCCAGGCGGCCGATGTCGGTACCGGATTCACGTATCAGGGAGATCTCATCGATGGAGGAACCCCGGTCAACGGGAACTGTGATTTCAGATTCACAATGTGGGACGCTGCCTCCGGCGGATCCCAGATCGGCGGTGACAACGTCTTGAGCTACGTCATCGTCGACGGGCGTTTCACCGCCGACCTGGACTTCGGCGCAGACTCGTGCAACGGGCAAGGGCGGTGGCTTGAGATCGAGGTCTGCTGCCCCTCGGGCTGTGCGCCGGGGTACACCCCGTTGAGCCCGCGTCAAGAACTGGCCCCGAGTCCCTATGCGCTCAGGGCGATGGAAGGCGTCGGCCCTCCCGATGCTCTTGAGATCGAACCCGTGACGGCCCAAGTCGGCATCGGGACCAGCACGCCGGAGGCGACACTTGAAGTCAATTCCGGCGAAGGGGGAATGCCTATCAACTTGGGAAACGACGTCGTCATCGTCGACAACGACGTGCCTGGCGACATCGCAACGATCAATCTAGTGGCTGGATCGTTCGGCAAGGCCAATATTTCGTTCGGTCAGGCATCCAACGCCCTTCTGGGGAACATTGAATACGATATGGCCACCGGCACCATGGAGTTTTGGACACAAAACACACCGAGGATGAGATTTGATTCCGGCGGCTTGACGGTTGACGGTGTCATACTGTCGACGGTCGGAGGCATCAGATTCCCAGATATGACTCTCCAAGCCACGGCTGATACCGGCGACACTCTTGCAGGCCTCTCCTGCGCCAACGGCGAAGTTGCCAAGTGGAACGGAGCGGCGTGGGCATGCGGCCCCGACGACGCAGGGACGGGCAACACGCTGGACCAAGCCTACGATCAGGGAGGGACCGGAGCGGGTCGGACCATCACCGCCGACTCCGGCGCGGTCAACATCGCCGGTGCAGGCGGACTGACGGTAGCCGGTACGGTCACCAGCGGAAACACGATCACCATCGACGGAACCGCGGGGAGTGAAAACATCGCCTCCAGCGCCTCCCTCGATTTGAACACGGCGGCCGGGCGAGCTTTGCGACTTGAAGACAACGCGACAAGCCCCAACCTCATCGGCGGCTATAGTGGCAACACCGTCACCGCCGGCGTCCGAGGCGCCACGGTCGGCGGAGGCGGGAAGAGCAGTTCCACCAACCGCGTAACGGACGATTATGGCGTGATAGGAGGTGGATACGACAACCAGGCCGGTGATGCCGCAGGAACGACCAACGACTCATCCTACGCCACCGTTGGTGGTGGTGCGGGCAACGCGGCGAGCAGCACCTATACCACTGTCGCCGGCGGATGGAACAACGCCGCCAACTTCTTCGCCTCCACGGTGGGAGGGGGCAGCGCCAACACCGCCAGCGGTAGCAACTCCACAGTGGGAGGGGGCGCCACCAACACCGCGAGCGGTAACAACTCCACGGTTGGCGGCGGCGTGTTCCACACAGCTAGC
>CAYQFV010000016.1:35999-42238 GCA_964416845.1 uncultured Phycisphaeraceae bacterium | reverse complement strand
TGCCGCATAAGGAACTCCGACCCCCGGTCGTGTCAGTTTGAGATGGCTGCTCGGTCATCGTGTCTCGCTCGATCAATAGGTGCCGGTCCCACCGCCCCCGCGACGCAGATTGATCCTGTCAAACCAACGGGATTCCAACGACGATCCGTCTCTACGAGGGACGTCAACGCTTGGCTGCCGGCTTCCGCGCAGAGCGTTTCTTTCTCGCGGCTGGCTTTCTCGTCGACGTCTTGGCCTTGGGGCGTTTCGATTTCGATTTCGGACTCGGTTTTGATGCCGATTTCTTGGCGCCGGTCTTCTTGGTCGTTCGCTTGGACGACGCTCCGACGGGCTTGAAGAGCGTTGCGACGACCTTATCAATGGACTTGATCGGAACGAACTCCATCTCCTTGCGAATGTCAGCGGGCAGTTCGTCCAGATCGCGCATGTTCTTATACGGCAGCAGAATTCGCCTCAGACCTGCGCGGTGGGCTGCCAGCATCTTCTCGCGAACGCCGCCGACCGGCAGCACCTTGCCCCGCAGCGTGATCTCGCCGGTCATACCCGTATGCGGATCAACGATGATGCCGGTCAACAATGAAGTCAATGCGGCGAACATGGCCACACCCGCCGATGGCCCGTCCTTCGGCGTTGCCCCGGCGGGAACGTGTATGTGAAAGTCATTCTCGAACCAGAAATCCCGGTCGATCTTCAAGCTGGCAGACCGCCCCTTGACGACCGACACCGCCGCCTGCGCACTCTCGCGCATCACGTCGCCGAGTTGTCCAGTGAGCTTAAATCCGCCATTGCCGGGGTAGTATGCCGCCTCCACAAAAAGGATTTCTCCACCGTAGGGCGTATACGCCAATCCCGTAACAACGCCCGGAACCGCCTCCTCCGACGCCACATTCGCTTCGTAAATAGGGTTGCCAAGATACTTGGAAAGATTGCGAATCGTCACGTGCGTCTTGCGCGTGCTGCCGCGAACGATGTCGGCAGCCTTGGCACGGCAGATCGCGCCGATCTTTCGCTCGAGACCGCGCACGCCCGCTTCGACGGTGTAGTTCGAGATGATCGTCGCCAAAGATTCCGCATCGAACGTCAAAGAGCCCTTCTCAAGGCCGTTCTCTTCCAGTTGCCTTGGCACGAGGTACCGCTTGGCGATCTGAACCTTCTCCCGACGGGTGTACCCCGACAATTCGATGACTTCCATCCGGTCATACAGAGGCCCGGGGATGGCGTCGAGGTAATTGGCCGTCGCTATGAACAGCACGCGAGACAGGTCAAAATGAACGTCGAGATAGTGATCGGAGAACGTGGAGTTTTGCGCAGGGTCAAGCACTTCCAACAGTGCCGACGCAGGATCACCGCGGAAATCCTGACCGATCTTGTCGACCTCATCGAGCATGAAAACCGGGTTGTTCGAGCCGACCTTGCGTAGCTCTTGAATGAGTCGACCGGGCATGGCACCGATGTACGTTCTGCGGTGACCCCGGATGTCGGCCTCATCGTGCACGCCGCCGAGCGAGATCCTCGCAAACTTTCGACCCAGCGCCCGGGCGATGCTTTGACCGAGAGACGTCTTGCCCACACCGGGAGGCCCGACGAAACACAAGATCGGGCCTTTGCCATCGGGCTTCAGCTTGAGCACGGCGAGAAACTCGATGATGCGTTTTTTTATCTTCTGCAGGCCGAAATGGTCGGCGTCGAGAATCTTGGTGGCCTTGTTGATATCAATGTCGTCATCGGTGCTGACCGACCACGGTAGAGCGCAGATCCACTCGAGATAATCGATGATGTTGGCGTACTCGGGCGAAGACTGTGGGATGTTCTCAAGCCGCTCCAATTCGCGAAACGCTTCTTCCTCCGCCTGCTTGGGCGGGTTGGCCTTGGCGAGTCGTTCGCGATATCGTTCGACGTCTGCGCTTCGAGCGTCGGCGACGCCCAACTCGCGTTGGATGGCTTTGAGTTCTTCGCGCAGGTAGTACTCTCGCTGCGTTCGATCGACCTGCCGCCGGACTTGGTTCTGAATTTTTTGCGAGATTTCCAGGACCTGGATCTGCCGAACGACGGCTTCGTTGATCTTGGCGAGGCGGTCCTTCACATCGAAGGTTTCGAGCAACTCTTGCTTGTTGACCAGCGGGAGCGCGAGGTTGGCGGCGAGAAAGTCTGCCAATCCGCTCACCGTGGGGATACTGTCGACAGCCTCCAACGCTTCTTCGGGAACGTGTGGCGACAATTCGATCGCACGGTGGGCGCTGCTGCGGACGGAGTGCGCAAGGGCCTCAAGCTCGGTGGAAGGCTCGACGTCGTCGGGACGCGGCTGAATCTGAGCAACCAGAAACGGCGTCTCCTGAATAACCTCAACGATCCCGACCCGTGCAATACCCTGAAGGATAATCGTCTCGTTGTCCTCGTCCGGCCGATTGAGACGAAGAATCGCGCAGGCCGTTCCGACGCGATACACATCTGACAATTTCGGGTCTTCCACATCGCTCCGACGCTGTGCAACCGCACAAATCATTCGTGGACCGTCGAACGCGGCTTCCAGAACGCGCTGGAGATGTTTGCGAACCACCTTGAGCGGCATGATCGTCCCGGGAAAAACGACCGAATCTCGCAGCGGTAAAACCGGCAGATGGTCGGGAATGACCCCCACGCTACGCTTACCGGCAGCGTGCGGTTTCTTGTCCCCGTCGTCAGAATCAGTATCCACGTCGAGCAGGTCGCCGTCGGGGGCATCGTCAATCAGGCCATCATCGCCGATCATCGGGGTGATCCTTTCCCTGGTGGCATGGAAACGCACCTTGGACCGCTAAGAACTCTGCATGCGACGCGTTGGGTTCGCAAACCCCAGCCGCCGGGCGACTCGGCCCAAACCGGCTCGCAGAACCACCGTAAATTCCCCGACAGGTGGCCAAGAAATCTCGACCCACCATTGTGATCGGAGGGGGTGGAATCGTCAATTCAGACGGCCCGACCTCGAGGTTGCCGAGTGGAGTCGGTGAGTCTATGCTGTCAGATGAGATGGCGACACGGGGCAAGACAACAATCGGCACGCTGAACGGATACAAGCGCGAAGCACGCAAGTTCGCGGTGCTCACGTGCTACGACTACTCCACCGCCAAGCTGATGGAAGAAGCCGGCGTACGTGCCATCCTTGTCGGCGACACCTACGGCGAAGTCTGCCTCGGACATTCGACGACGCTGCCGGTGACAGTCGATCACCTCGTCACGATCACCGCCGCGGTGCGCCGCGGGGCGCCGTCAGCGTTCTTGATCGGCGACATGCCCTACCTGAGCTACCAGGTTTGCCCGCAGGACGCGATCCGCAACGCCGGCAAATTCATGGCGACCGCTGGCTGCGATTGTGTGAAGGTTGAGGTCGACCGAAAGCTGCTGAGCATTGTCGAGGCAATGGCGAATGCGACCATTCCGGTGATGGCGCATCTTGGGCTTCGGCCTCAATCCGTGCATCGTCTCGGCGGGTATAAAGCCCAAGGAAAAACCGCCGCCGCCGCCAAGCAACTCATCGATGATGCTCGATTGTTCGAGGAAGCCGGCGCGGTCGCGCTCTTGTTGGAGGCCGTCCCGACCCAAGTTGCCGAGATTATAACCAAAAATACGCAGTTGCCCGTCATCGGATGCGTCGCAGGCCCGCATTGTGACGGAACGGTCGTCGTGATGCACGACATGTTGGGTTACGGGGGCGGGCATCCGCCGAGCAGTATCAAGTTGTATGCCAACCTTCACGACGTTTTGACCGACGCATTTTCGAATTTTGTTCACGATGTGGAAAGCGGCGCGTTTCCGACCGCGGACCACGGCATTTCGATGTCGCAACAGCAGTTAGCACAATTGGGCGATCGCCTTGCGGACGCGAACAACGTGTCGCGCGGCGACCGCGAGCCGGGTCTGTCTTGACATGAGAAATCCCGAAAGATACGTTGGATTCTTGACCTTGCGGAGTGTTCGGCGATGGCGGTGAGAATGGATCTCGCGCGCATCATCATTCGAGAGACTGGTGATTCGCAGATCATCATTCTCAAAGAGCGAGACGGGCAGAGGCATTTCCCGATTCTGATCGGCATTCACGAGGCGATGGCCATCGATCGACGCGTCAAGGGCATCGAAGTTCAGCGGCCTTTGACGCACGACCTGATGGCGCGAATCATTGAAGGCCTCGACGCCGAGTTGACCAAGATCGTTATCAGTGATCTTCGAGACCACACATTCTATGCGACGCTGGTCATCCGTCGCGATGGAGATTTGATATCCATCGACTCTCGTCCGTCGGACGCGATTGCTCTGGGCGTAGCGAGCAACACTCCGATCTATGTTGAAGAACAAGTGCTTCGGGCTGTCTGCATGCCCGACGACGACGATCCGGACAACCCAATGACTGCGTAACGAAACTTTGTTCTTGAAGGCGTGATGGCTTCCCATGACCGCTTCCAACGCACCCGTTCCGGACCTATCACAAGTAAAGGCGGAGATTGCTCCGGACGCGATGTTCCAGCAATCGGCCCGGTGCTCGACGACCAGTTCCAAACCCGGGTCGCCGCGATGGCTGGCGCGCGCGCCGGGCTGTCTGGATGTGATGGGAGGAATCACCGAGTACACCGGCGCGGTCATTTTGGCGCTGACGATTGCCGAGGGTGTCACAACGACCGTGCAATTGCGGGACGACAATCGTGTCGTCATCCACGGGCGCAGTACGACGACTGACGACTACTCCGATCCGGTATCGATGGAGCTCGACGCGTTCGTCGCCGGCGACGTGGTCGAACCGGACCAGATCATCTCCGATGCGACTCCGTTGAAAAAAACACCCTGGGTCGCCCCGACGGTCGCTGCCATCCATGCCATGTACGCCGCCGGCAAACTCAACGAGACGAGCGGCGGACTCAACATTGTCGTCGACTCCACCCTCGCCCCGCTTCGCGACCTGTCGTATCCATCAGCCGTCATCGTTTCGGCGCTGCACGCCATGTGCGGCGCGTGGGGGCTTCGCCTCGACCCATTCGAATGTGTCGAACTCGCCGTAACCGCCGAGAACACTGTCCTACGTCATCCCTGCGGGCCGGGACCAGCGCTGAGCATGTTGCATGGGTTGGCGGGCGCTATCGTTCAAATCAACTGCCGAGATCGTCAGGTCATCGGCAACCTCAACCTCCCGGTCGGCGTGAAGATTGTCGGGATCGACTGTGCAGCGAAACACGTAGACGCCGACGACAAGTACGTTCGGGCGAGGGCGACCGCGCTGATGGGACGCGATATCATCGAGCAGGTTCTGGCTGCGCGAGGCAACCACAGCGTCCAATGGAACGGCTGGCTGTCGCAGCTAACCAGCGACGACTACGTCACCCTCCTGCGAGATCGCATCCCCACCAAAATGCGCGGGGCGGGTTTCGTCGATTGCTACGGACCTGCGTCGGACCCGTTGACGACCGTCGACCCGGCGGCAATCTACAAAATTCGATCACGAACCGAACACCACATCTACGAGGCGGGCAGGACGAGACACTTCGCCGAGCGACTTGCCCATGCCGGCAGAACGAGAGACACCTCCGCCCTTCTCGACGCGGGCGAGGAAATGCACGGATCGAACTGGAGCTACGGCCAGCGCTGTGCACTCGGAAGTATCGAGACCGAGCGGATGGTCAACCTATTGCGTGCGAAACGCGCCCAGGGAGCGGGCGTCTTCGGCGCCAAAACCTCCGGCGCCGGGGCAGGCGGGGTCGTGGTCGCGCTGATCGAAGACAGCGACCGAGCCAATGAGGCGATCAATGACGTTCTAACGCAGTACGAACAGCAATCATCGCGCCATCCGACACTGTACGACGGCAGTTCACCCGGACTGCTTCACTACGGTGTCCACGAAGCATAACGCCCATCCCAGAACCCTCCGACCGCGCCTACTTCACCGGCCTTAGCTCATGTCGAAACGGTTGGCGAGCGCCATCGTCGGCACAGCCAGTGCAAGCACACTTGCCGCCAGCAACGGGCCTCGGGCTGCGAAGACCAGACTCGCATCGAAAACCACAATCAGCAGCACGAGCACGCCCACCGCGCGGCGTATCGCGACCGGGCTGACGCTTTGCTTGGCCCTCTGTGAATGCACCAGCACTTCGCCCAGCATGACGCCCACCAGAAGAAGATACCAATCGTTCACGGGCGATATCAACCGCTCAAGGCCGACCAGCCCGACGATCGCGCCCGCCATCCCCACCGACCCGACCGACAGCGACCATCTCGCC
>CAYQFV010000016.1:1700-35899 GCA_964416845.1 uncultured Phycisphaeraceae bacterium | reverse complement strand
CCCGACGATCGCGCCCGCCATCCCCACCGACCCGACCGACAGCGACCATCTCGCCAGCTTCGTCGACTCGCCGCGGGCAAACAACGTCAGCGACGAAACGTACAACCACATCAACACCGCGACGAACAGATGAACAGATGACAACCGCACGTCGGCGGCGCTCATCCCCAGCAACAGATTGAACGCCCGACACAGCCCCATCAGCCCCGGCGCGATCGGCGTACGTTTGAACCAACCGTCGTAGCAAAGAATACTGATGACGAGCGCCGAGCCGATCTTGAACGACCGTCCCGACACCGATGAACAGAGGATCCAACCCCCAAACAACAACATCATCGCCAGGCATAGTGCTGCCAGATGGGACACCGCTCCCGAAGGAATAGGCCGACCCGGTCGGTGAATGGCATCTCGGCGGACGTCACACACGTCGTTCAACGCTGCACCGCCCGCGTAGAAACAGACCGAGGCGCAACACAGCAGCACGAGGTCTTGACCGACGACCATGCCCGATCCGACAAACAGAAAGCCAGCCACAACGTCCGCAACCGCGGTAAACAGGTTGGGCAAACGGACGAGCTGCAACAGGCCGCGGACGCGGTTCATGGCGATTCGATCAATGGGGTCAGGTAGTCACGCGCAGCACGCCCGGCTGCGTCGGGATCGTCGAGGTAAGGATACAACTCGACCGTCAGCCATCCGTCGTAGCCGGTTTCAAGAACAGCGTCGAACACGCGTCGAAAATCGATCGCCCCATCGCCCGGAACCAAATGCTCGTGGACGCGCGTCGCGGCGATGTCCTCCAGATGGTAATGACGCGTGAACGTCGCCAGGCGTTTGATCGTATCCGGCAGTGGGTCACCAACACAGTAGAAATGTCCAACGTCGAAGTTAAGCCCGAACGCTGGCGAATCCACCCGCTCCGCGAGTCGCAGAAACTGGTCAGCGTTTTCGACCAGCAGGCCAGGCTCGGGTTCCACCAACAGCAAGACGTTCTCGCGTTCAGCGTGGACCAGCACCTCGCCAAGTCCGTCAACGAACGCGTCCATCGCATAGTCCCGCGTCATCGACCCGTCGAGCGGACCGCCCGGCTCGGTGGTGATACAAGGGGCGTTCAACCGGGCGGCCATCGACAGCGCCCGCAGCGTGTGCTCGACACGCATCCGCCGGAATTCCACGTCAGGCTCGATCCACGAAGGATGCCAGAAATCCTCGACCGCATTCATCATAAACGCGTTAACATTGGAGATGGCCAAGCCCGCCTCGCCAAGCGCCGCACGAATCGCGACGATGTCCCCGTCAGTCGTCGTCGTAGGCCAAGCGTGCGGGACGTCTGCCATCAACTCAATCCCCGCGTATCCCAAACGACCGACCCGCCGAATCGCATCATCAATCGAATGCCGCATGTACGCGTTGGAACTGTAGGCGAGCTTCATCAACTTTTACTCGTCGATGGAGCAACGTGATCGATCAGGCGCCGCCACTGGTCAAAATAGCAATGTTCGCCAACCCCGTCGGGATCCTTGAAGAAACACGCAAGGTGCGTCATTCGCCCATCACGACCTCGGGCATGTTCCCAAGCAGTCAGCCGAGCAAGATCAATCACCAACGGGGCAGCCAGAATCGAATCGCTCCCGGTCCAGGTGAATTGAAGGCTCATCTTCGTACCCATAAAACCTTCAAAATGCACGTAGTCCCAAGCAACCTTCCAATCCGCAAGGGACGGGAGATACTCGATCGTCGTACGCGTCGCCGCCTCCGGACCAACGATGGTCGACAACACGCCGTTCTTCGTCCGAAGCTTGGATTCCTTCACGTCCGGGTCAGCCAGCACTTGTCCGTCCCGATTGCCGAGCATGTTGTGCCCAACCCAACTGCGGACCGCGAGGTTTCGCGTCACAAACATCGGAGCCAGCACAGACTTGAGCAACGTCTCGCCGGTCTTGCCATCGCGACCCATGTACAAGACCTTGCGGTCCGCCGCGAACTGTTCAATGGCCTTGATGCGAGTTCCGGTGGATGGCGTAAAATTAATGTAAGAGCAGTCGGCGGATATCGCGCCGAGGGCATACAGCGAACTGCTCGGCAATACACAGTTCCCGCGACGTTTGAGTGCCCGCGACAGCATTGCGAAATCGCCGTGCGCAGGCAGCGGCCGCGCGACCGGTTCCGACGACGCGACGTTGACCACAACAACATGGTCCAGCCGATGGTCGCGACGAAACGCGTCCAGATCCTTGCGCACCAACGCGACCGCCGACGCGCCCGTGGCTGGCGACCGCACCCACGCCTTCGCAGCCATCGACGCGACCTGCCGTCGCGATCCGACGATGATCCCAGGACGGACGTTGCGCTGCATGGCCCGCAGTCGCGGAGCGCATTGATCGATCAGCTCTCGTGACACCACACCCGAGTCGCGGTGCATCGACCGGGCGGAATCGATCAACGACGCAGATCGAATCTCGTGCCCACCCAACACAATACGATCCGGTTCGATCAAGCCGATCGTATCAAACGGCGGTTGAGCGGTAACAAGCCCGGTCGTCTTGACCAGCCCCTTGGCGAGCGCCGCCAACCCCAGCGCAACCATCCCACCGATGCCCCCGCCTGCCCCGATCAACCACAGCCCTACTCGCGCTTTTCTCTTGGCCTTCATGAGCGACGCATCATAGGCCCGTACACTTGGACGTGCCAGATCAGACACCGTAGAATGCAAAGCGCTACCACACCCCCGGGAGCAAGCCGTCCACGCGCCGGTGGAGCGCCGAGAAAGAAGCGAGCCGATGCCCGTAGATACGTTCCAACGCGAAATCGACTACCTTCGCATTTCCGTCACCGACCACTGCAACCTTCGATGCGTGTACTGCATGCCGCTGCGGGGTTTGCAATTCGCACCCCGGGAAAACGTACTGTCAGCGACCGAGATTGAAACGGTCGTCATCGCCGCGGCGGCGGTTGGCTTTCGCAAAGTGCGCCTAACCGGTGGCGAGCCGACCCTGCGCAGCGACATCGTCGACATCGTGCGCCGAATTGCCCGCGTCGACGGAATCTGCGAGGTAGCGATGACGACAAATGGCATCTTGCTGCCGCCCATGATGAACGATCTCATCGACGCGGGCTTGTCGCGGATCAACTTGCACATCGACACGCTCGACGCCGATCACATCAAACGCGTGATGCGTTTCGCCACCATCGAAGACGTCTGGGCGGGCATCGAGGCGGTCATCCGATCCGGCTTGAAGCCGCTCAAGATCAACAGTGTCGTCGTCCACGATTACAACGATCAAGACGTCGTCGGGCTCGCCGAACTGACGCTGGAACATGACTGGCATATCCGCTTCATCGAACTCATGCCGCTCGGATCCGACGAATGTTCCCACGTCGCGCTGGGGCGTTTCGTTCCGAGCAACCAAACGCGACGGCGTATCGAACAAGCACTTGGCCCGCTGACACCCGTGGATGGCGGGCATCGCGCCGACGAATCGCGGAACCATCGGTTGCCCGACGCTCCCGGTGTTGTGGGATTCATCTCGCCGGTCAGCGAACCCTACTGCGGCACGTGCAACCGAATGCGTTTGACCGCCGACGGAAAGCTCCACCTGTGCTTGCTCCACGATGAAGAAATCGACCTGCGAGGCGCCCTGCGCAACGGAGCAACTCGGCGGAACATCCAAGAGACACTGCTGCAAGCCGTTCACCAAAAGCCCACCGGACACCGTCTGGACGAGGGCGTTCACACCGAGCGACGAGGAATGTTTCAGATCGGCGGATGACGACCACCATGAATCAGCGTAATGACAACGCCCGCGGCGTGATTTTTGATTTCGACGGAACGCTCGCGGACACACTCGTCGACATCGCCGACGCTCTGAATCAGATCCTTGGCGAATTCGGGATTCCGCCCGCGCCAATCCTCAGCGTACGCCACGCCATCGGCGAAGGGCTGCCAAGACTCTTACACCGTCTCACTGGTGTCGACGATGATGACCTGATTGCAACGATGGTTGACCGCTACCGCCCGGTCTACACTTCGACGATGCTCCGACAAACGCGTCTGTATCCGAAAGTCGATACGCTTCTCGACGCGCTCGCAGCCGCGGACGTACCGATGAGTGTGCTGTCCAACAAGCCGCACGAGTACACCGCCCCCATGTGCGAAGCGCTTCTCGCCCGCTGGCCTTTTCAAGCGTGCCTTGGGCATCAACCTCACACGATCAGAAAACCCGATCCCGACGTTGCCAAGTCACTCGCCGCGGCGATGAACCGCACTCCCGAACAAACGCTGTTCGTCGGGGACTCCGCCGTAGACGTTGAGACCGCAAAGAATGCCGGCCTGATGTCCGTGGCGGTCACGTGGGGCTACCGGGGTCGAGACGAGTTGCTCGCGGCGTCGCCCGATCACATCATCAACGACCCCGCGGAACTCGAACCCCTCATACTAATCGGCGGCAACCGTCGTCTCGCCTGACGCGCCCGCCAATCCACGACCAATCGTTGCCAGCCGCACAAAAATGTCACGACGACTTTCCGCGTTGACGTCGGTTTCGCGAGTCCATATCATTAGTTATGATGTCCAGTGTGCGTCAGTCATGGATGATAAGACGACCTTCTGGTGGAGGTATTCCGATGGAGCGGCAAACATTCTGGTCTCGTGTGGAACATTGGTTCAAATCCGGCAACAGTCGATCGCTGATCGACACCCCCCTGCCCCAAACCGGCGCCGACGGCTTGCTCAAGAACGAGTATGCGCCCGTGGAGAAGAACGGCGCGACCCGGTTGCGGGCCTTTCGTCGGCCGAGTCAAGGGCAGGCGATCAATCGCCTCGAAGACGGATACGGAAAGCTCTCCAACGTCGTCGACTCGATCCACAAGCACCTCGAAATCCAAGACGAACGGTCGAGGCAGGTGGCTGACTCACTCTCCCAGCTTGCCCGTACGGTGGCTGAGCTACCCGACGCAGCCAAGTCTCAGCACAAGGAGCTAGCCAACCTCGCGCAGCACTTCGAAGCTTCCAACGCCCGACTTTCGCGATGGGAGACAACAGTGTCTCAGATCCCGAAGTTGGCCGACGCTCAGCGGGACACCCTTCGCTCGTTGACCGAGCAGATCGAATCCAATCGCAAAACACACGAGCAGATTGCCGTGTCGCTCGAAGGGTTCGCCCAGGCAGCCAACACGCTTGGCAACGCGTTTCAAACGTCGGTCGAAACGCTTGCAGAGGTGCAGCGATCCACCGCAAAAAGAGACGATCGATTGACCGAGCTGCTCGAAGAGCAGAATCGCAAATTCACCAAGCTTTTCGTCGGCGCGATTGTGCTGGCCGGCACGCTCGGCGTGTCGACCCTGATCGTGTCGATTCTGAACTAAAGTCCCCAGTGGGCGTTGTAGAATGGAACGGCAAATGGCCGCGAGTTTGGACCCCAAAGAAGCGATTCACAGTCTGCTTTCGAGCATGACCAAGTTCGGCGCATCCGATCTGCACATCAAGGTCGGGTACCCGCCCTACTATCGCGTGGGCGGCCAGCTTCGGGCAGTGGAGTTGCCCGCCATCGAATCATCCGAATTCGTCGAGGCGATGTTCCGCGAAATCGTTCCAGAAGCTCGCCGGGGCGACTATGCCGAGCACGGCGATCTCGATTTTTCCACGCGCGGAAGCACGGGCGATCGATATCGCATCAACATTTTCCGTGCAACCGGAGAGATGCACGCGGCCGTCCGACGCGTCCAAAGCGAGATACCATCGTTCGAGTCGCTGCATCTTCCGGACATTTACGAGAAAACGATCAACAAGGCCCACAGCGGGCTTATCCTCGTCAGTGGCGTGACCGGTAGCGGCAAGAGCAGCACGCTCGCCGCCCTGTTGCAATACGTCAACATGCATCGCCCCGTCCACGTGATCACCATCGAGGATCCCGTCGAGTTCGTCTTCAAGCCCGACAAGGCGATCATCTCGCAGCGGGAAATCGGAATCGACATCCCCAGCTACGACGAAGCTCTTCGCTACGTCGTTCGGCAAGACCCCGACGTCATCTTCATCGGCGAGATGCGAGACAAGGAAACCATGCTCGCCGCAATCCAATCCGCCGAAACCGGGCATCTCGTGTTGGGATCCATTCACTGCTCCGACGCAACCCAAACCTTCGCCCGTATTCTCGAATTCTTCCGTCACGACGAGCACGATTTCATTCGTTCCTCCCTATCCAGCAGCCTCTACGCCATCATGTGCCAGCGACTGCTACCCGGGATCGAGGAAGGATCGCGCGTCCCTGCGACGGAAGTCCTCCTGAACAACGCCACCGTCGCTGACAAGATCAGACGCGGTGAAGACGAAGACCTCCCCGCCATCATCGCCCAAAGCATCGAAGAGGGCATGCGACACTTCACCCACTCACTCGCACAACTCATCGAAGAGGAGAAAATCTTCTACGATGTCGCGATGGAATACGCCCCCAGCCGCGAATCACTCGCCAGCGCCGTCAAGGGCATCAAAACCTCCGCACAAGGTCTCGTCGGACGCGTCCGAGGCAAGTAGCAAGCCGTCGCACCGTCTCGCCTTCACGTCCTCGACGCCACAATATCGAATTCCGAATCCAACAGTCGCTCACGTCGAACACCGCGCGTCTCGGGGCTACCATCCGGCCAGCCCCAAGCTAAAGAGCGCTTGACGCCCTGCCGACATATCCTACAATCCGGATATACGGATGGAGATCGGAGATGGGACGCGAAGTCGTCTTCAAGGCGCTCACCGATGCAACGCGGCAGAACATATTGCAACTATGTTTGTTACAAGAGCTTAGCGTGTCCGAACTAGTCGCCTGTCTTCAATTGCCGCAGTCTACCGTGTCGCGTCATTTGAAGAAGCTTCGCCAGGCGAACTTGATCAGCGACCGAAGAGACGGCACGATGGTCCTGTACTCGACGAACCGAGGCCAATCACAGGCCGGTGACGCCGTCACCTTGGAGTCGCGGTTGCTCGAATGGATCGCCGAGCAGCCCTGGCCTCGGCCCCTCCGATCCCGGCTGGACCGCGTTCTCATAGGTCGCCAGCGTCAGAGCACGGAGTTCTTTTCCAAATTAGGGCACCGCTGGGACCAACTTCGGCTCGACGCGTTCGGCAGCACGTTCCAGTTTGAGGGGCTGTTAGGCCTTCTGCCGCAACACTGGGTGGTCGCAGACATCGGCACCGGCACGGGATACTTGCTCGGCGCGCTCAGCCGCGCGTTTCGGCGAGTGATCGCACTCGATCCCGTCGAGAACATGCTGGCGATCGCCCGCACTCGATGCCGCCTCGCGGGCGTCGACAACGTCGTATTCAGACAGGGCGACCTCTCCCGCTTGCCGATAGAAGACAAGTGTGTGGACGTGGCCATCGCCGCGTTGGTTCTCCACCATGTTCCCTCGCCGGAACAAGCGGTGAAAGAGCTTTTTCGCATCGTTCGGCCGGGGCGAAGAATGCTCGTCATCGAGCAAGCCGCCCACCGCCACGAGGCGTTCCACGAACGCATGCAGGATCGCTGGTGGGGGTTCGAGCCTGCCCAACTGACGAGTGATGTTGTGGCGGCCGGTTTCCAAAACGTCGTCGTGCGATCATTGCCGACCGATCCGTCCCCGACCGCGCCGTTCGACAGCCCGGAGCTATTCATGCTGACAGCAGTCCGTCCAGCCGAGAACGATAACGATAACGATTTGAACATTGACTAGACACAGGTGCAAACAGTCACCCCCGCTTGGAGAATCACAGATGACAACTGCCGTACAAGATTTTAAGGTCGCCGACATCGGTCTCGCCGAATTCGGCCGCAAAGAGATTGAGATCGCCGAGTACGAAATGCCCGGCCTGATGGCGCTGCGCAAGGAATACGCGAAGAGCAAGCCGCTCGCCGCCGCCCGCATCGCGGGTTGCCTGCACATGACGGTACAGACCGCCGTGCTGATCGAAACCCTGGTCGAGCTCGGCGCGGAAGTTCGCTGGAGCAGTTGCAACATCTTCAGCACCCAGGACCACGCTGCAGCCGCAATGGCGGCGGCGGGCATCCCGGTGTTCGCGTGGAAAGGCGAGACCGTTGAAGAAGCCGACTGGTGCATCGAACAGACGCTGCGCTGGCCTGACGGCAAGTCGCTCAACATGATTCTCGACGACGGCGGCGACCTGACCCACATGGTGCACCACAAGTTCCCCGACCTGCTGGCCGGCATTCATGGCATTAGTGAGGAGACGACCACCGGCGTCCATCGGTTGTATCAGATGATGAACGACAAGACGCTTGGCGTGCCCAC
The DNA here is from genome assembly GCA_964416845.1 of uncultured Phycisphaeraceae bacterium. Lineage (GTDB taxonomy): Bacteria > Planctomycetota > Phycisphaerae > UBA1845 > UBA1845 > CAYQFV01. Next base: position 27,625 of record CAYQFV010000016.1, on the reverse strand, counting down.
CTTCGATGTCAACAACAGTTGTACCAAGAGCAAGTTCGACAATCTCTACGGCTGTCGCGAAAGCCTCATGGACGGCATCAAACGCGCCACCGACGTCATGATCGCCGGCAAGAACTGCGTCGTGTGCGGCTACGGCGATGTCGGCAAGGGGTGCGCCCAAGCGTTCCGCGGATTGGGCGCGACGGTCTTCGTCACCGAGATCGACCCCATCAACGCCCTGCAGGCTGCCATGGAGGGATTCCAGGTTGTCACGATGGAAGAGGCGTGCGCCATCGGAAACATCTTCGTCACCTGCACCGGCAACGTTGACGTCATCACACGAGAGCACATGGACCGCATGAAGCATCAAGCCATCGTGTGCAACATCGGCCACTTCGACAGCGAAATACAAATCGCGTCTATCTTTGACGACGCTTCACTCAAACGCACAACGATCAAGCCGCAGGTCGACCAAGTTCGTTGGCCGGATGGCAAGACCATCACGATTCTGGCGGAGGGACGACTGGTGAACCTCGGCTGCGCGACCGGGCATCCCAGCTTCGTCATGAGTGCGAGTTTCACCAACCAGGTGTTGGCCCAGATCGAACTGTTTGAGAACCGCGAGACCGACAAGTACGAGAAGAAAGTGTACGTGTTGCCCAAGTTCCTCGACGAACGAGTTGCACGACTCCATCTCGACCAACTCGGCGCCAAGCTGACGAGACTGACCAAGAAGCAGGCCGACTACTTGCAGATTCCAGTCGAAGGGCCGTACAAACCCGAGCATTACCGTTACTAAGCTCGTCGTCCCTGAAAGCGACGCCAGCACAACGGACCGTCGGACGGGAAGCGCACGGGTCGCACATCGAAGCGCTGCCCCCAGCGGTGAGAACGCTCTATCAGGGAATGCCGAACGGTCGAATGTCGGCCGTTCGGCATTCCGATAGACGTGCCGTCGTCGTCGAACCATCGGGCCGCGCAAGGCGTTCGCCCCACCCCGGCAATCACAGCCACGAGCAACACGCCCCCGCGCGGGCAATGCGGCCGCTGTTCGCTCTTCGCCCTGCAAGATAGACGTTACGGGCATCAACACGTGATATCGCACCGCCCCACCATGCTCTCATCAGGACCATTCGAACGACGACGTATCCCCCAGTTCGCATTGTGGTATGCCGTTTGCTCGGGGAATCCAACAAGGTGACGGCACATCCAGACGCGGGGTAGCGTCTGTCGGAATCTCGTAGACCTTTGACAGGGATCGCCTCACCGACAAAAAAGGAGGACACGATGTATCGCACGCGAACTGCCGCATTCTTGACTTTGGGATTTGCACTGCTGGCCGCGGGCTGCGCGAGCACCAACTCAGGCAACGGCTCGAAAATGAACGGCTGGACCACTTTCGGCCAGAAAATGAACGCCGCTTCAGATCGAACGATCCCGGCGGAAGACGTGTTGGCCAACATCGAAAAGTACGACGGGAAAGCCGTCCGCGTCTCTGGTAAGATATCAGAAGTCTGCGCCCGCAAAGGATGCTGGATCCGCCTCGCCGGCGCGACGGACGGTGAGACACTCTTCGTCAAGTTCACATGCCCGGTGGATGGGCGATTGGTTCCCATGGACGCTGTCGGGCGAGACGCCCTCGTCGAGGGAACCCTCCACGTCGCCGAGATCAGCGAGGCAGAGGCAAAACACTACAAAGAAGAGGCAGGCGCGTCCCCCTCCGAAATTGCCAAGATCGTCGGGCCACAAAAGAACATCTCGATGAAAGCCCCAGCCGCGATGATCGACCTGACGAGCAGCTAGCGAGCCCGGAGTGTTTGCGAACGCACCCGGCGAGTGCGGGTATGGCGCGGAGGGCTGCGCGCCTCATTCCGCAGCGTTGGGGTGGGTGCAGAGTCGGCGGCATCGTCATCGTGGCAGTGATCGCTATGGCGCAACTGCCGTTGCGTATCATCTCAGCACATCGCGGACGTCTGCTCCAGCATGGACAGCGTCCGCTCCACCTTCCTACCCACACCAACGCCCTAGGACTTGCGACCGATTCCGGGTCGGCAACTCCTAGGGCGTGGATTCTACGTCCAGTCTTCAAACCATCCGATCGCGCCACCGTCGAAGCGTCTGTGGCCCACCGAAGCACCGCTCACAAATGCGCCCGGCAGGAGTCGAACCTGCAACCTACGGATTCGAAGTCCGCCACTCTATCCAATTGAGCTACGAGCGCCATCGCGGATGCTAACCGCCATCCGATGCGCGCATTCTAGTGTATGATGAGCGAGGTCCGCAACCCACTCTCAGCGCACCCCCGACGACAACCAATCGCGAACGGTCAGAATTCCTCAGGGCAACCGGCGATTACATCACGGCGAAGTAGTTCTCAACGGCCGCTTCGAGAGTCTCGTCATTCGCTACGACGGGCGTGTCGGAGAAGGCCGCTTGGTTCTTGATCTGCAGCAAGAGGTCACGCGGCTGACAGCACCTGAACGGGCGGTCCATCGCCTTGTAATGTTGGTCGATCAGGTTGTCGACGGCGTTTGGTTCGACATCGATGCCAAGGTTGGCTGCCATCAAGTTGAACAGTTTGCGAAACTCGTCTTCGGACGGATCGGTGACTTCTATCTTGTAAGGAATTCTACGAAGGAACGCTTCGTCTACCAGTTCTTTCGGTTCGATGTTCGTCGAGAAAATGATGAGTTGGTCGAACGGAACCACGATCTTCTTCCCATTGGCAAGCGTGAGAAAATCGTAGCGTTTTTCAAGCGGAACGATCCACCGGTTGAGCAGTTCGATCGGTCGCATGCGTTGGCGGCCGAAGTCATCAATCACAAGCGTCCCGGTGTTGCTCTTCAGTTGGAGCGAGGGTTCGGTGATCTTGGTCGTCGCGTTGTGCTGAAGATCCAATGACGCCATCACCAACTCGCCGCCGACGACCACCGTCGGTCGTTTGACCTGAACCCAGCGCGGATCGACCGCCTGTAATTTGAGAATCTTCGGCGCCTCAGTCTCGATCGTCTCGTGATTCTGCGGATCGAAGAACGTGATGAGCTCGCCGGCGACGACGATAGCAGAAGGAATCCAAACGTGACCCCCGAAGCAGTTGGTGATTCGCTCCGCGATGCTCGTCTTTCCGTTGCCCGGCGAGCCATAAAGGAACAGCCCCCGCCCGGAATTGATGGCCGGCCCCAGTCGTTGGCACATGTGCTCGTTGATGATCAGTCCGTCGAAGGCCCGTCGGAGGTCTTCGATGCATGCCTGTTCGAGTGTGATACTCTGAGCCGCGACGGAAACGACGTAGTCCTCGAGCGTCACCGGAGCAGGTCCAACGTACGAGCACTCGTCCATATACACTTTGGCGCGCGAGCGGCCGGCCTCGGTGAGGGCATACTCGAAGTCGCCCATAGTCGTGCTGCCTTTGTAGAACGTGAACTGCCGGGACTTCAACACCGCCAGCAATTCGATGACCGGCTTGGAGGGCAGCGCAATCGCCGACGCGATGCCGCGACCCGTGTCGTGACCAACGGCGAGGAGGTACTTGAACACCAACGATTCGACGAGCGCGTCGTTCAGCCCTGTGTCGCGAATGGTCGCTGGCGGTTTGGGACAGTACGCGGACGACTGCGGAGAATCGGGGGGCTCTCCCAATACCTCGGTCGCGGCTTGAACGACGGCGGGCGTCGTCGCCGGATCCTTCTTGGCGGCGCGGAGAGTTTGAATGGTTGGTTTTCTTGCCGAAATCATGGTTTCCTCCGCTTGACGAAACGCCGGCGGCCCGAGGGCGCTGTCGAACTCCGACGTCATCGGTATCGGCAGAAAGACGGAGGCGATTTGGATCCCCGAAACTCGTGCCGATAGACCGCGCATCCCCTCCCGTGGCCGACCGATTCGCGGATCATTTTGGGTTCACCGCATCGCGCAGATCAAGCCCCTCTCTGCAACCGTCGCCGGGCAAGAGGGTTCAGAAGGTTATCGGAAGTACGTCTTGTGTTTCTTCGTACTCCATGTTACAAGTCGCCGCGTCGGGCAGACGCCCTCATGGTAAGTCCACATTGGAGTGTCGAGGCAACGCTGTGACCGCCCAGGATTCACCAGACAAAAAAGAAACGGCTGACGCGACGAAAAACTCACCTGCGAAGGCGCCGGCGGCCGCTCCGCCGAGCGCGCCGCGCCGCGGGCCGGGTACCAAAGAAATCATCCCGATGGAGTGGAAGCTCGTCGGGTGGTCGAACCACGTTCCCGTAACGCTCCTCAAGTGCATCGACCGCGCAGAGGCCGAAGCGCAGCTCGAACGCCTCAAGAACGAGCGATACTATGAACAACTGACGATCTACGAGATCGACCACAAGCTCAAGGTTTCGCCCGCGTCTGCCAAAGCCCGCAAGAAAGTCATCGAAGAAGCGATCAGCACCGTGGTAGCCCGCAACGCGCGAACCAAAGGCACCAAGTCGAAACCGAGCGCGAAAAGCAAAGCGAGCAGCACCGTGATCGTCCCGAAGGGCACCAAACCCGCCCGTTCTTCCAAGGCTGCGAGCAAAACCGCAAGCAAGAAAGTCCCCAAGAAGCCCACGGCGACCAAGAAGAAATCCAAGACCGCCAAGCCGTCGGCAAAATCGTCGGCATCCGCCAAATCAGCGAAGAAAAAGACCGCCAAAACCGTGAAGAAGGCGGCGAAGAAAGCTGCCACAAAGCGCAAGGCAGTCAAGGCTACCGTAAAGAAAAAGACCAAATCGCGTTCCACCGCGAAAACCAAGACCACCACAAAGAAAGCCAAACGCCGCTCGAGCAAATAACGCTCGATCGCTCCCACTTGGCTTGCGTAATTTTTCTGCGTTTAGATAGCGTCGTTGGACAAACCGGCTGTGGTTTCGCCAGGCGGGCGCAAACCCCAATCACGCCGTGCTCAGACAGTGCACGAACTTCACCAAGACGGCTGCAACACTCGGGGGTGAAACCTATTCGTGGGGTTGTCTGCTAGGTCGCGGTGGTTGCCCGCATGGATTCCGGAATCAGCCAGTCGGCCATCTCTTCGGCAGGAATGTTTTTGATCGCCCGCGCGGGAACTCCAACGACGGTGGCCAGCGGCTCCACGTCTTGAATCACGACCGCTCCAGCGCCGACCTTGGCTTCATAGCCGATGCGCAGACTTTGAATCACCGTCGCGCCGATGCCGACGAAAGCGCCCGAATCGATGCACACCCTGCCGGCGATGCGAGCACCAGGGCAGACGTGCGTCGCCGTGCCAACCATCGACTCGTGATCGACGATACACCCCGTGTTCAGAATGACCGAATCTCCGATCTGACAGTGAGCGCAAACCAGCGCGCCGGCGGCAACCACCACGTTGCGGCCCATCGTCACGTTTCGAGCAATGTTGGCCGACGGATGAATCGCGTTCACCAATTCGAGCCCGACCTCCTCGCAACGATCCGCGAAACTTCGCCGCACGCCGTTGTCACCGATCGCCACCAACGCGCCATCAATGCCATGGCTTGACACCAATGTTGCCAGCGAGTCGATATCGCCCAACACCTCGCGACCATCCACCCGCCGACCGAGCAACTGCGGGTTGGAATCGACAAAACCGACCACCCGGTGCTCGCCGGCTGCGAGAAGGATGTCCAACACGACCCGGCCATGTCCCCCGCAACCGACTACAATGCAATTCATCGTTTCAAGGCTCCGACCGCGCGCAATCCACCCGGGATCCAGTGCTACGTTTATCGGACAGTTGCCGGATGCCCTGAAGTGCTTTCGCCTGCCTTTCGTGCGTCCCAACCGCCTCGGCAGGCCTATAATGGCTTGGTCAGCGATCTAACCGTCCATCTGGGGCATCTGGCGGCCCCATATGGTGAAGCGATCGCGTTAGGCACTTTGGACATCAATTCGTTCCGAAACGCAGCCGATTGACCCTGTATCGCTACGAACGTATTCTTCTCGTCAGAGGCGCGTGCGTTGCTGGGGAAGCTGTAACACGTTAAACAATGGGCAGTTACGGATGACTCAGCCACTCTCAACCACCCGCACGCGATTCGTCACAACGCCGTTCGCAATCAGCGCGGTCCTGCTTGCCGCAGTCGCCGTGGGGGTTCCGTGGGCAAACAGCGCGATGAAGCTTGCTCTGACCAAGCAACCGTTGCCGCTGCAAAAACCGCTCCATCGGCTCGACCGGCACCGTCTGGGGCCGTACGGATTCCGAGCGAAAATCGACCTCGAGCAAGCCGTCGTGGAAACGCTTGGTACGGAGCAATACATCTACTGGATCCTGGAAGACACGACCTACAAGGATCGCGACCCGCGACGTTACGCCCGGCTTTTCGTCAGCTATTACACCGGCGGAGCAGATGCCGTCCCCCACACGCCCGACATCTGCATGCTGGGGTCGGGTTACACCATTGAAAACGCGGACAACACGACGATTCACGTTCCCGGGCTTACGGACGACGGCGAAGTCCCCGTTCGAGCGGTCACGTTCGTCAAGTCCGGCATCTTCGCGGCGGAAAGCATGACCGTCGTCTACACGTTTCGCACCAACAACGTTTTCGCCGCCACCCGCCAAGCCGTGCGAATGAAGGTCGCCAGCCTTGCAGACCGCTACTCCTACTACAGCAAGGTGGAAGTCATTTTTGGGTCGTCCGACTCGAACCCGGTTTACCCCTCACCCGAGCAGACACGCGACGCTGCAGAGAAACTCCTCTCCTACGTCCTGCCGGTGCTCGTCGAAGATCACTGGCCTGACTGGAACGTTGCGACACAGTCCAGCGCACCGAAAGTCCATTCATCCACGATCGCACCCGCGCAAGCCGATCAACCCACTGGAAGGTAGAAGGTCTCGATGGCCAAGAAAATCAACAAGAAACTCATCGGCAGCTTGGCACTCGTCGGAGTCCTCGTCACCTCCGCGGTGGGCGTGCTCATGATCAAGAGCCTTCAACAAACCGACCCAACCCACTACGTTGAACAGGCGGAGCTTAGAGCGAAAGAGCAAGACTGGGCTCAGGCCAAAGACTACTACCGCCGGGCGTACTACATTTCCAAAGATCCCAAGTACCTGATGTTGGCCGGGCAAATGTTGTACGAAAACGGCGACGAGTTGGCGGCTGAACGCTTCTGGAATCAGGCGGTCACGATCGACCCAACGCTCGTCGAAGCCCACCAGAAGATCGTCAACCTGCGGACTGAGATCGCCCGTCTCTATCCGTCCCCCGGGGCATGGCGACGTGTGAAGAAAGCGGCAACCGCTTTGCTCGATGTTGATGCACAGAATCCAACGGGAAAGTTTGCCGCCGGTTTGGCCACCGTCCAATTGTCGCACGATGAAACTGACGCCGATACCGCCGCAAGCATGCTCGCCGAGGGGATGAAAGATCTAGAGCGAGCAGTCGAGCTCGCGCCGGAAGTCGTCGATTACTCCCTCACACTCGCATCGCTTGTCAGATTCACGGGCACGCCGGAGCGCGAGGGCGAGATCCTCAAGGAGCTCGTCGAGACCAATACGACTCCCGGCGAAAATGCCGCCCGAGTTCGCTACACCTATGCGAGGTATCTGACCAGATTGAATCGCTTCGATGAGGCGGTGAAGTTCTACGAGCAAGCGGAAGCGGTCGCGGGAGACGACCCCGCCGTTCAGGCAGCCGCCAAATCGCAACACGCCCAATTCTGGGTAACGCGGTGGTTTCAAGCGACGACCAAGTCGACCCCGAAGGACGAACTCGATCGATACCAGCAGAAAGCTCGCCGACTGTTGGAGGAGAGCATCGCCATCGACGATTCCTCCTTCCTCTCCTACATGTTGCTCGCCGAGCTTCATTCCTATCGTGGCGAACATCTCGCAGCGATCGACGTCTGTCAGCAGCGCATCGACAAGCCCATCCGTCGCACCGGAATCAAGGCCCAACAGCGAAAGTTTTCCCTCTACCTCCTCCTGCTTCGAGCCGCGGAAGAAGCCCTGTCCTACGCCGATACGCTTGACCGAAACACGCCCGCGTACGAGGAGGCGGTAGCCCGCGCCGAATCCTTTTCTCACGACGCCGCCTCGGAATTCACAGATCGCGGACCGGGGCTGCACATCGCCGGAAAAATCAAACTCGCCCAAGGCGACGAACTCGCCGCCATCGAGCAGTTCCAACGCGCAGCCACCGCGTACGGCAGCCCCAACTGGCGAAACGATCGAATTCTCGCCATTCTACTTATGAGGAACAACCAACCCGGCGCTGCCCGCAACGCAATATCCCGCGCCCTGAAGGATCCGACGGCTGATTCATCCTGCTGGATCACGTACGCTCAAATCCTGCTCAATTCTGCGGAATACGCAGACGCCGTCCGAGCGGCTGATGAAGCGCTTCGCCGAGTCCCCAACAACGAGGACGCCCTGCGCATTAAGGTCGCCGCACTCGCCAAGAGCGGCGAGATCGAACACGCCGAGCGTATCCAAGAAAGGATGCCGACAACCGCCCCCGACCTGCTTCTCAAGGCCCAAATCCTGTACGACAACGAGCAGTTCGACGATGCGCTCCGCGTCTACCAATCGTTGCTCGAGCGCGAGCCGACCAACACCACTTACCTCCACTGGGCCGTCCGGATTCTCACCAAACTTGACCGGTACGACGACGCTGCGACGATCGTTCGCCGCGCCCTTCAGGACGCCCCCGACGATATCAACATCAAACTGATCGAACTCGAAACCCGCCGAGACCTCTCCTCCGAAGATCGGCAACAAGCCCGCGTCGACGTCCTGAACGGCATCAAAGACCCCTTCGCGAGACACATCGAGTTGGCCAGGTTGTACTACACGCAGCGAAAATTTGACCAATACATTACCAACCTCGATAAGGCTGAAGCCCTTCTCGCCGCTGGAAGCACGACCATCGATCGCGCCGCCCGCCTCGCGTACCAGAGGGAGATCATCGAACGACAGTTCTCCTTCGCTGCCGGCAACAAAGATTGGCCCCGCGTGGACCAATATGTGGAGAAGGCTGTCAAACTCAACGTCGACGGAGCGAACGGCCTCACCTATCGAGGCCGGGTTCACATGCTGCGTCAACAGCCTGCGCTAGCGCTCAACTCTTTCAAGGCCGCACTCGAGAAGCAACCCACCAACGCCAGCACACTCACATGGGTCGGAGAATGTCACATGTCTCTGAACCCACCTCAGATTCTCGAAGCGCAAGCATACTTCGAGCGGGCGATCGATGCGGACCCCGACAAAGCCGCCGCCCACCGCGGGCTTGCGGTCATCGCGCAGATGCGCGGTGACGACGAACAGTTCGAACGACAACTCAAGGAGTGCGAACGCTTAATCCCCGACGACTCATGGGTACAAGAGCAGCTTCTCGCAATTCGCGACCAAGCGACCCCCGCCCAAGGCATCGCACGACGATTGCGACTTCGCGAGCAAAACCCGGACGACGTCACCAATCTCGTGAAGCTCGCGCAACTTTACGTTCGCACCAAACAGATCAACAAGGCCGATGAATGCTTCGAGTCGGTGGTCACGCAACCCAAGATCGACACCGCCGCGCTTCGTATCGCGATGAACTTCTTCCGAGGTACGGGTAAAGTCGACCGCGCGCTGCAAGCCGCCACCAAGCGCGTCGAGACCGCTACCGACAACGCCCAAAAAGCCCAGTTCGAGTTGCTGATCGCCAATCATTGGCACAAGTTGCGGCATTACGACAAGGCTGAGCAAGCCCTCCGTCAAGCCGCCGCCTACGACGAGTCCGTCCACGTGTGCGCCGCCTTCGCCGCGTTCAAGGTGTCTCGAAACCAGTTTCCCGAAGCGATCGAATGGTACGATAAGGCCATCGCACTGACCCAATCCAATGCGCCGGAGCTAGCCGCACGATTCCAGCGAGAGAAGATTGACGTCCACCTTCGCGCCGGAGACTACCGACAAGCGCGAAGCGAAATCGATACCTACCTCGACCAACACCCGAACGACCCCACCGGTCCGCTCTTGCGATCCGCCGCGGCAACCGTCGAGGGTGATATCGACATCGCCATCGACCAGCTCACACGCTTTCTCGACGCCCATCCCGACAACAAGCACGCCCGGCTGCAACGAGCCAAGCTCTACACTTCTCAAGGCCGCCGAGAGCCCGCCGTCCACGATCTCGAGCTGCTACGCGGTCTGGACCCCAAATACCGCAGCTACGAACCGAGGATGCTCCTGGCGGATGCGTACGTTCTCATCAACCGCTTCGATCTCGCCACGGCAGAGCTTGAATCCATCATCGATCTCGACCCCACAGCCCAACGAGTCGCCGCGCATCTCATCACGCTGTACTCCGGCAAGGATCGCTACGACGACGCGCTGCGGGTCTGCACGTCGATGGTCAACCTCTATCCCAACGAACCTCTATGGCTTAAGACCCGTGCAGCGGTAACCGACAAGCTCGGCGACCGCGCGGGCGCCATGGGCGACTACCAGGCAGCCGCCAAACTGAGTCACCAAGACCCCAAGTACACGACCCCCCTTCTGACTTCATACGCTGCGCTCAAACTGTTCGATCGGGGCATCGAGTACTACCAGCAATCCATACCCGTCGATAAGCGAACACCACGCGTCAAGCTGCGTTACGCGGTGATTTTGGCCCTCAACGGAGACGTTGACGCCGCCAAGTCCATCTTCCTCGACGCATTCGATGCCGGCGGGTTCCGAGACTTACCGCTCGTCCGCGACCTCGGCACGGCCATCATCACATCCTGCGGCGGCGAAAAATCCATCGACTTGTTCCGCCGCGAGCCAGCCAACCCCGCACTCAAGCGTGCGAACAAACACCTGTTGGGAATCTTGCTCAGCCGGCTCAAGAGACACTCTGAAGCGCTCGCCAACGCCGAAGCCCTCTTGGAAACCGCCCAGAGCGACGACGAAAAAACCCTCCTCTACGCCGCCATGGGCAACATGCACGAAGAGCAAGAAAGCTGGGACCTCGCAAGGCAGGACTATGAGCAACTGCTCAAGCTGGACGATCGTAACATTATCGGGCTGAACAACCTCGCTTACCTTCTCAGCGACAAACTCCACAGGCCCGCCGACGCCGTCGCCTACGCCAAACAAGCCTCCGTCATCACCGGTAGCCCAACCGTCCACGACACGCTCGCGTGGACCTATGTTCAACTTGGCGAATATCGAAAAGCCATCGCCATCCTCACCAAAGCCCTCCAAGACAACCCCAGGTTCATCGTTGGCATTTTCCATCTCGCCGAAGCCTACCGTCGCTCCGGCGATCTGACCAAAGCCTCCGAGATCCTCAAAGGCGCTGAAAACCTCCTCTCCGAGGACGATTCCAGCGACGACGCACAGAAAGTACGTCAATGCCGGCAAGACATCCTCGACGGCCGCGCCGATCCATAGTGTCACGGGGTGTCACAGTCACCCGACCCCCGTTTTTCATCAATTGAGCCTCCAAGGTCCGAATCTCAAAACCGTGTACATCGGGCTTTCAGGCCGCACAACGCAGAACGCTCGGCGATCTCACTGCCGCCGCCATGCGATCCACAGTTGAAACGACACCAGATTATCGCAACAATAAGAGATGACCGGACAGGCGGTCCGTCGTCGCAATGGCGTGCGTCGGCGAGAATAACTGGGGGGCTTCATGCCGTACCGAACGAACAACCAACCAACCGTGGGCGTGGTGCGCGTCGCAATGCGCGGCGTTTTGCTGGCGATGTTGGCTACGTCTCCCGCATTCGCGCAGCAGCAACCGATCGCCCGGCCTCTGCATCTCCGCATGGGATTCGACCGCACCGTCGTGTCGGTCACGACGCCCGCCCGCGCCGCCGGACCGACGTCAGCCGCTGACGCAACGGTGCCCTACCCGAGACCGCGATTGGCTGGGTTCTCGCCGTTGGTCGCCATCACCACGTCTGACGAGGAGTCGATCGTCGACCTGGACTACGTCCACCAGCTCGAATTCACCTACGTCGGCCTGCCTCTCAACGCCCCAGCAGACCTCAACTACGTTGTCGGCGTGTTTGACAGCGGTTCCACCGTCGATCTCGCCGCGGGGTCAGCGGCGGACTTGCTTGGGCTTACCGGAGCGTTCCTGACGCAAAACACGATCGGGATTGGCGGCGTGGGTGGCGATTCCATTCTCGCGAGCATCTCCCAGCCCATTGCATTCTTCGCCGCCGGGCTATCTGCGATCGACCCGCTCGGCGCCCTAGACCTGGCCGCCGTGCAAGGACATTCGAACGTTGCGGTCGTCGCCATGCCCCCGATCACGTGTGACGGCGCGGAGTTGGCCATCGCCATCGTCGGAACGCCCTTTCTCTCGTTCTTCAACACCATCATCCGAGTCGACACGCCGGTCACTGTGGACGTGCGCGGTCAATCCGTGACAAGCCCGGATGTCGTCATTCAGGCCCAAGGTCAAGCCCTTCCGGTCTTCTCGCGCAAGGTGAGCATCACGTTCAACGGTTTCTCTCCTTTCGCCACCACCGCCAGTTTCTATCCCGATCTTTCGAACATTGACGACCTCAACACACCGGGAACACCGACGGCGCTTTCGGCGTCGGCGCTGGACTTTCCGTTCGGCGGGGCATTCTTCACGACCATCACCGCGTCGATGGGCGAACCGGGCGCGATCACTGCGTCGACCAATCTCACGATGATGGTCGACACCGGGGCGCAAACGTCCATCATCAACCCGAACGTGCTGGCCAATCTCAATTTGCCGCTGGAGCCGGATTTCACGGTCGACGTGTGCGGGGTGGGCGGGCTGGTCACCGGCGTGCCCGGGTACTACATCGACATCGTCACGATCAACGCTGCCGGCGGGGCGATGCGGTTCTCCAAAGCGCCGTTCGTCGCCATCGCTCTGCAATCACCCGCGGGCGGACCACTCGACGGCGTGCTGGGCATGAACTTCTTCTGGGATCGCAACATCGTGTTCGAACCTTCGCTGACGCTCGGCGGTTTTCTCCACGTGTCCGACCCGCTCGATGTCCCCTTCGGTGATTCCGACGTCGACTTCGATGTTGACGTCAACGATTGGGCCACCTTCGTCTCATGCGTCACCGGACCGGCAGCCACGACGACCATCAGCCCCGAATGCGTCCAATTCGATTCAGATGGCGACAACGATGTCGACCTCGTCGATTTCCGTCAGTTGCAGATATGCTTCAGCGGATCGGGGCAGACGGCCGACCCGACCTGCGGACCGTAGCGTTGCGTCGCTTGCGCGTAGACGCACGCCCCGTTGAACCCTGCTCCCATCGTCGGCTTGTTTGACCGTGTGGCCACCCATTGCTCGGCAAGTCGCTACCCGGCAAGCAAGACGATCATGCCTGCGACGTAAATCGTAGCGATTAAGGCGGAATCCACGCCGAAGCGTTTCAAGACCGTCCGGCGACTTCGATAGCTGATGCTGCCGACCACGACCGCGGTCAGCAGGATGGGCAACAGGCCGGAAATCATGCCCTGCTGTGCGTTGAAGCGATCGCCAGCCATCAGAAGCGAACGCCCCGAGAGCAGCGACGTCGCCTTGAGCATCGGAATGACGAAGATGTTGAACATGTTGCTGCCGAAAATGTTGCCGAGCGCCATGTCCAGATTCCCGAGCTTGACGGCCGCCAACCCCGTGACGATTTCGGGAAGCGATGTCGCGATGGCCAGGAACAATGACCCGACGAACGTTGCGCCCAGCGGCCGACCGATCATTTCGATGGGATGATCCGACAACACGTCGCCCGTTCGCGCCAACCACCACGCGCCCATGACCAGAACGGCTGACACCCCGATCACCCTGGGAAGCAGCCCCGAGTGTGCACTGTCGGACGTGTCGTCGTGCTCCTCTTGTGCCCCGTTGGTCTCCATCTCCGTGCGATAGATCATCTTCATACAGAGCACGTAGGTCATCACGATCAGCAGCGCGACCGTGATTTCAAGGGCCTGCGCGACGGCGACGTGTTGCGAGAATTTTTCGGCTGCCAGGATCCCCAGCAGGGCGAGCGACAGCATGACGATGCCGAACGAACTGCTTAACGCGTGTGATCGTCCTTTGCCGCGCAGAATCGACCCGCCGCCGACGAAGAAATTGAACAGGACGATCAGAACGATGTTGAAACTACAACTGCCGAAGATAGCCGCGAACGCCATGTTCGGCTGATCCACCCAGACCGCCGTGCACCCGGTCACCACCTCCGGAAGGGAGGTGACGGTTGCGAGAAGCACCAGCCCAATCCACGCTCCGCCCAGGTTGTATTTGTCGGCCACCTTGTCCGCTAGAAGCGTCAGACGCGAACCCGACAGCACCACGACCACGCCCGCGAGGACGATCTCCGCCATCAGCGCCCACGTCGGCAATCCGTCGCCAAAATACCACTCGCTTAGCACGCCCAAGACTCCCACAAGAGATAGAACCGCGCACGCCAACCGGCCGGGATTATAACGAGTTCTACCATCCGTGCGTCACGCGCCATCATGAGGCTGCGGTGGCGATCAATTGACTGGTCGAATTGGCATCGACGCCTCGCGAGGAATAGGATCGAGCGGGCATGGGAGTTGCTTGATCATGTTTTGCCGTACATGCCATTACGACGTTCACGCTCAACTTGATCCGCGATGTCCCGAATGCGGAACAAGCTTCTCGCCCGACGATCCAACGACGTACTACGCCAAGCGCCCGACTGCCTGGTCCTGGTTTCGCCCAAACGCAAGGATCGCCGCCGGCGTGGCGATCGTCCTCTTCGCGACGACTCTCGCCGTCTTGACGCCTACCGTCACGTGGTGTGGGGGCCTTCGCAGCGCCCACGGCCAGGTATTCTCCAACCTCAGGCACATCATCAACGAGGCAGACGTCGAGCTGGGACGCGTGGCCAATCCATCCGCGTTCGACATGGGCGATTTCGTCGCAACCTCACCGCAGAGCTTCGATCCCGCGCTCGACAGCGTGGCGACGGAGCATCGGTACCGGTGGCAACGGTTCGCGCGGGCTTGGGTATGGACCGGAATGCTCGTCACAGTTTACATGACGGCGTTCGTACTGTTCGTCTGGCGGCGTGGTCGTTTGCTGCGTCGAGCCGCCGTCACAGCACTTGTCATCGCCGCGATGTTCTCACTGGCGTGTTTCGGAAAGGGACGTCGGGGGGCTGACCTGATCTGGCATCGTGATCATCGGTATTTGAACGACTACATCTACGTGACCGGTATTGATTGGTCCGTGGGCAGGAGGACGTGTCCTGACACGATCGTGGCCTACTCCAAACACACGTTCGAAGGCAATCAGCGTATCCTCGCACTGATGAACGGGTTCATCATTTCGATTCCGGAAGACGAATTCCAAACGATGCTTGCGGAGCAGCGGGCGGGTCATTCGTGCGGGACTGCACAACCGGGAGAGTCCGCACGGCCGTGACGTCGTGTCCGCTTCAGGAAACCGCGCCGATCTATCGCGCTGAGAAGAACCGGGCGTCTGTTCCGCCCGAGCCGATGGGTACGCGGACCGATACGCCGCATTGCGGGCAGAACCCGACGTATTCCGTGCCCTCGGCGTTCTTGTAGATTCTTTGATAGGCGCGGCAGCATTCGAATTGAATCCCCAGCCACGGACGCCGACGAGTTGAGCCTTGTGGCTCGTCTCCGGCGTACTCGTCGATCTGATGGCCGCTGGGGTCTGACATCAGAATTGAATATCGGCCGATCGTCGCCACGTCTCCAACGTATCGCCGCTGCGCAAGTAACCGCCCGACGCGAAACGATGCAACCTGTCGCCTCTGCACTGGTCTTGCCGACGTCGCCTAGAAACGGTCCTTCAAGCCCGCTTCGATTCGTTCCAGCGTCTTGCGGGCTTTGTAGATATGCTGATCTATTTCGTGATCCGCTTTTTGGCGTATCTCAGCGTCGTCCAGAGCGTAGGCGTTCACGTAAACCATGTAGGCCGCCGCCCGAACCGTCGCCTCGGCGAGCACGGCAGCCACGCCCAAATCGCTCACGAGATATCGGTTGGCCAGGGGAAGCAAGCGCTCCAACAAATGAAGCGACTCGCCGGCGATGGCTGAGATTTCCATCGGAACAGCCATCGCGATTTGCAACGCTTTGCGGTGTTGGGACGCGCTTGACGGATCGTCCTTCAAACGCTTGCCAGCAGCCCGCAGCGTTTGATAGGCCTGTTCGTCTTCAAGCATCAACTTGCGAAGGACGAGATCCGCGCGCTTCAGACAGGCGGCGATCGTCGCAACCTCGCTGGCGACGTCTTCGGCCGTATCTTTCTTGCCGGTGGAATAGGCTGCCACCATTCGACCGAGGGCGCACCCCAGCGCGCCGACCGCGGCTGACACCGACCCGCCACCTGGCGTGGCTTGCCGCGCTGCGACCGCATCGAGAAACTCACTCAAGCATTGATCGTTGGTAGCGTCGTCGTTCATTTTTTCGATCGTTGCGTCTGCGTGTTGGTGGTTTGCAACACTTCGCCGATCACGTACGACAACTCCACAGCCTCGGGCGGCCCGCCGTCGCGGATTTCGCCAACGGCTCGTTCGAGATCAGCTATGCGGTCCAAGTCGTACCACGGTTCCAGAATGGTCACGCCCAAGCCGCACGAAGACGCCCGCGCGGTAGTCTGGGCGCTGACCTGATCGCTTCCCCATTCAATATCGGCGAACATGCCTTCTGCATACTTGCTGAGGCCAACGAGAAAGAAGCCGCCGTCCTCTGTCGGCCCGATGACGACGTCCGAACTGTTCAGAGCGGCGACCGCAGCGCTGAGCAAATGGGTTGGCATGGTCGGGCTGTCGGTACCGACGATGAGAACCGTCGGCTCGCCCGCAGCCAGTGCGGCGGACGCTGCACGCGCAATTCTTGCGCCGAGATCACCGTCACCCTGGGCGGCGATCGGTATAAGCGGCCCGACGATTTCCCGAAACGCCGACACGCTGTCATCGGGAGATACGACCAATTCGGGGCGCACAGGCCAGGAGCGGTATGCCCTCTCGCAGACCACTCGTATGCACGAACGTTGGACGCGCGCGGCATCGAGGTGGGTGAGCGGGGGGCACAATCGCGTCATCACGCGCCCCGCGGCCGGGTACTTGGAAAAGATTAGTAGCTTCGCGTTGGCCACGACGACAGGGTACGGTCGTGACAGGCCCGGTCAAGCGCACGCAGGATCGGCCGGTCGAACAAACAAGCCCGCTGCCCCCATGGCGAGAGCAGCGGGCTGGGTCAAGCTGTTCGTAGTCTGCTCTAGCGGCAGGCTAGGGTTGAGGCGAGTTCATCATTTGCCCGGTCCAATTCTGGGTCGCGGGCGGCGTGCCGCTGATCATCTGACGGAACCGAATCAGATCTTGGGGGTCCCCGAGCGCGCCGTTTCGATTCAGATCGAAGTAGAGCAGATCGTCGCACGCGTTGTGGAACGAGTTGGCCAACAGGAACTGACGCAGGTTGACCAGATCCAGCGGGGACACCTCGCCGTCTTGATTGACGTCGGCCGGCAGACGCCCGACATCAATTCGGTCCGGCTCGGGAACGCCGACGAATTCGCCGGGGCTGACCTCTTTGACGCCGAGGTCGCCGAGATTGATGATCGGATCTCCGCAGGCGTCTTGAACCTTCGCGCGAATCGTCGTCCACTCTCGGAACGAGATGATCCGACTCAACTTCACGCGGAACAACTGCGGGTTCAACATCACCACGGAACTCACGGTCGGAGGCGAGCCGGACATCGGACCGGTCTCGCGCACGTCAAAGCTCGAGACGTTCACAGGCCCGCCACCGATGGCGAATACCGGCTCGCTGAACTCGATGATGAACTCGCGCGGGCCGACCTCACGAGGCAGGCCGAAGGGAGTCCGGACACTTTCGATCCGCGGATCGATGTAGCCTGTGCATGGACTCGTCTCGCCCGGTTGCGCAGTTCCATGGACGATGAACGGCCCACGACCGCAGGGCGGATCGAGGCACGTATCATTCGGTCCCAACGGTTCACCACCAACTGCCACGCAGCAACGCGGATCGGTTTCGATGCATCCGCAGTGTCCACCGGAGACGTCGCTCGGCAAGCAGCAGCCTACCGGCGGGCCACAGGCCTCGCCGAGGATTTCGCCGCCCGCCGCTTGACAGCATGTGGGATCCAGATCGCGACATTGACCACCCGGGAGACAGCAACCGGTGACCTGTCCCGTGCAGCCGTTGGGCTGAACGACGCCATCCAAGCCGCGGCAACATTCCGGATCCATGTTCACGCATTCGCCGCCGGGTAGGCAGCATCCGACGTCCGGCTCGCACAGCGTTCGAGAGCCAACGAACCCGCCCAACTTCTCGCAGCATTGCGGGTCCATCAAGTCACACTGCCCGTCCGGAAGACAACACTTCAGTGGTTCCTTGCACTGGGTGTCCGGGCCTAACGGCAGCCCGCCCATCGCGTCGGAGCAGCACGTCCCGTCGGCTGTGACGCATTCACCCGTGTCGGTGCAACACGCCTGACGTCCTTGGCAATCTCGCCCGGGCAATGGCGTTCCTTGGGCCAATTCGCAACACGTCGGATCCATCATTCGACACGCGCCTCCCGGCAAGCAGCAGGATTCGGCGCTTCCGGAGCACATGGATCCTTCACCGGCGAAGGCGCCGCCCGCTTGGAGACAGTCATCGCGCGTCGTTTCCCGGCAGGGGGTCGTGGCCAAACAGCATGCCCCCGTCGGTGCCGGTTCACAGCCGCAGCACATGTCAACCGTTCCGTCGGCATTGGTCGTCGTCGTTTCGACACATACGAAACCGGCTGGGCAGTTCGCCACACAGTGGGGTTGAATCGCGGCAGCCCCAAACTCGACGTGGCAGTCGTTGGGACCGTGGCACGCGCAGTCGGTCACGAGAACGGCGCCGGTCTGCGGGTCGAAGTTGACACACGACGGCTGGCAGCGATCGACAACGCCGGGACCAGTGCCCATGCGAATCGTAGCCGTCGTCGAACCGGACAAGCCATCGAGCGCGCCACCCGGCAGGCCGACGAAATCGATTCGGTACGTGATGTCGAAGAAGCTGTCGACCTCGAACGCGCCACCCGGCGGACCAATGCGCCGAAGCGTCGTCTGCCCCGGGCTGGGCAAGCCGTTGCCGGATCCACCAATGATGTGAAGTGACTCAAAGTCAGGATCGCCCGGCGGAAGCGCCCCCTGTAATAGGAACATCTCATTCGGGAATGTCTGAACAGCATCTCCCGGCGTTCTCGGCCCGGTGTGGACTTCGCATGTGACCGGTAGAACGATCGTTCGTGCAAGCGTCGCCAAATCGCCGGTTCCCTGCATATTGAGAATCAGCGCGGAAGTAAACTTCTCCACGTCGCCGCCGAGCGTGCCGCCCAGCGTTACGTCGGTCAGATTGAATCGCTCGTGACTGGCTCCGACCTTGATCGTCGTTCCAGGTGGCAGGCCATCGAGGATGAGGTGCACATCGTTCGGACTCAGGTATGCACATCCGGCCGGTGGCAGTACTACGGTTCCGCCGACATTCGGGACGATACACGGCGCCCCGGCAGCGCCCGGTGAGACGGTCGGACAGGCGAAATCCGCACATCCCGAACCATCTTCTAACGGCATGCAGACGTCGGGCGGTGGTGGCGCGCATTCACACGTTACCAATCCGCCGTCCACGATGACCGACGAGTCGATCTTCGGTCGCCCGGTCGGCTGGCCATTTATGTGGATTTGACAGACGTCCGTCACAGCCGGGCAGAATCCCGGACACGACAATTGCGAACCCTCGATCACAATGGCTCCACAGTCGTCCGGCGTTAGGCAAGCGCACTTGTCTGCGAAGGGGATCCCTGCGTCCACTTTGACCGCTCGCGGCATACAGAAGCCACCGGCCGTACCGATCGATTCGCAGTCACGGGCAACCAGCGCGTCGCACGATGGCTCAAACGGGCTGGGTGGCAGGGGACATCGGGTCGGCGGAGGAACAGGCGGACAGACGATGTGCAGCACGGTTCGTTGATCTTGCGTCTGCGCGGTCACCGGTCGCAACTGCTGCCCCACTGGTGTCGACGCGACTCCCGGATACCAGCGCGAGAGTGGATCAACCAGAACGCCCAGCGCCGGATCCACGTTGTGAACAAAATCGCCAGACGCAAACAACGGCAGTGGCGGCATACCTCGACGGGTATCCATCACGAGCGCCATTGTGGGGTTGGCAACGGACGTGAATCGAAACAGAGGCCAAATAGCGAAGTCGCCGCTGAATGAACCACCGTTGGGATCGGTCTTGTTAGCACCCACTTGCCCCACAACTTGGAGCCCGGGCGACAGCCGAACCTCGACGTCCCATCGAGACGTCGTTCCGTCAGCGAGATTCACTACGATCGGTTCCACCGAGACCAAGCTGAGCGCGACCATCTCCACTGGTGCATATCCATTCGTTCCGACCGGGTCAGACGGGGCAACCGGATCGTTGCCACGTTGCAACACAGTTGTTGCATTGCTCGTCGACGGATCGAGAGGGCGACCACGAAGCTGGATCACGCCCTCGAACGGAGCCGATCCAGGGCCGAAGAAATCAGCCGGAATGGGCGGAATCTCTCCCCCAAGACCAAACGTGACATGCGAAGGAGGTGCCGTTGAGTTCGGGTCTCGCCAATCGCCGAACCGATCGGGCGGAGGCTTGGGACGATTCGTTGCCGGCACGACGGTGTGAATGGCCGCCCCGGGGTGGACCTCAATATTGGGAACGGGGATAGGCCAGAAATTCGGCCCGGATGTCGGGAAAACGTCCAACGGACATTGGTGCACCCAATCGTTCGGCACATCGTCGACGAGCGGGATAGGTTGAGCGAACGGCAGAACGATCTCAGAGAGGCTGCCGACCGGCGAGAAGGATATCCGAGGATAAACCACCATGTCGGAATCGAACACGCCGCCGTCATCGTGGGTTCTGACGATGGTCATGGTTCCCCCTGATGGGGGTGCAGGCTGCAAACCAACATGGACATCGAAGAGCACACCACACCCAAGATCGACCGGATTGACACTCGTTAGACTCATCGCGACCAACTCGATCGGAATGGTGTCGCTCGCGCCTACCGTCGGCAAGCTGGCTGGCTCCAAACGGCGGACGATGGTGTCGGTGTTTCCGAGGTTGGTCGGATCCACGGGAACACCTCGCAGTTCGACCAGCCCGCTAAACGCTGGGGAGTTATTGCACAGAAAACCGGCTGGAATCGGCGGAATGGTGTCACCGCCGAACTCAATGTTTGTTCGCGCGACCGTGTGCCACAAATCATCACCGGGATGGATGGATGGCAATCCCGCCTGCATGCGAACCGTTGCGCGGGTCGAACCAGCCAATCCGGCGAGCGGCCCGGTGGGACATCCGGCGAAGTCGATTTGATAGGTGATGTCGAAAAAGCTGTCCACCGCGAAGTCGCCGCCTGCCGCGTTCAGTTGCGTCAATGTCGTTTGTCCGGGGCTGGGAAGATCGAACGCCCCGCCCGCCACTACGGAGAATTGGCAAAAATCCGGGTCGCCAGCCAGCGCGCCTTGCAGACGAACCAACTCCGTCGGAAAGCTCTGCACGGGGTCACCGGGCGTGCGCGGGCCAACGTGGGTCTCGGTCATCGCTGGAACGACGAGCGACCTTTGGAAACCTGCGAGTTTCCCCGTGCCCTTCATGTTCATCAGCAGCACCGACGCGAATTCCTCGATCTCTCCGCCGAGGTTTCCTCCGGGCGTTACGCTGGAAAGATCGAATCGCTCGTGAGACACATCCAGGATGATCTCAGTGCCCGGCGGAAGGCCGTCAATGATCAGGTGAAGCTGATCCGGGCTTACATAACCCTGCGTACAATTCGGCGGCAATGATGCCGTCCCCCCAATGTTCGGAACGACGCACACCCCTGCCGACGCGCGCTCCGCAATTCCCAATGTCGCGACCATAAGTGCCAAGCTTGCGCAACACGCAGGCCTTGACGCGCGACCCAACAACGACCCAATCCTGTTTTTCATCATCACTGCTGCACCTCCACCCAAGTCCAGACTCGTTGATTTGTTCGATCGATACACCGATTGCGAACCGGCGTTGCCCCAGCCGACAAACACCACGATTACAGTGCTGCCAATGCCCCTAAGACAACACGCACGTCGAACTCTTCTGGGCTGAATGATGGTAATTCATCCATCACCGCAGCCGGGCGAGGAGACAAAATGCGCGGTTGTTCCGCAAGAGACGAAGATGCGTGCGGCGAGGTGTCGTGCACGGCGCTGTCGTCGCGTGCCGCAACGCGGCGCCGATGACCGGCGCGAACCCCATCCGTTCGCCGAATCCTGCTTCAAGAGGAAGTGCCAGGCCGGTGGCTCGCCAAGTCTCTACCCCTCATGCGCTACGAGTGTAACGCGCAACACCGGCCGACTCAACCGATAATTCGCAATTGAAGCGCAAGAAGGAGTACTTGGGCACCGGCGTACGCCGCCTCCGCCAACGAACGCGATGCGGGATTCGTCCGAACGCTCTGGACGTTCCGTGCTACCCGTTCACCCCAAATCGCACGGGCGGTGAAGCTACCGCTCGCATCGAAAAATCACTCTCGGAATTCGGCGAGCAGCACCACGCCAGTGCGGGTTGTCAGCGATCAATCTGCCTCCCAGAGTTCTACTGGCAGCAAGTCCGGCGGTGTCGACCACGCCACGGCTACGCAGCCGCGTTTTCCCAACGCAGATGTCGGCCCAACGTCCCGCAACGGATCGATCACGCTACAGCCACACCCAGGAGCATCCGATAATGCTGTTAATGCCATCGAACGGTGCCGACTGGCGCTGGACACGACGAGAGAATACAACGGTAGCGAGCGTTACTTGGTCCCCATGACCAACGCCGTCGGACCGTCAAAGCACGATGACCGCCCACACGCCAAGTTCTGTCGAGCCGCTTCTGGTGACGGTAGCTATGGGGCAGCGCCCCGCGTCGCTACGGGCGCGCTGCGCTGGCGTGATCGTAGAGCACCGCATCGCACTCACCGTCGGTCTTGTCATCACCGCCGCAGCTGTTGTCCGGTTTGCCAACCTCGGACATGACAGCCTGTCTCACGATGAAGGCTGGCGGGCAAACTGGTCGCACCACGGCAATCTCTCTCAGATCCGCTGGTTCGCTCCCGGTCAGTTGGCCGTCTACTGGTTCATTCAACACGTGATCGCCAGAACGGAATTCTGGGTTCGCCTGCCAGACGCCGTGCTCGGGCTTGCGACCGTATTGCTGACCTACACCGTGGCCAAACCCCACCTGGGCAAAGGCTCGGCGGTCGCTGCGTCCGCATTCGTCGCGTTTCATGCCGACACGCTGTTCTACTCGCGCGTGCTCAAGGATTTCAGCTTCGAGACCGTCCTCACCCTTGTGATCGTCGGGCTCGGTGCGAAGGCAACCAGCAGCTTCAGTCGGCGACGGGTGCTGACGTTCTACGCCGGCGCGCTCGCGGGACTCATCTTCGGCTTCTCGCCGATCCTTGTTGCCGCCGCTTGGGGCCCGTTTCTCATCGTCGCGGCCTGGCGAGACCAGCCGCGGCGAGCAGCCAACCTCAAACTTCTCGCCACCCTGACCGTCGCGCTCGTGCCGGTTGTCTTCGCCTGGTATTCGTGGCTTGATGGCGCGGAGAACCGCGCTGCAACCGTCGAGTATTTTCGAATCCACGAACATGCGTGGCTTGTCGCGTTCACGCCCGCGAACCTCGCGCATTGGCTGATCAGCAAGAGCTACGGATTGTGGTGCTTTGCGAGCGGTTACGCCGTGACGTTGAAACCGATCCACTCTGCGTTGCTCGCGGGCGTCACCCTCACAGCGATGGCCGGCGTCGGAGACGTGCGTCGACGCTGGCCGACGTTTTTCAGATACACGTTCGTTCTCCTTGCGGTCAACATCGCGCTCGCACTGCTGCGGCAATGGCCATTCGGCGCCTACCGGTCGTCGCTCTACCTCGTGCCGTTGTTCGCAATGTTCGTCGGGTGCGGATTCACACGCGTCGCCAACACGCTACGCAGCGCCCCGATCACCGTCGGCCTCGCCTGCGCGTGCTTCGGCGTCCCGGCCGTTCAGGCTGCCCGCTTCGCCATCCTCGATCCGCCGGAAACCGAACATTTACGCCCCGTGCTCCGCCGGGTCGCTGCGCTGGAGCAACCCGGTGACGGGTTCTACGCCTACTACGGAGCCAGCCACGGTTTCGAGTTCTATTGGCCTGCGCGAAGCGACGACGTCTTTATCCAACACCGTCGCGAGCGAGGGCGATTCGATTTGTTCTCGAAGCAGTTCGATCGAATGGCCGACACGCATAACCGGATGTGGTTCATATTCACGCATCGATATGGTGACGAACGCGTCCGGTGGACCGAACACGTTCTGGCCGGCCGACGCGTGGTTCATCGCATCGGCAACGACGAAACCTTCGCGTACTGCGTCGCGCCTCTTAAGTCGCAACCCGACCGCCCAGCCGCTGAACGCTGATCGAAACCGCACGGTGAAGGTGAGCCACAGACAATCACACGGTCCTGTTGGCCCATCGGGACCGGTAACCCGTGCGCGGGTGCTTGGCCACCGCGTTGACAACAGGACTTGCGCTGCGTAGCATCCGCATGTCGATCGGGGTGTGGCTCAGCCTGGCTAGAGCGCTGCGTTCGGGACGCAGAAGTCGCTGGTTCGAATCCAGTCACCCCGAGTCATACACGCCCAATGCCGCGCGCTGGCATTGGGCGTTTTCCCATGCGCGTCCGCCTCGCAAACGAGACCTGCCTTACGCGAAGGTGGCCCACCAAGCTACGATTGCGGGCGTGCCGCGCAACGTCGCAGCAGTGCATCTCTTGCCAGTCTCGTCGCGCCGTGAACGTTCATTCGCACCCTCACCGCTCTCCACGCCATAGTCGCAACAGATGCTACGGTCCCGCCGAACAGCACGGGTCCACTCCTGTGAACGAATCCAGCACTGCGAACAAGTCGAACAGGTTGAGGGTTTGATTGCCCGAGCATGGCTCGATGTCGAGATCGTCGAATGCGCACAGCGTGAAGTCACCCGAAAACCCGTCGAGCACACAGAACAAATCAAACAGGTTGATGGTCATGTTGTGGTCAACGTCTCCGTAGGCGATCACGTTTGGCACGCAAACACCGCTGGCGCATCCTCCCGCATCACATGGATCGTTCAACCCGCAACCGAGAACCGGACCATCGCCGACACCGGTTTGCGTTACGTTCCCGTCCGCCGGGTTACACGACCCCACTGTGCACGGGTTGCCGTCATCGATCGTGGCGATCGCACCGCCTGACGGATTGCAGCATTGGGTAGAAGGATCGTACGAAAGCGGGAATCGGCAGAAATTGTCAACATTGCAGACGTTCTGCGTGCAATCATTCAAGTCGTCACAATCACCAGGACCGGCACACGGAATCTCGCATTCGTCGGGCACTCCGTTTCCGGTTTCCCCCGGAGCGCAATTCGAACAGAACCCTGCTAACGACACGCAGCTAGAATCCCACGTACTCGTACAACAGAGTGAATCCGCGCCGCAAACGCACGCCTCGATCCCTGCGTTGTCGCAACCCGGTGCAGTGTGAATGGTGAAACAATCGGTCGCCGGGCCGTTGCAATCCAGGCTCGTGCCGGCCGCGATGTCGCACACATCCGGCACTCCGTTGGCCTGGCAATCAAGGGCTGTCCCGGCGGAGATATCACATTCATCTGGAACACCGTTGGCGTTGCAGTCAGCGCTCGTCATGTTGATGACGTCGCAGACGTCGGAAATTCCGTTGTTGTTGCAGTCGGGGCTGGTGCCGTTGGCGACATCGCATTCATCCGGAACCGCATTGGCGTTGCAATCCGTGCTCGTCAGGTCAATCAGGTCGCACGCGTCGGACAATCCGTTTCCGTTGCAGTCAGGGCTCGTGCCATTTGCCACGTCGCACTCGTCCGGAACGCCGTTGCCGTTGCAATCTGTACTCGTCATGCCCGAAATGTCGCATTCATCCGGTACGGCGTTTCCGTTGCAAT
>CAYQFV010000016.1:0-1600 GCA_964416845.1 uncultured Phycisphaeraceae bacterium | reverse complement strand
GTACTCGTCATGCCCGAAATGTCGCATTCATCCGGTACGGCGTTTCCGTTGCAATCCGCGCTACCACCGGACGCGATGTCACACTCGTCCGGGTTCACGTTGCTGTTGCAGTCAAGGCTGGTGCCGGCAATGACATCGCAGGCATCCGGGACGCCCGATCCGTTGCAATCTTCTTCACATTCATCAGGAGCCAGATTGTTGTTGCAATCCTCAGACTGCCCGCATCCTGGAACATCACACTGTCCCCCCGTCGGCCCGCAATCAGTGTCGCACGGGTCGGTAATACCATTGTTGTTGCAGTCGAGCGTGATTTGTACGTCATCGATGTACCACTGCTCCGTCGGGCCATCCACTTGCGTCCGAAAACGAACACGAAACTCATCGTGGATCGCGTCCGCAGGCAGAATGTGGATGGTGGCTGCGAACTGCGTTTGATCCACGCCGTCGGAAACCAGTCGATTCAGTTCCACCCACTGGCGATTGACGCTCCAGTATTCAACAATCAGGTCGCTGCCGGAGTTCACGCCGCGATGTTCCGTTCGATAAGTAAGGGTCGCTACCGATGCACTGCCCAGCAACACAAAGTTGGTGCGGATGTCGTCGTCCTGGTATTCTCTCGAACCGGCTGCATTGAGATTCAATGACATAGTACCGCTCGGCTCGGCCATTGCGTTGCTATTGACGCCACCCCCCTTGTTGTACGACCAGATGGCCGGATCTACGGTACCGGACTCGAACGACTCAATCAGCGGCACAGGCTGTGCAGGAAGTAAGTCGCTCAGGCAACTTCGGGAGTTCACAAATCCGTTGATGCGCCCGGCTGATAGCGAAGTGAAGCTCGTCACAACGCCGGAGCAACCGCCGATCCCAGAACACATGATGTTGCACGTCGGATCAACGGTCGGTGACTCGTCGCAATGCGGCGCACTCCAATTGTGACCCAGCTCGTGGGCTGTCACGCCGACCCTGAAGGGCATAAACGTCGTGAAACGCGACTCTGAAAGTCCATAGCCGAACCCGCTGGGCGAATGGCACACAGTGCTGACCCATGCAATGCCAATAGTGCCGCCGATGATGTTTTTCCCAGTGAACAAATGGGCGATGTCCCGGCGGATGTCGGCCTCCGGCGCGGCACGCCACACCGCACGGAACTCGTTGAGCAGAGTCCCGGCGTCGCTTGACACGTAAGTGCCAGGCGATGTCCGCACGATACACGTCGTAACTTCATACGTGACTGCGATCTCGGGAACTTCATAGATCGGGCCGAGGGCGTTGATGACACTCTCCATGTCGGCGACAGTATTCGTGACGCTAGACCCGTTCTTTTGAAAAAAGTCGAAATCCGCGTCCAAGCCGATATCGGCGATCCTCAACCCCGTGCCCGCCGACGCAGATGGCGCAGGGCCACCGTTCCCGCCGTCACTCTGTATGAAGTGCGCAGCATCGACGCCGCACGGTAGGTCTTTGAAATTCTTTTGGTCTCGTGCGCGGAATACAACGTATTGGTCACGCGGCCCCGATGCGCCAATGCGCGAGACAGGCTCGAGTCCATATCGGCCATTCGCAGTGTAGACGACGGCCTCCACGTGGCCGGCAACGA
>CAYQFV010000015.1:0-42579 GCA_964416845.1 uncultured Phycisphaeraceae bacterium | reverse complement strand
CCCGGGGGCATCGGGGGGCCGGGGCCGGACGCGATGGCCAACACTTCACGCTGGCGTCGACGACTGTTGGTTGGCGGGGTGATCCTGCTGGGCGTCGTTGCTGTTACGACGGTGGGCATGTTTCTGTCGCTACAATACATTCCTCAGTGGTACGCTCCACCCAAGCTGACCGACGACGACCTGCCAAGAATCCGAGCGTCGCTTCCCGCGGCGTTCGAAGACTTCTCGCGCCGCCTGGTCGCAGGCAAGCCGTTCAAGTTCACGCTCGCCGCCAAGACGATCAATGAATGGATCGCATCCCGAAACGCAATCTGGCCCGACGCGTACAACGCGCTTCCGCCCAACGTCCAAGAACCGGTCATATGGTTCGACAACGAGTTGGTGACGATCGGAGCGACAGTGGTGGACGGCTCGCTGCGTGCCGTCGTCAGTTTCGGCATATCGGTGGGCGTGTCCGTCGACACAATCGAACTGTTCGCTGAGAACACCGTCGTCGGCTCGCTCACACTGCCGGTAGACTGGCTGACGACCGTCGTCGATCTGCCGGCGGCGGACGAGTTGGAACTCGCCATGGCAAGACTAAAGGATACGGTGCAGCTCATCGACGACGAAGCGACTGATCGCAGCGTAACCCAGCGCCTGCTGAAAGGCGTCCGCGTGAAGAACCGCTTCCGCTGGCCAAACGGCAAGCGGTGGTTTCGCATCCAAAGCATCGGGATGGAGGCGGGGCAGCTCACCCTGGCGATACAGCCGCTATAGCGCGATCGCACGCGGAACGTCGGACCCGGCCGTCAAACCGCCGAAAACGTCCAACGCGAGCGGGACACCTCGGGATCGCACTTGAGACGAAAAACGCCAGCAAGTCGCTTGCCGGCAAGGCGAACAGTCCACGAGTCGCAATCGACGTGACGCGTGTCGTACACGCCTCGGTCCACGCGCTCAACAACACCGCGCCCCCCGCTGATCGGCCCCTGGTAGTCGAGGTATGCTTTGCGATGGTCGTTGATGCGAATGCACGCGATCGGGCACACGTCACGACCGGTCGGCTCGGACAGCATCTGCCAAGTGGCAAGGTGGTCCCGCTCCTCCAGCATGAAATCCCAATGCTCGCCAGTCGGTGCGAGATGATGTAGAATAACGAATCGATCGGGGTTCATTGGCATGACAGACAGTGATGGTCCGAATGAATGATTCGACCCAGTAGCAAAGGGGAATCCGTGATGGAGGAAAACCGATCCAAACGCGCTCGATGGGCGACGTTGATCGTTTTGCTTGTGACGTGCGTTTCGTTCATCGGCTGCGGCCCGAATTTTCGCCGATACCGCGTGGATGGTCAAAGAGCCTTTCTTGACGGAAGGTTCGCCGCAGCCAGAGGCGATTTTGAGCACGCCCTCACACTTCGACCGGAAGACGCGGAGAATCTATTCGACCTTGGGTCCGTGTGCATGGTCTTCGCGCGTCGCGCACTGGCAGAACACCAACGACCGGCTGCAATACGCGAATTGGATCGCGCGATTGAATACTTCACGCGCTCGATCGAAGCCCATCCCGGCTCTCAAGCCAGCATAATTGCCAAGAACGACGCTCTGGAACTACGAGGCAAGTTCGACCAGGCCCTCCGCGACGCCGAATGGGCCATGACGTTCGTCGGACCGTCCGCGCGGGCCCATCTCTTCATGGCTGACGAACTCGAAGAACGCGGTGATTTCGACGGCGCGATGCTCCGGTTCCGTCAGGCGGTCGCCATCGAACCGAACAACCCAACAGCCCACGCATCGTACGGGCGGTTTCTTCTGCGGTTGGGCGACCGGAAAGCCGCTGTCGAGCATCTCAAACGCGCGTACGAACTGAACCCGCTGGAATCGGGCGTGGCGGAGTCGTTGGCGAATCTCGGCGAGCCGCTCCCGCGAACCACTGCCCCGCTCCAACCGTAACAAAGCGTGTATGTGCGGTATCGCCGGCATCGTCGACCTGAACGGAGAGCGCATCGCGCAGCCGCCGCTGCTGCGGGCCTGCTCCGATCTTCGCCATCGCGGTCCCGACGACCAAGGCGTGTGGTTGGAACATCTCCCCGGGTTTTCCATCGGGCTGGCAGCCACCCGTCTCGCGGTCATCGACCCGACCGAAGCAAGCCGTCAGCCCATGGTCTCCGCCGACGGCCGATCGGCGATCGTCTTCAACGGCCTGATCTACAACTATCGCGAATTGCGACGCGATCTGGAATCCAAAGGCGTTTCGTTCCGCACCACGAGCGATACCGAAGTCGTTCTGGCAGCGTGTGATCAATGGGGCTTTTCCGCTCTCGATCGCATGAACGGCATGTGGGCGCTGGCGTTCTACGATCGCGTTCATCGGCGCGGGTTCCTTTCGCGCGATCGCTTCGGCATCAAGCCGCTGTTTTGGTGTCGCGACGGCGCGAGACTGCTTTTTGCTTCCGAGTTGCCCGCGCTGACATCGCTGGGCAATTGGTCGCGCGACGTGAACCCGTCGGCACTCGCCCACTACCTCAGAATGGGATACGTCGCGCACCCGTCGACGATCTACGACGCTGCCCATCGCCTTCCGCCGGCATCGTATCTCGCATTCGACGCGTCGGGTGTGCACGCACCGGTGCGTTACTACGATGTCCAAGCATGTTGCCAGAACACCGCCTCTCAGTCGGATCCGCAAGCCGCGTCCCGCGTGGATCGCGCAATGCTGCGATCGGTGGCGCGACGACGCGTAGCAGACGTTTCCGTGGGAGCGTTCCTCTCAGGCGGGTTGGACTCGTCCATCATCGTTGCCCACCTTGCGGAACTGAGCGCTCGACCGGTGAAGACATTTTCCATCGGCTGGGCGGACCAAGGCGCCTATGACGAGACCGCCGCTGCCCGTCGCGTGTCGCAATGGTTCGCAACGGATCACCACGAGCTGATCTGCCGGTTTGACGACGTGCTCGATGTGCTGCCGTCGATCCTGGATCACCTCGGCGAACCATTCTTCGACAGTTCGATTCTTCCGACGGCCATCCTGTCCGCCTTCGCCAAACAACACGTCACGGTCTGCTTGTCCGGCGACGGAGGCGATGAACTGTTCGGCGGGTATTGGCGATACCTGGCCCACCACGCGTGGACGACCTATCGCCGCCTGCCAGCCGCCGTGCGGCAAAGAGTCATCGAACCGTTGATGCGTGCCGCCGAGAGTTCGAAGTCATCCATGGTTTCCAATCGTGTTCGACAGTTTCGCAAGCTGACACGGGCTTCTGACGGCGACGCGTTTGCAAGGCACGTAGCATGGTCACGGATCATGTCTCCCGAGGCGGAAGACATTCTGCTGCCCGAGGCGGCCTGCGATGATGTGCACGACCGGCTTCTCGAATTGACCGATCGCCTCGATCCGAACGACGCGCTGAACCGCATCATGGGGTTCGATCTTCAATACGGACTGCCATGCGACATGCTGCACAAGGTCGACCTCGCCAGCATGTATCATGGGCTGGAGGTCCGAGTCCCCTTTCTGGACCCCGAAGTTGTCGAGTTAGCCCTCAAACTGCCTTCGTCATCGAAGGTAAGCAAAGGCCAAGGCAAGACCATCCTGAGGCAGCGATATCGAAACGTTCTCCCGCAGGAAGTCCTGATTCAGCCCAAACGCGGATTTGAAGTTCCCATCGGCGAGTTCTTTCGATCACAACTTCGGGAGATGTTTCTCGACACCGTCGATCGACCGACGATCGAATCGTTCGGCTGTCTGAACTATGATGCCATCATCCGGGTGTACAACGAGCACCGCGATCGACGTAGCGAGCACGCCGACCTGCTGTTCGCACTGCTGAGCTTATGCTGGTGGCGGCGGAAGTCGGTCAGTCCGTGATGGAACAAAAACGATCGCCCGGTGCGACATGTCGGCCGTTGCTGAACGCCTGCCACGACATGCGCCGACCGCCCTTCGGCTTGATCTGAATGATTTCGACTGCCCCGCCGGTCGCAGCCACATGACGTTCGCTGGTGACGCTGCCCGGTGAGGTCATCCCTTGTGTCGCGGGGACAAGTCTCGCCTGCGCAAGCGTGACAGACTCGTCACGCGTTCCGTCCGCCGCAACAAACCGACACCGTGCACCAGGCCACGACCACAGACCGTTGATCTCGCGTACCAGTTGTTCGGCTGGCGCATCGAAAGACAATTCCCCATCAGCCTTTGTAAACTTGGGGGCGCTTGTCGCCTCCGAGTCGTCCTGCGGAATGCCCGGCGGCACCTCCCCGTCGGCATACATCGCAAGCGCATCGAAGACCGCTTCAGGCCCGAGGTTCGCCAGCCGATCGTGCAGCATCTCGGCCGTCTCGGACTCGCCGATCGCGGTTCGAACCCGCGTCAGCACCGGGCCTGCATCCATGCGATCAACAAGCTTGAACACCGTCACTCCGGTTTCGCTCTCTCCGCGAATGATCGCCCATTGATACGGCGCAGCCCCACGATACAGCGGCAACAGCGACGCGTGCAGGTTGACACAACCGCCCGAAAACGCCGACCGAAACGGTTCGCCCAGTTTTTGACCGAAAGCGATGACAAGCCCCAGCGTCGCACCGCGTCGCTGCACGTCGTCGATGAATCCAGGCGCGTTGACGTTGTCGGACGCAAGAACATCCAATCCCGCCTCCGCGGCGAATCGCTTCACGGGCGTCGACACCACCCGCCGACCTCGCCCAGCCGGTCGGTCCGGCTGAGTGACGACGCAGGCGATGTCGTGCGAAGACGCGAGCAGCGCCCGAAGCGTTGGAATCGCGAAGTCTCCGGACGCGATGAACACGACTCGCATGGATCGGTACTCTACCGGTGACGGGCCTTGAAATCCGCTTCCAACTGACGAACCACTCGCCGGTTGGCCAGTTCAACCATCTCCGACATGCCGTCAATCACAAGCACACCGTCAAGGTGATCCGCTTCGTGCTGCCAGATTCGAGCCAACAAGTCCGTCGCGGTGGTTTGAATGCTGTTGCCATCGAGATCACACGCAGTGATGACCGCCTTGGTCGCCCGACGCTTCGGTACGTTGATCCCCGGTATGGAAAGGCACCCTTCCTCCGCTTCAGCCACCCCTTCGAGATCCGACAGCACCGGGTTCACCCAAACGGTGTCCTGCTCGCAATCCCCCAGGTGGTTGCACACGAACATTCTGATCGGCACCCCAACCTGCGGAGCAGCCAGCCCCACGCCGTTAGCCTCGTGCATGAGCGACAGCATCCGTTGGGCGAGATCGGCAAGCGGTTGATCGAACTCGGTCACCGCAGAGCACCGTTTTCGCAGCACGGGATCGGGATAAAGGACAATCCTCAGCTTTTCAACCGATGTTGGGACGGCCACGCGTTGCTCCAGTCATTGAGACGTCTGCTTGACATTACCGACGGGCACTATAGCATAGAGCGTTCGGCTCTTCTAAGGAATTGTAAATGAAGGACTAACAGTTCCTTGGGGTCGACTGAACCGAGGCGGACGACGAGAGCGGCCGACAACAACCGCCCAGGCCGCATTTGGTTTGTCGACCCGGGGACAAACAATCAACCTCGCGTTTCCCGCGGGAATCATAGCACAACGTTTCACACGGAGTCCATGGCCAAACACGACGCCGACAACAAATCAACCGAGCCCGAGAAGGGCGCAGCCGACGCTTCCGCACCGTACGTCACCAGCGAGAAGGACAAAGCCAAAGCCCGAAAGTGGTTCGAAAGAGCCGCCGAACTCGCCAATGGCAAAAGCTGGGACTTCGCGATCAAGTGCTACGTCGACGGGCTGGCCTTCTGGCCCGAAGCGGTCGAGGAGGCCCACCAACCCCTGCGCGCCGCAGCCGCCGCTCGAAACCTGACAGGCGGCAAGAAGCCCGGCTTTTCCGAGACCATGAAGTACTCGATGACCGGAAAAGACGCCAAGAAGGCCATGCTGAACGCCGAGTGGCTCCTCTCGCACGACCCATTTAATCTTTCCTACGCCGAGGGCGTTCTCAAAAACGCGAACAAGCTGCGGGCTCACGACACCATCATGTGGATTGGCCCGATCTACGCGAACGCCATCGAGAAGGAGAAAAAGCCCAACCCCAAGCGTTTCGCGCTGTTACGAGAGGTCTACGAGGAAACCGGCGACCGCTGCGCTAACCTCGGACAGGCCAAGCGAGCGGTCGAATGCTACCAAAAGGCCGTCGAAGCCCTCAACATGCAGAAAGTCACCGACCCGAAAGACCTCTCCCTGGTCAACCAACTTCGCGACCTCAGCACCAAGTTGACCATCCTCAAAGGCAAGTACGAATCGGCGGACACTTTTCAGGAGAGCATGCGCGACGCCGACGACCAGAAGGATCTTCAAAACGAAGAGCGGATGATTAAGGGTGACGACAGCCTTCAGCGGCTCATCGATCGAGCGAAGGCGGACGTCGAAGAGAACCCCGACAACCAGGCCAAAGTCCGCAAACTCGTCGAATTGTTGTGCTCCCGAGATGACCAACGCGATGAAAACCGGGCCATCAAGCTCCTGGTCGACAAATTCAAGACCTATGGCGAGTACGGCTTCAAGGTTCAGGCCGAGGATATTCACGCCCGGCAGTTGAAACGCGCGATCCGCCGCAAACGCGAAGCGGGCGATGTTGCAGCCGCCCAGCAACTGCAAGCCGATTTGCTCGCGTTCGAGATCAAAGCCTTTCGCGGGCGCATCGCCGCCTATCCCACGAACAATCGCTTGAAATACGACCTCGCCATGCGACTGTTCCAGATGCGCAAGTTCGACGACGCGATTCCGAATTTCCAGGCTGCACGCGCGGACGCCAAAGTGCGTGTCCAGTCAGACTTATACCTCGGACGATGCTTTTACGAGAAGCAGTTCGGCTCCCAGGCCATCGGAATCCTATCGAAGGCCGCCGATGCGTACGAAATCCCAGACGACAACGTCGCCAAGGAGCTGCGATACTGGCTGGGACGTGCGTACGAGATGGAAGGCAAAGTGTCCGAAGCCCGAGACGCTTTCGGGCAGATTCTTCAGATGGACTACAACTTTCGGGATGTTCGTGATAGACTTGAGTCGTTGCGTTCGGACGACTGAAGCCCCGTCGCTGGTCGCCGATCGCAACAGAACACACACAGGAGACATGGAACGTGGCAAACAGCAATTCCGCCAAAAAGCGGATACGCCAATCGGAACAGCGGCGAGCGATCAACCGGACCCGCCGCAGCGCCGTCAAAACGCAGATTCGCAAGTTTCTCGAAGCCGTGCATGACAAAGACGTCTCGCGAGCCCAGGACGAATACCGCGCGGTCACCAAAGTGCTCGACCAGAACGCCGCCAAAGGGACTTTCCACAAGAATTCCGTCGCGCGCAAGAAGTCGCGTCTGGCGGCGAGATTGAACGCCCTTGCAAGCGACTAACGCACACCCTCGCGCTCGAGTGTGCAAGCGCACCGCCCCTTCGCATCGATGGTGCAGTATCTTGAGCACGCGGAATGGTCCCGCGCTGCGCCCTGAAGGCGACCAACGCGGGAGCCTGAACGGAGTGGCAGCACCGTCGTCACGAGAGACCGCTTCCTTGCGCGTGCAACTCCGTCTGCGCCAACGTCGCCAATCACCGGCGCTATACCGCCCGAACGGAGTCATGGCGTGGTCGACGATACAAGCGCCGAGTATGTCTCGCGCGGCGGCCTGAAACTCGCTCGCGCACTCGACCACTTCAAGATCGACCCTGCAAATCTGGTCTGTGCGGATCTTGGCAGCAACGTTGGCGGGTTCGTCGACTGCCTGCTGAAGCACGGCCCGACGCGGGTGTACTCGATCGATACCGGACGCGGCGTTCTCGACTGGTCGCTACGACACGACCCACGTGTGGTCGTCATGGAGCGGACCAACGCGCTCGACGTCAGCCTCCCGGAGCGCGTTCAACTCGTGACCGCGGACGTCGGTTGGACACGCCAGCACATCATCCTACCCCGCGCGATGGATTTGCTCGAACCGGGCGGAACGATCGTCTCCCTTATCAAGCCGCAATATGAAGCAGATCGCCCACTGCTACGCCGCGGAGTCTTGCCCGACGAAAACGCTTGGCCTGTTGTGCAGAAGACCCTGGACAGACTTGCTGCGCTCGGCATCGTCGCGAGTGCGACCGTCGAAAGTCCCATCCGCGGCGACGGCGGCAACCGCGAGTGGCTGGCGATGTTCACACGCTGATGCGCCAAGACCACGCAACGCCCGAACTCGCGCCAACCCGCACGTTCGACGCAAGCGAGGCCCCCGCAACCAAACCCCTGAGTCCGATCGGCATCAACCGGTCAGGTACTCCATCACATCATCCGGGATGTCGAAATTCGATGAAACGCTCTCGACGTCGTCCTGATCTTCCAACGCTTCAATAAGTCGCAGCACCTTCTTGGCGCTTTCCAGATCGAGCGTGACCGTGTCGCCCGCGACGTTCGTCACGTCCGAAGACATGATCTCGATGCCCGCAGCTTCCAACGCCGCCTTGACAGCCTCGTACTGCTCCGGAGCGCACGTCACCTCATGTACCATCTCCGACGAGCTGGAATCGTCCGCCCCCGCCTCGATGGCGATTTCCATCAGGCGGTCTTCGGTCACGCTTTCCCCGCTGATGGTGAACACGCCCTTCGGCGAGAACATCCACGCAACACAATTGCTCGATCCGAGATTGCCCCCCGCACGCTCAAATATCTTCTTCACCTCTCCGGCTGTCCGATTGCGATTGTCCGTCAGCGCACGCGCCATAACCGCAACGCCGTTAACGCCATACCCCTCGTAAACGATCTCTTCATAGTTCGCACCCGCCAGCTCGCCCGTGCCTTTCTTGATCGCCTTCTCGATCGTGTCCTTCGGCATGTTGTCAGACTTGGCCTTATCGATCGCCAGGCGAAGTCGCGGGTTGTCGTCCGGGTTGCCACCGCTCTTGGCAGCCATCGTCACGTTGCGCGCAAGCTTGCTCCAGTTCTTTCCGCGCTTCGCGTCAGCCCGGGCCTTCTTGTGCTTGATTGTTGACCATTTGGAATGGCCGGACATCACACGATCCTTTCTCGTTCGGACGCTCGCACCAAGAGCGCCTCAAGTCGGTTTCTTCGTCGCAGGCGAACGCTCTGTCGCAGACGCCGGCTTGGCCAGTGGGGCGACCGGCGGCTTCATGTTCTTCTCAACCGCCTCCACCTTCTGCTCGATGTTCTTCTGCAATTCCCTCATGCTCGGCGGCTCCAGACGCGTTGGGTCGTCCACAAACACTTTCAGCGCCTTCCGCCAAGCCCCAAGCGCGTCCTCTTTCCCAAGACGCCATCGCACATCACCCAGATGATCGTAGACCACCGGGTCGTCTCCCGTGTCGGTGTCAACAGCCTTCTCAAGCCAAGACAACGCCTCGTCGAACCGTCCCTGCTTGTACAAAACCCAACCCATACTGTCGAGATAAGCCCCATTCTGTGGGCTGCGCGCCAGAGCAAATCGAATCATCTCCTCAGCTTCGTCAACGCGGATCCCCGCATCGGCAAGGCTGTACCCCAGATCGTTGTTGATGCCCACATCCTGACGCAGCAGGTCGTGCGCCCGTTGCAACGCATCGATACTTTCAGCCCTGTCGTCAGCGCCCTGATAGCACTGCGACAATGTTCGCAGGTAAATGAACCGGACGCGGTCGTTTTCGGCTTCATCGATCCACTTGTTGAGCTTCTTCGCCGCTTCTTCGTACTGATGAGACAGAATCAGCGTCACAGCGATTCTGCTGCGAATCTGATGAATCAGACCCATGTCGATTCGCCCCGAAGCCGACTCCTCCTCCAGCAGCCAGTCACTCAATAGCTCGATCGCATCGGCGTAGCGCTTCGCACTCTCAAGCACGGTCAGACGAAGATTGACCAACGTGTTGCGCTCGCGCGGGCTGACGGAATAAGTGTCCACCAACTCCAGCGCGTCGTCGAAACGATTGGCCACGGACAAGAGCAGGATCAGTTGCTGTTGCAACGCGCTCGACCCCGGGTCGACCTCCAACGCCGCGAGAACAACCTGTTCCGCCTGATCAAAACGCTTCGCCCGCATCAACGCCCACCAGTATGCCTGCCGTGCGTCGCTGGCTTGCGGGTCACGATCATACCACCGGGCCGCCTCAGTAATCGCGTCGTCGTAACGATCCGCACTGACGAGCGCCTCGATCAGCGACTGCGCAAGCGTGACGTCGTTTTCGTCTTCCTTCCGCCATCGCTGCAACAGTGCAATCCGTTCGTCGTGGCGTTTCGCCCGGCGAAGCGCCTCAGACGCCCGCCCACGGGCTTTGCGGCGGTCCTCGTCCGACAGTCTCGGCCGGGACAGTTCTTTCACCGCCAGCGCGTACGCATCGTCGAATTGATGATCCACCATCTGAAGAAAGCCAAGACGATTGATCCATCGCCGACGGTTGGGATGGCGAGCCAGAAGCGTGTGCAGCGAGTCGATGGCGCTGCCGTAGTCCAGAAGTTGCTCATACGCACCAACGGACAGTTCGATCGCCTCAATGTTCGCAGGGTCCACCGCCATCGCCTGCTTCAACGCTTTCAGCGCGTCCTCAGCCCTCGACAGCCGAAGGCGCGCGGACGCGATGCGCACCAGTGTTCGAGCGTCGGCCCCGAATTGTTCGATGGCGTCCGTCAGTTGCTTTTCATACCCCGCCCAATCGGTGGTCTCCGTAGGCGGGCCGCGTTCGACCAGCGCAGCGCAGCGAGCAATCCTGCTCGGCGAAGCGGACAACCTTTGCAATTCGGACAACTGATTTCGGGCAGCGTCCAAGCGATCGGGTGTGCGAAGATAAACCTCAAGCAGTTTCTCCCGAGTCGCCTCATGAAGCGGGTTGGCTGCCAGAACAGACTCCAGCTGTCTCCGATAGCGACGGGGCTCGTCGCCGAGACGGTAGACCGCAGCGAGCGCAACCATTGCGTCGACATCGCCGCGGTTCAGACGAAGCGCAGCCCGGAGATGCGTCTCGGCTTGATCGAGCTCGTCAAGACCGGCGTACGCCTCGCCACACAGCCGTTGCAGACGACCGTCGTTCTGAAGCGCGTCGTTGTCGGCCGTCACCAGATCGATCGCCGCCTGCCATTCGTATCTCGCCAGATGGATGTCCGCCAGTTCGATGCGAGCCGGCGTGAAATCCGGCCGGAGCGACACCGCGCTTTCAAACAGCCGTTTCGCCTGATCGCGACGTCCCGCGTGCGCTGCCAAGGTTCCCAACAAATACGCCCGAGCGTAATCGCCGGGGTCGATCGATCCACCCGCGACTGGTCCGAGCAGCGTCGCGACGGCTTGCCCATCGGCACTCCAGGCAACAACTTTCTGCCGTGCGGTATCGTAGACCAGCGGGTCGCCGCCAAGGGCGTCCGCAACGATGTCGATAGCCTGGCTCCACTCGCCTTCGTCACGAAGCATGTCCGCCAATCGCCAGATGATGGCCGTCTCGCTGGGGTGCTGTTTCACACCCGCCAGCAACACGCGCTTCGCGTCAGCGTGTCGTCCGAAACGCCCAAGGGCATCAGCGTACGACAAGAGCAGATCAACGCGATCAGGATGGTCGCGATAGAGTCGTTCGATTTCGTCGATCACGCCCTCGGGATGTCCCGCGGACTCGTGAATATCAACCATCAAATCAATCGCACGATCGCTCTGGTCAAACAGCAACCTCGCCTGCTCAAGCGCTTCCTCGTAGCGACCCGTGCGGGCCAACAAGCGGGCGAGGTGTTCGCGGGTCCCCGCGTCGGGCTTGCGATCCCGCACCGAATCGGCCAACGCGTCGGCAGCCTCGCCGTATTGACCGAGTTTCTCGTACGCCACCGAAATCGGTCCGCCGGCGCGACCGTGGTTAATCTCGACCAGCGTCTCGAGGTCGATGCACTCCGGCCCCTTGTCGCTGAGCGCTGCAACGCCCGACTCGTACTGCCGATATTCCGCGATCGCCGCCGTTAGATAGCCTGCCGCATTCAACGCTTTGGCAAGATAGAAGTGACACAGCGTCGCATAGGACGGCAAAGTCTGCGAATTCGATGCCATCATCGCAATTCGAAAGCTCTTGATCGCATCGTCGTACCGCCGCTGGTCCAACGCCAATCGGCCGGCAAGATAGTGTGTCACGACGTCGTCACTCTGAACTGCGAGCGCCTTCCGCAAATGCGACCGCACCCGCTCGGCGTTGCCCGTCGCGTACAACGACAGCGCAAGTTCTCTGTGCAGCAGAGGGTGTTTGGGTTCGTGACGGAGCGCTTTCTCGATCTCCAGCCCCGACTCCGTAAAACGCTGCCGGCGGTAGAGATCACGCGCTCGCGCAAGACGCCGTGCGCTACGCGACGACAAGTCCTGAATCGGCTCAGCCGGCGGCGCGGGGGCATCCGGAACCGGCTTGATCTGATCCAGCGTAAGAAAAGCCCGCGACGGATCGTACGACACCGCCGATGTTGGCGAATCCGACCCCACGTCCGGACCAGCCGACGACGACGTCGTCCGACATCCAAACGTGCACCAACAGGTCATCGCTAACGATAGAAACCCGACGAGCGCAACTCTCACGGATCGGCTGTTCGTCATCGTATTGGTCACTCCCCAGCCCGCCACACGCACCGTCTCAGCGTGGTTCACTTTTTCTTCTTGGAGACGGCGGTCTTCTCACTGCCGACCTTACGGCTTCCCGAGGATGATGTTCGTTTGGACCCCGATCTCGCCTCGCGCTTGACCGGCGTCGAGCGTTTCGGTTTCGACGAACTGAAAGCCTGCATAAGGAGGCAGAATTCCTTGGCATCTGAAGCATGAATGTTGCGCTCCAAGAACGCTTGCACCTCGTGGATGGAGGCGGACGGATCCACGAGATTCTCCCGGAGCAGCGTTTCGTAAAGTCGCTTGTCGACTGGAATGGCGTGGGCACCGAAATTCCAAAGCAACACCGATGCGACCGCACAGGCATGCACGCCGTCGAGCGATTCGAGGTACTGACGCGCTTCCCGCCGGCCCAGCTTGGCAACCGAATCAAGCTTGATCTCATGCTCCTTGCGGAAGATGGCGTTGAGCACACGGCGGACCGCGTCTGCTTGCCTACCGCCATCCGGAATGTGTTCCTCGATCGCCGACGCAATCTCGGAATTCGTCGAGACGCGAACCTCATTGTAGTCCACCATCCGATCCCGCAGCGCACGGACGGCCTTTCGCGCCCGGTCGACCGGCGCTTCGTACGCGAACATCGCGACCACAAGTTGGTCGACCGGATTACCCGCGTCCGGGATATCCGGAGAACCGTTCTGTTGCTTCAGTTTGCGATACAGTCGCTTGACGCGCT
Source organism: uncultured Phycisphaeraceae bacterium (assembly GCA_964416845.1). Lineage (GTDB taxonomy): Bacteria > Planctomycetota > Phycisphaerae > UBA1845 > UBA1845 > CAYQFV01. Next base: position 29,295 of record CAYQFV010000015.1, on the reverse strand, counting down.
CGGCGTAGAACGTGCCCTTCTTCATTCCCTTGTGCCCTCGGTATCGTCCACGTCGTCGATCCCGGTCACCTCCGACTCGGGTCCTGCCAACGGATCGGGTGCACTTTGATTGATCAGGTCGAGCATCTCCGCAGCACGCTTGAGCGATTCATCGAGACGCAATTGAATCTGCGGACAGTATCGCGTCCGAATCTTCGCAGCGACAATTCGTTGAAGGTGGCCGACCGCGTGCTCCAACCCCGACATGGTCCGTCGCGAATCCACATCACTACCCATCACGCTCACAAAGACCCTCGCAATTTGCAGGTCGCCGCTCATCTCAACCCGCGTGACGCAAGTATGTGGCGAAATGCGCGGATCGTTCAGCTTGTTGCGGATCGCGTCGCTGATAACGTTCCGCACACTGCTCGCCATTTTTTCCATCCGACGCGACGCCACGCATTCACTCCGAAGGCTCGTCACAAGTGTCACGACAATAGTCAATCAGCGACACCTGCCGCTGCGTACGGACCCAATCCAGAATCTTGTCCAAACACCGCTGAACAAAAGGCCCTTCGTTCGCCACCAACGCAATCCCCAAGACGCCACGCTGACGGCATTCGAGCAAGTCCACCTCCGCCACCGACACATTGAACAGATTCGAAAGCCGATCCTTGACGCTCTTGAGCGCCCGGCGTTTATCCTTGAGCGAGCGAGCGTCCGGAATGGCCAGATCAAGCTTCAACACGCCGATGGTCATGGTCGCTTCACGGGCTTGCGCTCCACACCTGCAATCGGCCATGCAGTAAAAACGCCGTCGGCAGGACTGATCCGAAAAATTCGGAACGGATACTTGCCGTCTTTCCGCCCGCCTTGAGGCACTTCGTGATAACTGATCGAGCCGATCCGCTCCAGAATCGCAACGACGTACGTCGAATCCACCGGCGACACGCCGTAGTACGACAACTCGTCGGTGATGTCGTCCACGTCGAACGCGAACTTCGAAACGTCCTTGGGCACCATCGACACGATGTCTTCCATCGAGCATGCGAACGGAATGAACAAAGGCGTCAGCACCTCCCATTCCCCATTCCGAATCGTCACCGAGTACTGGCGAACGAGGTTGATCCGCTCACGCAGACGCACCACCTTTACATCGGTCGCGCCGTCCGGCCGAAAAAACTCGCGGGCGACCTGGTCCGCTCGACTTTTGCCGACCTCACGCTCAGCCACCTCACGAAACGCATGGTATCCGAACTGGCTGTAGCGGCGCTTCAACTGCCGGTCATTCACCGGCAACATCACCACCACTTCGTACACCCCCGGCGATAGATCATGCGTGTAACCGGGCGGCAGGATACGATTCGCCGACGGCTCATCCATCCACGAGTATGCCTTGCCCGCCTTCGCCGCTTCGCGGTAGTACACATCGACACGCGGGGGCACTGCGTTGACGTACAACCCCTGCCCCCCACGAACGTCCAATCGCGGTTGAATCAAACCAAGCGTCTTGCCGGGAGGCGCAGGTCTCAACGGACGCCGACGCGGTTTGTTCACCACCGGCTTACTCGGCAAATCCTCTTGTTGGGTCGTGTCGCTGCGAGCAAACAGCGCTTCGCTCGCCATAGGCCAAACATACTTTTTGCCGACGAAAATCACGATAATGAGCACGACTGCCACGTACGCCATCTTCGTCACGACGGCAAAGGGATCCACCGCCTTGCCCTGACCGGAACGCCGACCGAACGGCGACGCTTTGCCCCGCTTGGATGACTTGCGACCGCCCTTGGAATCCTTCGCGCCGTCCGACCCGTCGTCATCGATCCCCGCAAACAGGAAATCGAGATCGTCTGCACCGCCATCATCTTCAGGAACTTGTGCTTCACGCCCGCAGTAAGCGCAGCGCACCACCTTGCCGGCGTCTTCATCCTTCGCGCGGACTGTGTGGCCGCAATCGGCTTTGAACTCGATCATGGTACTCGCCAAGTGGCGATGTCAGGTCATCTCAAGCGTACGCGCCAGCTTGATGATCTCATACGACTCGATCACGTCACCGACCTTCACATCGTCGAATCCGTCAATGCGAATGCCGCATTCCATCCCCGCCCGGACTTCCTTCGCATCGTCTTTGAAACGACGCAGTGAGCCGACCTTGCACCCTTCCCGAACGACCACGCCGTCACGAACCAATCGCAGAAGGTGCGAACGCTGAACCGTACCGTCCGAAACATAACAACCCGCAACAACGCCCAGCTTCGAAATCCGGAACACGTCCCGAACCTCAGACGACGAACGATTCTCGATACGCTCGTCCGGAGCAAGCAACCCTTCCATCGCTTTGCGGATATCGTCGGCCACTTCATAGATGACTTTGTACTGTCGAACATCGACGCTCTTCGCATCAGCAAGTCGCTTGGCACCCGCCCCTGGCGTGACGCGGAAACCGATGACCACCGCGTCGGACGCGTCGGCCAGCAGCACATCGCTGTCGGTAATCGCACCGACCGCCGCATGCCGCACCGTCAGTCGAACTTCGTCACTGGGAATCTTGCCCAGCATGCTTCGTAACGCCTCAAGCGAACCATCCACATCCGCCTTGATGATCACGTTCAACTCGGGAATCCCGCCAACGTCACGCCGACGGAACACGTCTTCAAGAGACCGGAACCGCCGAGAAGCCGCCCGCGCTTCACTCACACGCCGACGACGCATGTCCTCCGCGATCGACTTCGCGCGATGCATCGACTTCACCTGGAAGAATCGGTCGCCGGCCACCGGGACTTCGTCCAACCCCCACAGCTCCACAGGGTGACAAGGACCTGCTTCCTTCACTCGCTCGCCCCGATCATTGATCACCGCGCGAACCTTACCGAACGCGTTGCCGCACACCACAATCGCCCCGGTACGCAGACGGCCACGTTGCACCAGAACACGCACCACCGCGCCGACACCCTCTTTCGTTTCCGCTTCGATAACCGTACCGGTCGCATCACCACCGTAGTCGGCTTTCAGGTCGAGCACCTCACCAAGCGCCGCCAAATGCTCCACCAACGCCGCAATGCCATCGCCCGTCGAAGCCGACGTGTGAATCACATCCGTCTCGCCGCCCCAATCCCCACTGGGCGCGAACCCGTGCTCCGAAAGCTGACCGTAAATCTTATTGACGTTCTGCGTCCCAAGATCAATCTTGTTCAACGCAACCACCACAGGCACATCCGCCGCCTTCGCATGGTTGATCGCTTCCACCGTTTGAGGCATCACCCCGTCGTCCGCAGCCACAACCAGCACCACGATGTCGGTCAGGTCAGCCCCACGCGCACGCATCGCCGTGAACGCTGCATGGCCCGGCGTATCAAGAAACGTCACCTTGCCCGCCGTTTCGTGCTCCAGGAAGTACGCCCCGATATGCTGGGTGATCCCGCCGTCTTCCTTGGAAGCAACGCGCGTCGCGCGAATCGCGTCCAGCAAACTGGTCTTGCCGTGGTCCACATGCCCCAGGAACGTGACAACCGGAGGACGCGATTTCACATCCAACGGTTTGCGATTCTCGAATTCCTCGCGGATCTCATCGAGCACGGTCTTGGCCGGAACAATCGTAAGTTCGATCCCGTGTTCCAACGCGATCATCTCCGCCATTTCCGGCGTCAATTCCATATTGAGGCTTCCAGACACGCCGAATTCTCGACGCAAAATCGGTAGAATCTGAACCATCGACACACCGACCGTCGCACAGAACGTTTTCATCACGATCGGCTCATGAACGGTCGCCTCCGTCACCGGCCCCGCCGGCATCCCAGGAGCATGCCGACCACCCGATTCCGAAACTCGATGGGTGCGAATACGCCGACCAGTCGCGTCGCTGATGCGCTCCTTACGCTCGACCAGATCCCGATCCCGCCATTCCTTCAGCTTTTCATTGGCGAGCTGAGAGCTTGAATAACGCGTACCGCTGCGGCTCTTCTGAGCGGTATCAGTGGTAGCGCCGCGACCCCGTCCACGCCTGCTACGACCGGGCACGTCGCCCGGCGCAGCGACAGGTGGCACCGCCGCACCGCGATCAGCCGGAACAGGCCGCCGTCGCGGAGGACCCGTCGGAAGGTAATTTTGCTCCGGTGCTTCGTAACGAACCACCCGAGGCCCTTTGAGCTGCGCAGGACGAGGCACGTTTTGCGGGCCGGCCGGAACGATCGGCTCCGGAGCAACCTCCGGGACAGGAGTCGAAGCTGCCGCAGTCGGCGTCTCCCCGCCACCCACACCCCCGTCCGCTGCAGCGTCCGCATCGCCTGCCGTCGGCGCAAGATCAGCCGTTGGCGGAGCTTCGCCAGTCGCCATTGCACCCTCCGAGGTCTCAGTCGCCAGAGGCGCAGCCTCTTCGCTCGTCAGCGCCGCAACATCCGGCGCGGAAACACTTTCACCAACATCGGTCCCGCTCGCGGCAGCAACGCTCTCAGACGGCGCGCTCGTCCCACCCGCCTCAGCAGGGGGCGAGACCGACTCTACCGCAGAGCTCGCTGCCCCAGCCGTCGCTGCGACGGCTGCATCCGACGACGCAGCGTCCGCTGTCTCTGCGGGCGCCGCCGGCGCTGGAGCTTTTTTCTTCGCCTTGCGCTTCTTGACGCGAACCTTGGCGAGGTCGACGCGCGTCGCGGTTTCCACGGTTGTCAAATGCTGCCCTTCGCTGAACCATTCGCGAATCGTCGCGGCCAAGCCGGCTCCGAGCGTCGACATGTGATTCGTCACGCCCAGACCCTCCGCTTGACATTTGGTGATAATCACCTTGCTGCGAACGCCAAGTTCTTTCGCGATGTGATGCACGCGTAGCTTTTCAACCACGTGCTACCTCCACCTGATAAACAACTACTTCGCCGACAACGTGCTCGGCCATAGCCGAACGCACACGCTCCGGACTAATTCGACTCAATGACTTCCCTCGGCATCTGCGGCAGCGTCCACGTCCGGCGCGGACTCGTCCACCGAATCCTCCGCGCTCGACTCTTCAATCGCTTCGGCGCTCGCCTGCGAGACATCGTCAGATTCCTCGCCGCAGGCCACATCCTCGAGAACCGCCACCGATCCTTCGCCACCGTCAGACTTCTCGCTGGCAGGCTCGCCACCATCGGCAACAGCCTCGTCGCTACCCGACGACTCCTCGCCGCCCTCGTTCACTACTGCCTCCGCCGTGTCCGAGTTCTCCGCCTCCGCCTTGGCAGCCTCTTCCGCAGCGACCCTCGCAGCTTCTTCCGCCGCAGCCGCCTTGGCAGCTTCGGCTTCCGCCGCCAGACGCACCACACCTTCAACCGCCGCCTGCACGACCGCCGCAGCCACCTCTTCGGTCAGCGACAACTCCTTGATCAGCGGCTCGGCGCCAACTTCCTTGACATCCATCAGCGAGATAATGCCCATCGCCAACAGCTTATCCAGCAGAACGTCTTCGACGCCCTCAAGCTCCCTCAGCGTGCTCATCATGTCGTCCAGGCCCTTGTTGTACTCAGCCGGTGTGGAAATATCGATGTCCCACCCCGTCAGTCGGGCCGCCAAACGCACATTCTGTCCGCGCTTTCCGATCGCAAGCGAAAGCTGATCCTCCGCCACCACCACCGTCGCCCTGCCCAACTCGAAGCACAGAGCGACCTCTTGGATTTCTGCCGGCTTCAGCGCGTTGCCGATCAGGATTTGCGACGACTCGTTCCATCGCACGATGTCGATTTTCTCGCCGCCCAACTCGTCAACGATGTTGCGGATTCGGCTGCCCCGAACGCCAACGCACGCACCCACCGCATCGACTTTCATGTCAATGCTCGCCACCGCCACTTTCGTCCGGTACCCGGCCTCACGAGCAAGCGCCCGGATCTCAATGATTCGATCAGCAACTTCAGGCACCTCCAACTCGAACAGCCGCCGGATGTAGTCGGGATGCGTCCGCGTCAAAACGATCTTCACCTGATGCGTGGATTCATGAACGTCCAAAATCATGCCGCGAACGCGCTCACCGGGATGATGCGTCTCACCCGGAATCTGCTCGCTCCGGGGGATGTATCCCTCCGTCCGGCCGAGGTTCACCAGCAACGCCCCGCCCTCGAACCGAGACACCGTCCCGGTCACCACCGTGCCGACACGCTCGGAATACTCATCGAAAATGCTCGACCGTTCCGCCTCGCGAATCCGCTGAATCATCACCTGCTTCGCCGTCTGCGCAGCAATACGACCAAGTCTCGTCATCTCGATGGCGGCACCGTTCACGCTGGCAACGATGTCTCCACTCAACCGATCAATCCGGACAGCCACCTCGTCGTCGATGTCATACGCCTTACGCGCAGCAGACACCATCGCGGTTTCGATGTCCTCGTAGATCAGTTCCTTCTCGATGTTCTTGTCTCGACTGATCGTGTCGACGAGACGCAACAGGTCCATACCATTCATGGTTGTCAACGCATCCTTGAGTCGCGTGTGCCGCTCCGGCAGCCTCAACACGCATCGTTTCTCTTCACGCCAACGCGCAAATCTCGCAGCCGCGAATGCTCCAAAAAAAAAGTGGGCGCCGACCGCATTCCCACAATTGGTACCATACCACGCAGTGACGTTCGTTTCGGTCGCTTAGCGCATGGTCGCCTCGGACATTTCCGACGTTGGGAACCGCCTCCCAGTCCAAAAACTCGTCGAACTAGGCGGCATGTGCACCGACTTTCTGACCATCGAACACGATGTTCGCACCGTGCGAACCACGCTCAAACAAGTAAACGCCGTCCGGATCAAACGAAATCCGAACGTTCACCGCCTCCGCCACGTCCCACGAATCCGACACTCGGGCCAACAACTCGTCGCCACCCGAGGTACACACATGCACGTCCGATCCGTCGCCCAACGATTCAACCATCGTGACGACGCCCGCGAAACCGCTGCCCCCCGTACCGCCCGACGCAGCCAGACGAACCGACTGCGGACGAATACCGAGAACCAACGATCGCCCGATCATCTCAGACGTGCGACGTGCCAATTCAGGCCTCAAGAGCACGCTGCCGCCCGAAAACTCGAACCGAACATCGCCCGACGATCCTGCCAACACGCCCTCGATGAAATTCATCGGCGCGGTACCCACAAAACCTGCGACGAAACGGTTCACCGGACGCCGATAGACCTCCTCAGGCCGACCAACCTGCTGAACACGACCGTCCTGCATGATCGCCATCCGATCCGCAATCGCCATCGCTTCATGCTGATCGTGCGTCACATACAACATCGTCATGCCCAACTCACGCTGACGTCGCCTCAACTCCACCCGCATCCGCACGCGAAGTTGAGCGTCAAGATTTGCAAGCGGCTCATCCAACAGATAGACCCGAGGTCGCCGGACAATCGCTCGTCCAAGTGCCACCCGCTGCTGCTGACCACCCGAAAGCTCGTGTGGCCGACGCTTCAGCAAGTCCTCGATGCCCAGCATGCTCGCAACTTCCTGCACCCGGGCCGCCACCTCTCGTTTCGCCGTTCCACGCATCCGCAACCCAAACGCCAGATTGTCGTAGACACTCAGATGCGGGTACAAAACGTAATTCTGAAACACCAACGCAACGTCACGATCCTTCGGGCTTACCGCGTTCACCACTCGCCCGTCTATTTCGATCGTTCCGCCAGTCAACCGCTCCAGCCCGGCAACGAGCCGCAACGTTGTTGTCTTTCCACAACCAGAAGGCCCGAGCAACACCATCATCTCTCGATCACGGATGCTCAGATTCGCCTCGCTGACAGCCACAACCCCGTCACGCTTGCCGCCGAAGATCTTCGTAACGTCCTTAAGATCAACAGCCGCCATCAGGGCGCGCACTCCATACGATCGGCCGAACACCTCGCGCGGCCGGCAAAAGCCCCTCCAACAAAAGTAATTATAAGTGGTCAACCCGACCTGTCAAATACACGGACGCAGTAACCGGCAACCCCACGCCTCCCAACCCCGATCCCGAATACCTCTCAAACGTATCAAACGTGCCAACGCCCAAAATCTTCTTCCCGAAACTGACGCTTGCCAACGACGGCGTGCCTACTACACTCACCCTTGTCTCAACAGAGTCAACCCCGCAGGCCTCGATTGCCAGACCAGCCCTAGGGACGACAGGGAACCTCAGCGGCGGCCGAAAGGACAAATGGACATGTATCGTAAGCTACTGCAATGGAATGCATTACCAATTCTTTGCGCGGCGATCACGCTTTCCGTCGCCGCCGGGTGCGATGGAACCGACACAGCAGCCATCATCGACGCCCTCACCAACAATTCCAACAGCAACCCCGATCCCATTGGAAATGGACCGAACGAACCACTCCCGCCGCCGGATCCCGATGCCACCACCATCACCTTGACCAACGCAAGCGACTTCGCGCTCGACGTCCAGTTCTTCACCTCGACCGATCCAGCAGTAACTTCCGAATCAGACCTACTCAGCGAGGACAACCAATTCCGCAACGGCATAGGCTTCCTCTCCCTCGGCATCCTCTCTTCCGGAGAGAGCGTCGACATCTCCCTCGCCTGTTCCGACTTCCTCTTCGTCGGCACAGCGGGCGGAGAGTTCCTCGACGCAAACACCGGCGAATCAATCGCCGTCTCGACACGCTCGCGACTCGCCCAGCTAGGCCCCCAATTCGACTGCGGAAATCGCGTCACCTTCTTGTTCTTCGCAGACTCCACCGGAACGCCGACAACAGCGCTGAGCATCGAATGACTGCTCCAACGCTCCTCGATACCCCAACCATGCTTCGCGCCGCCCGTCGCGGTCTCCGGCTCCTCACGATTCTGACCATCGCCATCATCGCCACGTCGGACGTACTCGCTTCAACACCCCCAAACGATCACGCCCAGGCTTCCGAAGAACTGGACGCGCTCGTAACCACCTTCTTCTCCACCCCAGACCAAGCTGCCCGAAGCGCAATCGCCGTCAAGATCAACCTCAAGACCGCAGGCTCGCTCGAGCAAACCGCCGCCGCCGTCGCCCGCGTCAACATGTGGCGGCCCATCAACCAGCCCACCGAATCACTCACCGTCGACAACCCGTCCGCCGCGCCGACTCGTCTCTCAGTGCGACTTCCGCCCGACTACACCCCCGAACGACGCTACCCTCTCGTCCTCGCCCTGCTGACCACCTCCCGACTCGATCCCGACCCATTCGACCGCAAGGTACTTTCGGCAATCTCTCAGACGCACATCGTGGCCATTCCAGACAACACCCGCTGCGCCGACTTTGACGGACCGGCCGAACTCTCCGACGAACCCAGACGATGGATTCATGCGCTCAAAAAACGTTACCGAATCGATTCCGACAGGATTTACCTCTTCGGCAGCGGAACCGGCGGCGACGCAGCGTTCATCATCGCCCTCATGCACAGCGATGCATTCGCAGCCACCATCGTTCGCGAAGGCGCCCTGCGCATTCCCTTCCGCCGAGAGCTGCAATCCCTGCTTCTCCCCAATCTCGCAACCACCCCCACCCGACTCATCTGGACCATCCCCAACTTGCGCGCCCACAACGCGCCATCACCGCGCGAAATAGACGTAGCCCTCTCCAACGCACAGGCCGTCGAATTCGCGAAAAACGCAAACCTCCCCATCCTCGCGTTCCCACTCGACCCCGGCAGCACGCCCGACCCATCCACCATCCTGAACGCCTTCCAAGCGTCGCGATCACCAGCAGCCCGACCCCAATCCCACCGTTTTCGTTATCCGCAACAAAGCCCCACCCGCTTCGTTCGCGTAGGCCGATTCGGACCGCAGATCTGGCAAGGCGACCAACTCGACATCGCACCCGGCCGCCATGTCGACAGGTCCCAGTTCATCCACATCGTTCTCGACGACAAACTCGCCCAGTTGGCCGCCAAAATCGACGGACAAACCATCCACGTCCAATCGCGGAGATGCACCTCTATCGAACTCCTCATCCAGCCCAGCATGCTCGACGTGTCCAAGCGGGTCACCATCCGATACAACGGCAAACGTCGCTTCGAAGACCGATTGCCGATCTCCGTCGCGACGCTGCTATCGTCGGCCTACGATCAATGGGAATTCCAGCACCCCGCGTGGTGTCGCCTGCGCATCGGCCCGAAGGGGCAACCTCGCAGTTTCTAACCCGCCGCCCTAAACCCCGCCCATCTGCGCGCGCACCCGACCCGCTAAGCTTTCACCTGCCCGATCAATTCTCGAACCGATCCAAGTCCCCGACGTCGCAGATAGTCCGTCAAGCCGCTGCAAATCTGATCCGGAACCGTCGGGTCCACGAACATCGCCGTCCCCACCGCAACAGCCGTCGCACCCGCCAGATGAAACTCGACCGCGTCCCGCCAGTTTGAAATGCCACCCATCCCCACAATCGGCACGTTCGCGTCACACGCCACCGCCTGAAACACCCGATGAACCATCCGGACCGCCAGCGGCTTGATCGCCGGCCCCGAAAGCCCCCCAACCTTGTTCGCCAGCATCGGCTCGAACGTGTCCACGTTAATCACCATGCCCTGAAACGTGTTCACCAGCGACAAAATCTCCGCCCCACCATTGACCGCCGCCCGCGCCGTCGCCCCAATGTCCGTCACGTTCGGCGACAGCTTCACCATCAACTTCGCTCGCCGAACCTCCTTGCGAACGCACGCCACCAACGCTTCCAGCCGGTCCGGATCAGTCCCAAACTCCATCCCGTCCCCAACGTTCGGACACGACACGTTCAGTTCCAACACCGACAAACATTCCACCTCGTCGAGCGCACGGCACACCGCCACATAGTCCTCATGCGATCGGCCGGCCACATTCACCACCACCGGAATCCCAAGGTCTCGCAGATAATCCACCTTTTCCGCCAAAAACCGCGTCAAGCCCACGTTCGCCAGGCCGATCGCGTTCAGCATACCACCCGCCGTCTCAACCGTACGCGGCGGCCGATTGCCTTTGCGTTCTTCGAGCGTCACCGCCTTGGTCACAAACGCTCCCAAGCCCGTAAGATCGAAGTACGGCGCATATTCCCGCCCATACCCGCTCGTCCCCGAGGCGGTCATCACCGGGTTCTTCAAAGCAACGCCCGCAAGATCCACGGACAGGTCAACAGCTTGAGGTGATTCCATCGATTTCATCCTCCGCAGAGCATTGGACACCCAGCGAGGCCTGTCAAGCAATCGCAGCCATCACACCCGGCGTCGAATGTTCAACGCACTGCCCGGTTAACACCGAGGCAACCCGGACGTACAATGTCCGCTTGGATTAAGGCACGAGCGACGGGACGAGATCATATGGCAATCGGAAAAGACATCATCGCGGTATTCCCGGGCACGTTCGATCCGCTGACCAACGGGCATCTCGATCTCATCCGCCGGGCCACCCGGATGTTCTCGAGCGTCGTCGTCGGCGTGGGACACAATCCCGAAAAGTCTGAAATGTTCAACCCGACCGAACGCGTCGACATGATCTGCGAATTGGTCGCCAGCTTCGACAATGTCACGGTCCAAAGCTACGGCGGGCTGACGATGGAGTTCGTTCGCGAGGTCGGCGGGCACGTCCTACTCCGCGGCATCCGCGACAGCATCGACCTGCGGGACGAGCTGGTCTTCGCCAACGCTAATCTCATCGTAGGCGACATCGAGACCGTCTTTCTGATGGCCACCGATCAGACCGCCCTGACGTCCAGCACGCTCATCAAGCAGATCGTCGAATTGGGCGGCGCCCACATCGACCGCCTCGCCAATCTCGTACCCCCCACAGTCCTAACCCGCCTGAAGGAAAAACTACGCCCCCACCATTAACCGGTCGCACGTGAAAGCCGCCCCAATCCGCTTTGACCCATTTTCGCTGGACGGTTAAGATCGCGTTCGTCGACACACTCTAGAACGTTCTCGATCGTCGTGCACCGTCAGAAACGAGAGAGCGTTACGGAAAACCGCCGTCAAGGTGCTACAATACATTAGCACTTGTTCCTGCGGTCCGGGTACGAGGTCTTGACGTCGGCGTAGCTGCCAGATGCGGCGTCAAAGTAAGCGTTGCGAACGTACGACTGCTCTCGAGCAGTGTACGAGTTCCACCAAGACCGCCGTGGGCGATGCTCGAAAGCAGTCGCACGCGAGATGGCGCTGACCGCCATCTGCAAATTGAGCCGTAACACGACACCAGTGCCCTTTCGGAGGCGGACCCATGTTGGCAATGTTCGGTTTCCCCGGTGGATACGAATGGATTGTCATCCTGATCATCGGGTTGTTGATTTTTGGAGGCCGATTGCCCAACGTCGCCCGATCGATCGGCAAGAGCATCGTCGAGTTCAAAAAGGGACTTCGCGATGTCAAAGGCGAGCTCGACGCCGCTGACGTCAACGACAACCGCATCCTGCCGGACCCGACGAAAACATCAGTCAACGAGCCCGTGAAGAAAATCGGCGAAAAACAGACCCCCGGCTAGAGCGCCCAAGTCCGTCGTCCACTCAACCCGTCGCGACCGTTATGCGTCTCCGACGTCGTCGAGTTGGATCGGCTTGCGGAACGCCTCTTCAAACGGATACACCGATTTGAAATGGTCGATCGAGTCGTGGGGCTCCTTCTGCATCACGCCCTGCTCAACCAACGTAAACACGATGCGGCCGAAGTCGTCCGTCCGCGTGATGTTCCAACGACCAAGAACGAGCAACGCAAGACGCCCCCATCGGCGAAGCGCGAAATCGCGAAGCGCCCAACACAAGTCCTCACCCGACACGTTTCGATTCAACTCCGTCGCCGTGTCGCACTGTTCGATCGCCGCCGTCACCACCGGATCCAACGATCCACCAGCCTTGCGAGCCAGCACCTCCGCCAAGTCGATTTTCTCGTTCGCCATGTATTGCGCAACAACAAACTGCGCAGGCGTCATCGGGCCGTGGAGCGTTCGCGCGGAGTATTCCAACCCCTCCCGGACGAATTCGTAAGCATCCACCGGGTACTCGCCCGTTATCGCTGCAATCTCACGCAGGCTCTTGGGTTCTTGATATTCGCAATCGCTCAACGTACTTGTCCGTCACCCTGCAGATTTGTGTCGCCCAACCGGGGCGAACGCTCTTCAACGCACTGCCCGGCTCGCCCACCATCAAGACGACTTCGGCGGAGGCGTACCCGTGCCGTCACCACTGCCGCCGCCCGACGGGTTCCCGCCACCCGACGACTGCCCACCGCCTTTTCCACCTCGGCCTCCCGGTCGGCGTCGGCGCCGCCGACTTCTCCGCCGCTTGGCAGGCCGTTCGCCCTCAGAGTCGCTCGCATCAATCACCGTGTCCGGACCAGGGACCGGAACAGGCTGTTTCGGCGGCTTGGGTGAACCGGCTTTGTCACCTTCCGGTTTTGATGTCGGCACGCGACGCCGTTGAACTTGACCCTTCGACGAACGCGGTGGCCCGGCGCGACGCTCCCCCGATCCCGACGATCGACGCGGATGCGGCGGCGGCGGGGGTGGTGGTGCAGCCGGAAGTTCCGTCAACCGCCGTTGAGTCACGTCCTCGACGACGACCGACACCAGTGCTCCGCCACCGACAGGTAAAATCTGAACCAGCTGCGTCAACACCTGCCGATTCACGACCGTCCCAAACCCGTGGACGGTTTCAATCTTCTCGCGGACGCGGGGCAGCTTGACGTCCAACGATTCGTACGACTCATGCTCGTAGCGAAGACAACACTTCAGCCTGCCGCATCGACCTGACACCTTCGTCGGGTCCAGCGTCGACCGCTGAAGCTTCGCCATCCGCATCGTGACCGGTTTAAGCGTCTTTAGAAACGTCTTGCAGCACACCTCGCGGCCGCACGTTTCAAAGTCCGCCACCAGCCTCGCTTCATCCCTCGCCCCAACCTGGTGCATCTTCACCCGGGTCTGAGATTCCTGCGCAAGCTCCTTGACCAGGTTGCGAAAATCGACGCGCTTCTCCGCACGAAAGTAGAAAATGACACGGTCGCCACCGAACAGGTATTCGCAGTCAACCACCTTGAGATCGAGCCCCTGTGCGTTGGCACGCTGCTGCGCGAAACGTCGCATCGGCGTCGTCTTCGCCCGAAACGCGACCTCCTCCGCCAGATCATCGACCGTCGCCTCACGCAGGATTCGACCGTTGTCCAAGACAAAGCTGTCCGCCCCGCTGGTGCGTATGTATTCCTTGATCTGCTCGCGAGAGAGATGCTTGTCGCACCCCGTGCAACTCACCGACGCCAACTCGCCCATCTCAACGCCGCGACGCGTCTGTACGATCACCTTCGCACCGCACGTAAATTTCATCCGCCCGGGAAACGTGAACTCGCCGATGTGCTTCATGTAGCCGTAGCGAACAGCCGCACTCTGGTAGACCTTCTCAAGGCCGTTGCCACATTTCGCACCGTCCCCACCACCACCGCCGGCGCTGCAGCTTCCGCAGCCGCCGCCCTCGTCGGGCTTTCCATCCTCCATCACGCGCAGTGCAACCATCGAAGCCTTTCCGGCAGCGCCGAACGACGCAATGCCACCCCTCCCGACCGTGACAGTCCTACTCGGGAATCACGATCCCCAACCGCGAATCCCGTTCCAGCACAACGTCGCCCTCACCCGGGCGGTCACGCAGGAGCTGCCACACCTTCCATCGCCGACGCGAAATCCTGCTTGCTGCGCAGGCCGACGAACTTTTCCTTGACTTGCCCCTCGTGGAACAAAATGACCGTCGGAATCGCGCTCACCGAGTACTTCGTCGAAACGCCGCGGTTGGGATCGGTGTCAACCTTGCCAACCTTGACGCGTCCTTTGAATTCGGTCGCCAACTCGTCGATGATCGGCGTCAGCGCCTTGCAAGGCCCACACCATTCCGCCCAAAAATCAACCAGAACAGGCATCTTCGACTGGAGAACTTCCTCTTCGAAATTCGCGTCGGTAAACTCAAGCGTATCTGGTCCAGCCATGAAATTCTCCTCGCAATGTGTGGTCGAAGTCCCGTTCACTATCAACAGGCGGATTCTAAGATTGCACTCCAGCAAGGTCAACTCGCCAAACTCCTCGCCTGGAATGACCGGCTTTCTCGAACACTCGTCCGCGACATCGATTAGGTTTGGACTCGAGGCTACCGGTGGAATGCCCGTATGACAAGTGACGGGCACGCGCCGTTGGGCCGAAGAGGTGTTGGCCTTCCCGGGGACGGAGTGGTAGTGTTCGCTTGTCGGCGGCGGCTGTCGTGATCCGGCAGGCGGATCGGTCTGCCGTGCGCCAACACATCGCCCGGCGAGCGGAGGCAAGGACATGGTTACACCGAAACAACGTCCCATGGTGTTGGTAATTCGCGACGGCTGGGGTGCGAACCCGCATCGTGAATGGGACCACGCTAACGCGGTCCGTCTGGCGACCACACCCGTGACCGATTCGCTGATGGACGCCTATCCGCACGTGCAGATCGCCACGCACGGTCCCGACGTAGGACTGCCTGAGGGCGTGATGGGCAACAGCGAGGTCGGTCATCAGAACATCGGGGCCGGGCGGGTCGTGAATCAGGACCTGATGATCATCAGCGCGAAGATTCGCGACGGCTCGTTTTTCGAGAACAAGGTGCTCGGCGAAGCGTTCCACCGCGCCGTCAAGTCTGGTGGGTCGGTTCATTTGATGGGCTTGTGCAGCGACGCAGGCGTTCACAGCGCTCTTGAACACGTCTACGCGCTGCTCGAGTTCGCCAAGCGTGTCAACTTCCCGCCGGACCGCGTGTTTCTACATGCGTTTGCCGACGGCCGAGACACGCCCCCGCACAGCGGGATCGACGTCATTCGAGACATCGAATCCAAAATGGCAGAATTGGGCGTCGGACGCGTCGCCACAGTCATAGGCCGCTACTACGCGATGGATCGGGACACCCGATGGGACCGGGTGGAGTCAGCCTATCGTCTACTGACCGAGGGCAAGGGCGCCCGCGCCAAGACCGCAGCGGAGGCGTTTCAGCGGTATTATGACGCGCCCACCGACCCGAATCGAGTCGGCGACGAATTCATCACGGCTACGTCGGTGGTTCCCCAGGGCGCTGATGGCCCGGTGACCATTCAAGACGGCGACAGCGTCGTGTTTTTCAATTTCCGCGGCGATCGGCCGAGGGAACTCATCAAGGCGTTCCGGTTCGATCCGTTTCCGTTCGAAGAAAAGCGCGGTGACGACGACGTTCCCGTGTCGCACGGATTCGAGCGAGGTAAGCCCATGGATCTGTACTTCGCAACCATGACGAACTACCAGACCGGCCTGCCCGTGGAGGTGATCGTTCCGCCAGCGCCGAAGATGGACCAGATCTTCGGCGACTACCTCAGCTCGCTTGGTTTGAAGCAGTTCCGCTGCGCTGAGACGGAAAAATATCCGCACGTCACGTTCTTCTTCAACGACTATCGCGAAGCCCCGTTCGACGGTGAAGACCGTACGATCGTGCCGTCTCCGCGCGACGTGGCGACCTACGACCTCAAGCCGGAAATGTCCGCGAAAGGCGTCATGGACGAGGTGGTCTCGCGCATTCAATCGGGGGCGTACGACGTGATCGTCGTCAACTTCGCCAACGGCGACATGGTCGGTCATACCGGCAATCTTCAGGCTGCCATCAAGGCGGTCGAAACCGTCGACGCATGCGTGGGACGCGTGGTCGAAGCCACGCTGAGCGCCGGCGGCAGCCTGATCGTTACAGCCGACCACGGCAACTGTGAGCAGATGATCGACCCGAGAACGAATCAGCCTCATACGTCGCACACGACCTACGATGTCGAGATGATCGTGGTCGGTGAGCACGCCAAAGGGCGACAGCTACGCGCCGGTGGCAGGCTGGCGGACATCTGCCCGACGATGCTCGACATGATGGGGCTGGACAAGCCCGAAGCGATGACCGGTCGATCGCTCCTGATTTGATCGGTCCGTGATTCCGCCACCATCCGGTCCTGTTTCCGGCAGCATTGCCGGTACAGTTATGGGACGATGACGACGTTCAACATCGTCCGCCCACCTTTGCGTTGCCATCGGGCATCATTGAACTCAATTCACCCACCCACGTGACGATATCAAGAAACGAGCGACGTGGTGTCCGATCATCATCCGATGATTCGTTTGGGCACTGCGGACACAAGCACAGCACGACTACGTCGAAAGGTCAACGCGATGCCGACAAGTCGACCAACGCCGACGGTTCCGCCCGACGCGTGCGCGATGATGTCGCACGACATCGTCGGGCTTCTCGACACCGTCGAATGCGCAGTTGTTCTGTTCGACCGAACCCAGAGCGTCGTTCATCGAAACGCCGCCGCCGACTCCATCCTTGTCGGTGGTATGACCATCGACGCGGTATTGGCGCCGGTTAGCGCATGTGAAGGCGTGATCGACTGGCGAATCGCAGTCGAGCGATTGCTGAATCGCGACGGGCGGCAAGCCTATACCGGCGTGGTATACGGCGCGGGCACGGACACGCCCCGGCGGCTGGATCTGCACATGCGCGCTCTGCACGGACCGGATGGCGACGTGGTGGGCGGTGTTCTTGCTGCCACGGACGTGTCACCGACCGAGCGTCTTGAACAGCAACTAGCCGAACTGGAACGGTTCGCCGGTTCGGGAAAGCTGGTCGCCCGGGTGGCCCACGAGCTGAACAATCCGCTCGACGGAATACTGCGGTACATCAATCTGTCGCTCCGCGTGCTCGATCGCGACGAGACGTCGAAAGCCGCCGAATATCTGACCGAGTGTCGCAAAGGGCTGATGCGGATGGTTCAAATCACCGGCGACTTGCTGGTCTACTCTCGCTCCCAGCGAGACGAAGGCGAACCGAGCACGATCAACGCGATCGTCGACGAGGCGGTTCGTTCGATGGAGGGGACGGCAGCGGACGCGGGCGTGGTCGTCACCGCCAACTTCCGAAACGAAGGCATGCCGTCGATGCAGGGCACGAAGCTGTACCAGGTCTGCTGCAACCTCATTAAGAACGCACTGTCCGCCATGCCGGACGGAGGCATGCTGACGGTGACGACCGGCGTGGTGCAGTCGACCGTCGTGCTGCGATTCGAGGATACCGGCGTTGGTCTGCCGGAAGACGCCGAAAAAGTGTTCGAGCCGTTCTTCACCACTCGGGGTGACGAAGGCGGCACGGGGTTGGGGTTGCCGATCTGCCGAGAATTCGTCGAGCAGGCCGGCGGCACGATCACAGCGGAGCAACGCGACGGCGGCGGGGCGGTGTTCACGGTGCGTATCCCCATCGCCGCGTGCGAGAATCAGAAGAACGAGCGTTGATGGTTTCAGGAGGAATGTGACTGTGAGCACGCGTCAAGGTTCGATCTACGTCGTGGATGACGACAAGCTGATTCTCGATTCGCTGTCGGAGTTCCTGCGGCTGGAAGGTTTCGAGGTCGACGGTGGGTCGTCGTGCGACGAGGCGCTGACGGCGCTGGCGGTCAAGCCCTACGACATCGTGCTGACCGACGTGAACATGCCCGGCGCGGACGGATTCGAGCTGTTGCGCGTCGTCAAGCAGCGATTCCCCGACGTCGTGGTCATCATCATCACCGGGTATGGCACCATCGAGAGCGCCGTCGAAGCGATCAAGATGGGAGCGTACGACTACCTGACCAAACCGATCATCGACGAAGAACTGCGTTTGGTGGTCGACCGGGCGATCGAACAGCGCACGCTCGTCCGCCAATGTCAGACGCTGCGCCACCAACTCGACGAACGCTACGGGCTGGGGAACATCGTGGGGCAGGACTACAAGATGCTCCGCATCTACGACCTCATCGAAGCCGTCTCCGAGTCCAAAGTCAACGTGCTGGTCGAAGGCGAGTCGGGCACGGGAAAATCGATGATCGCGCGTGTTATTCACCACCGAAGCGTTCGGCGGGACGGACCGTTCGTCGAGGTCAGTTGCGGCGCAATCCCGGAGTCGCTCCTGGAGAGCGAGCTGTTTGGCCACGTCCGCGGTGCATTCACCGGGGCGGTCGCGGACAAGGTCGGAAAGTTCAAAGCAGCCGACGACGGAACGCTGTTCCTCGACGAGATCGCAACCGCATCACCAGGGCTGCAAGTCAAGTTGCTTCGCGTGCTCCAAGAGCGGGAATTCGAGCCGGTCGGCAGCAACAAGACCGAGAAGGTCGACGTACGCATCGTCATGGCGACCAACGTCGACCTGGAGCGAGAAGTGGAAGCCGGCCGATTCCGCCAGGACCTATACTATCGAATCAACGTGGTCACGCTGTCGCTTCCGCTGCTGAACGAACGCATCGGCGACATCCCCCTGCTGGCCAAGACGTTTCTGGACAAGTACACCCGGCAATCCAGCAAGCACCTTCAGGGATTCACCGAGGACACCATCGCCACGCTGCAGCGCTACCATTGGCCGGGAAACGTGCGTGAGTTGGAGAACGTTGTCGAACGAGCCGTCGTGCTCACACGGGACCGCCGCATTGGTGTCGCCGATCTGCCCCCCAAGCTGGTCGCGACCGCCGAAACCCAGCGATCGACCGGCGACTTCCAAAGTATGACACTCAAAGACGCCCTCGCCGAGCCGGAGCGACGCGTGATCGAAGCGGCGTTGCAACGCAACCAATGGAGCCGCCAAGCGACCGCAGCCGAGTTGGATATCAATCGGACGACGCTCTACAAAAAGATGAAACGGTACGGTCTGGAACGCGACCCCGCCGCTGCGTTGTGAACTGCGGACGGTTTGGTTAGGTTGCAGTGATGTCGACGTTGAAACTTCGCGCCGCGACCAAACCGCTGAACGCCACCGTATCGATCCCGGGTTCCAAGAGTTTGACCAATCGGGCGTTGGTGGCGGGGGCGCTCGCGGACGGCACGAGCATCCTGAGCAAAGCTCTGTTCGCCGACGACACCCAACGAATGATCGACGCGCTCGGGGCGCTGGGTTTTGCGATCGCGACGGACCCGCGCGGCGGACGCATCGAAATCACCGGCGCTGGCGGACACATTCCCGCCGGTGACGCTGAGTGCTTCTGTGGCAATTCCGGCACAACGATCCGATTCTGCACCGCGCTTGCTGCGCTGGGTCGTGGCTCCTACGTCTTGGACGGCGTGCCGCGAATGCGCCAGCGCCCAATCGGGCCGCTGGTCGGCGCGTTGAGGTCGTTGGGCGCGTCGATTTCGTTCGACGAGGAAGAAGGATTCCCGCCGATCACGATGCGTGCCAAGGGACTGTCTGCCGGCACGGTGGTTTTGGACACCGATGTATCGAGTCAGTTCCTCTCCGCGTTGCTGCTCGCAGCCCCTGCTGCCGGCGGCGATGTCATGATCGACGTACGTGGTCAGTTGAGCAGCGCGCCGTACGTCACGATGACCACCGATCTCATGGCTGCGTTCGGCGTCAGCGTGGTCGACGATATTCGCCCGGACGGTGCAAGGTTTATCGTGCCCGCGCCGCAAGCCTATCGAGCGGAACACTACACCATCGAACCGGACGCATCGAACGCGTCGTACTTTCTGGCGGCGGCAGCGGTCGTCGGCGGTACCGTCACCGTTGATGGCCTGGGGTCGGCGAGCATCCAAGGGGATGTGCATTTCGTCGACGTACTGGAGCAGATGGGCTGCCACGTCGTTCGCGACCCGAATCGGCTGACCGTCACGGGGCGTTCCGACGGCCGACCGTTGCGCGGGATCGACATCGACCTGAACGCCATGCCGGACATGGTGCAAACCACCGCGGTGGTGGCGCTTTTCGCCGACGGCCCGACCACCATTCGGAACGTGCCGAACCTACGAGTCAAGGAGACGGACCGTCTGTCGGCCCTCGCCCAAGAGTTGACCGCGGCGGGCGCCCGGGTCGAGGAACGCGACGACGGGCTGACCATCACGCCACCCCAACAGCCGCGAGCCGCTGCAATCAACACGTACGACGACCACCGCATGGCGATGAGTTTCGCGCTGCTGGGGTTGGCCGTAGAAGGAGTCACGATCCGAGACGCCGAATGCGTCGATAAGACCTTTCCAGGGTTCTTCGATACATGGTCGAGCCTCTCGCCCTGACCAAACGCGCAATTCTCGCGCGATGCCGCTGATGAACCGCACAGGGCGACCGGGACGCGTTCACGGTGAGTCGACTTCAAGCTCTGGCTGCAATGTGTCCGATAAGCCGGTGAGTCTTGGTATCGCGAACAACGAAACCCAAACGTGCTGAGTGACGATGGCCGACGTACTTGATCAGACAGAGGTGGATGCTCTTCTCGCCGCGGTTGAGGCGGGCAACGTGTCACAAGATCAAAGCGCAGCCTATGCGCGAAGCGAAGCTGAGCGGCAGCGCGACGTGCAGACCTACGATTTTAAACGCCCGGAGCGCGTCAGCAAAGATCAGATGCGGGCGATCGAGAGCATCCACGAGGGGTTCGCGCGGAACTTCGGCGCATCGCTCTCCGGTTTTCTGCGGACCATCGTGGAGGTCCGCGTCGCCACGGCTGAACAACTCACCTACAGTGAGTTCATCCACTCGCTGCCGAACCCGACCAATTTCAATCTGCTGACGGCTGAACCGCTCGAAGGGCAGATGTGCCTCGAAGTCAGCCCGTTGATCATCTACCCCATCATTGACCGATTGCTCGGCGGATCGAGCAACGAGACGTTTGTTCCGCAGCGCCCCCTGACGATGATCGAGCTACGTTTGGTGAAGCGAATCATCGACCGGGCGCTCGAGAACCTGACCGAAGTCTGGTGCAACCTGATCGACGTCCACTTCGAGTTGGCCGAAGTCGAGAACAATCCGCACCTCGTGCAGATCGTCGCCCCCAACGAAGTCGTCGTGGTGATTGGGTTTGAGTTGAAGATGGGGCAGCGATCCGGAACCATGAGCTTCTGCATCCCGTTCAATGTCATCGAGCCGGTGATGGGCAAGCTGGCGACGCAAGGATGGCTGGCCTACAAACGTCGGGCTGCTTCAGAATCGAAAGAGGAAGAACTTTCGCACCATCTGGAAAACACACAGGTACAAGCCACCGCTGTCCTCGCCGAAACAACCATCACCGTACAGGAGCTGTTATCGCTCCAACCCGGCGACATCATTCAGACCGGCAAACCAGCTAATTCCGATCTGCTCTTGAAGATCGCCGGCCGGCCGAAACTGGCGTGCTCGCTAGGTCGCTACAAAGACCATCGCGCAGTCAAAATCCTCCGCGAAGCCAAACCCGACGAGCGGTTCTGATTTGCCCCCCACTTGCGTACGAAACGCACGAACCTTACGCGCCGCCTCGCTACCACTGGCTGCTTGACGGTGCATAGTCATGCACGGACGTCGGATCCTTTGCGAATCGCTTGGCAGTTTCCCACGTGATCTTTCCGCTCGACGCGAGCTGGGCCAAGCTCTCGTCGAACATGGTCATGCCATCCTTGCGGCCGGTTTGAATCGCGTTTTCGATGGACTCGATCTTTCCGAACCGTATGGCAGCCTTGACGGCGTGTGTGACGTGGAGAACTTCAATCGCGAGGGCACGCTTGTCGCCGTCGGTCGCGGCGGGCAACAAATGCTGTGACACAACGTATCGCAGTGACAGGCTTAGCTGCGAGCGCACGTCATCCTGAGCATCGTGGGGGAACAGGTCGACAATTCGCGAGACCGCGCCCTTGGCGTCCTGGGTGTGCAGCGTGCACAGAATGAGATGCCCGGTTTCCGCCGCACTGAGCGCCATCGTTGCCGTTTCCCGGTCGCGGATTTCGCCCACCAGAATCACGTCCGGGTCCTGCCGCAATCCGTAGATCAATCCGTCGTAAAACGAATCCACGTCGACACCCACCTCGCGCTGCGTGACGACGGACGATCCGGTCGACGAAAACAGATACTCGGTCGGTTGCTCCACCGTAATGATGCGATACGAGCCGCGCTGAACCAGAAGGTTGATCAATCCCGCCAGCGTAGTCGTCTTGCCCGAGCCGGTCACGCCGGTGACCACGACCAACCCGTTGCGAAGCTGCACGATGCGCTCCGCGAGGCCTTTCGGAAAACCCATCCAATCGAACGTGGGCAACTGGTTGGGGATGAATCGGAAGCAAGCACACGGATCGCCTTGCGCGATGAACGTGTTGACGCGAAAACGACGTGGCCCGTCGCCGGCGTCGAACGAGAGCGAGCAGTCCAGATTCTTTTGATTCAGCGTCGCGTCGCGGTGCGGCTGGGGTAGCACGGTCTGCAACATGTCACGAATCTTCTCGCCGGTCAGTTCATCCGCCTCTGTCGGCGTAAGCAGCCCGTGAATGCGATAGGTGGGGGGGTGACCGGGCACGAGATGCAGATCGGACGCCTGACGGTCGCTCATGTCGCGCAGGAGTTGGAAGATCATATCCGGTTTGTCGGCAGCCACACGCGTTCTCCGGTCCAGGGAATTGTACACCAACCTCCACGAGAAGGTCTCATCGCAACGCAACGGGGTACGCGGTCGCCGTTGCATGCCGAACTCAGCACGCCATCGCCTCCATGCCGTCGGCTTGTCCGATAATACCATCCAACGGAACTCAGCGGGTTAAATAAAATCAACGCGGCTGCCTTCTCTCCCGAGCGGGCCCCGTTTGCAGCCTCGCGTGGGCGATTTCAGCAATCCCCGCAATCCATACCTGACGACGTCCTGGCATCCTCAGCGTATTGATGGGCGGTTGCAAGAATTTCGCAAGTGTTAGCGGAGAGGTTCCGATCAATCACGATCGACGGGGCTACTCGGTCCCGCTGCGCAGTGCGTCCGCTATTCGCAAAACCACGGACTCCCGCCCATCCGGTCGATGGGACTGGACGAGCCCAATACCACACATCGGAGAACGCTCACATGAGGCATGGACACAAGACAACGCGACTCTTTCGTTTCGCACCCATCGCGATGGCCGCTGCAGCGATGGTCATCGTGGGGTTGGCCTGCAACGGCAATGGCGCGGGCGGAGTACTCGGCGGTGGGGGTGGTTCAAGCGACAACGTCCTGCTGGGCGATGCTCTGGGCTTTGGCGGGACAGTCAGCGGAAAGATGTTCGAGTCGAGCTCCACGCGTGAGTCGCTCGCCGATCCGACCGCAGCCCAAGTCGTCCCCCTGACGATCGACACCGCGAATACCTGCGTCCGTGTGCGCGACTTGGTGGGAGGCAAGTTATTCGACACCAACGGTCGCGAGATCGGTGAAAGGCCGCTAGGGACAGACGGATCATTCAATCTCGACGGCCTGCCGGTGGGGGTCGACTTCATCGTGTGCGTAGACGAAGCCTGCAACAACAGTTGCGACATCGAAAGCTGTGTGAACATTCCCAGCGACGGAAACGGCGGCGTGGGCACGTTGGAAGACGTCCGCGTGGATCCGCTCACGACCATGGTGCTGGCGAAGCTACGCCGGTTGATCAAGGACCGTGGCATCGACCCGCGGGATCTGCCGATCAGCCCCGTCGCGGTCGTGGCGCGCATCGTAGACGCATACACCAATCTGTTCGAAGAATCCGGCATCGACCAGGAAGTCACCCTGGACGACCTCGAAACAGCCACCCGCGAAGGACTCGCGCAGCTGTTTGATACCATCCTGCCAGCACGAGCACGCACCGGGATGCAGATCGTCGAAGGCAATCTGGATGCGGCCACGGCGCGAGACGACAACGGTCTCGCGATCGCTGCGGCCAAGGTCTTCCTCCGCGCTGGGTTTCCCGTCGCGGACACACCCGGCGGACTCGACTTGTCGGTCCTGGGCACGCTCGACGACGTGACCGTAACATCGGAGGAGGAACTTTTCGGAGGCCCGTCAGCGTTTGATGAGTTCATGGGACCGCCCGGGCCGGACGGACCCGGCGGGCCAGACGGCGAATTCCTGGGCGGCACGGGGCCGGGTGACTTCCCCGGTGACTTTCCAGGCGACCTACCGGGTGATTTCCCCGGCGACATTCTGGACGGCTTGGGTGGCGAATTGCCGGGCGGAGTACTCGACGGCTTGGTCGACGTGCCAGCCGCTCAAGAGCAACCGCAAGGCGACAGCGTTGTTATCTTCGTCAGCATGGTCGCAGAGCCGGATCGCAATTTCGCTGTCTCCGACGGCAACGACGGCGGTACCCCGCAGTTGCCGGTCATCAACGACAAACTACTTATGAGAATGGCGCGTCTTCAATCGCGCAACCGGCGAATCACACTCGCCGATCTCCACTTGCTGCTGACCGACATCGACGAAGGCTTGGGAGCGCGTTTGACCTACTTTGTGGAATTGCCGAACTTCTTCGGACCCCCGCTCGACATCTTCGAGACCGCCGACGGGCAAGGCAAAGCGGTCAATCTCAACCGATTGTTCGCGCGCATTTTCGACGGCGGCTTTTTCAATCTGGACGAAGCCGCGTTTGATCGCCGTGAGAGCGAATTGCGCGGTGTCGTGCGTGAACTGTTAAGTGGAACCGTTCCCCCTGGTTTCCGCCGCCTGTTCGCCGGATTCTCCACCGACCGTGTCGACGGCGTGGAGGACCTCGCACGACGAATCCGCGATGCCCGCGCTCACTTGCCGTTCAACCACACCGGTGAAAGCAACTTCTACGTCATCGCGGACGGTGATCCGTTCAACAGCGACGTACCGGTCTCCGCCATAACCGTTGATGCCGATGTGACGCTCGACGGGGAGGTCACGCGCGTGGAATTCAACCCCGACGGAAACGGCGCGTACTATCTCGGGTTCACGGAACGAACCGAACGCGGTATCGTCGAGTTGATCGTCCGCGAAACCGGCAGGTTCTTGCAGTCGAATCGCGGCCCCGTACGCCTGAACATGTCCGATTCAGCCGTCTTCGGAAATGTCGGCGGGCTGTCATTCAAAGAGTTCGCCTCGAATACGGGGACGTTCTTCCCTGCGACGAACGTTTCGGTCATCAGTGGACAATTCGAGCCCCAATCGCTCGAACCCCAGCCGTCCGGGCGCGAAGTTCCCGGTCCGTTCGAGCAAATCCTGGTGCTGGCCACCGAACCAGGGCCCGGTGCGGAACCGGTCCGCGTCGATTACGACGGCAGCACCGGGGTGGCAACGTTCAACCCCTTCGGACGTCATCTGTTGATGTTCCTACCCGACTCCGAACAGACCGGGGAGTTCGCGCTGTTCAATGAGGACACCGGCCGGCCGGCGAGCGAGCGCGATCCGCGAGAATTCTTCAACGCCCCGGTGGACCGCCCAGAGGGCTTCGAAGACTTCTTCAATGGCGTTGACGAGTTCCAGGATTTCACCGGAGGCGGTGACCCTGGACAGATTGATTCGGATTTGGTCAATTTCCTCGACGACTTCCTGGCAGATGGCACTGACATGCTGCCGCCGGATGGCGTGCTGCCGGGCGATAACCCCGGCGACCTCCCGCCACTCGTTGACGACGGGACCACTCCCGATGATGGGACGATCCCGCCGCCCGCCGCCGATGGAACGACCGGTGACGGCAACGATTTGACGCCCGCCGGTGTCGACGACGGAACGCCAACGGACGGTACCGACGCGACGACGGATCCTTCCGCGGGCGACACGACGACACCCGTCGACGGTGTGACGGACGGTACGGACGTTCCGATCGACGACACCGCCACCGGCGACGAAGGCCTGCTCGACCCCACATTGGACGGTGTCGACGGTGAGCATGGTCCGAACGAGCCCGGTTTCGACGATCCCAGCCATGGTGAAGTGCCGTTCGATGGTGGGTTCTTCGAACCACAACTCATCGTCGTGCGTGCGTCCGACATCGTCGGCATCAGCCTTCGTCCCGAGCGATTCACGCAGGTTTTTGGTACGGAAGTGCCGAACGATCGATACGATCCGGAAAGCGACCCGTACTTCGACGATATCAACCTCAACGGGATTCAAGACGAAGGAGAGCCCACCTCGCCCTTCCGCCCAACGCTGTTCGATGCCAACGATTGGCGCTCGACCGACATTCGCCTGTACTACCGGCGAGCGGACAACGGTGGATCGGTGACGTTCGACGATGTGGCGTTTGATTCCGACACGCCGCAAACGCTGGACGGTGCGGGCTTGGTTCCGCGAACGTATCGTCCGCGTCTGAACGCGTTTCGTTTCGGCCGGCCGAACACGTCGATCAACATGTTGACGGCCTTTCTGCCGCCGGCGTTCTTCGACGGCACGCATTCGCTGAACCGTGATACGAAGGTCGACATCTTTACGGCGATCGCCGTCATCAATCTTGTAATGGACCAGGTATTCAACGTCGAAGCCAGCATCGATATCGACGGGTTCGGGCCGCTACCGCGTACGCGCATGCTGACCGACGCGCACCTTTTCGTCACGCCGATCGGTGACCCGTTCCAGCTTCTCCTGCGAGGATTCGAGCAACGGTCCCGACCGGCGGATCGGTCGGGCTTGTAAACCGCTCGTCTTGCACAGTTGATGAAACCATGGGGCGGTCGTTGCGATGGCAGCGATCGCCCCTTTCTCATTCCGTGCAGATAGAATCGCCGCAGCATGACCCTCGCCGCTCGACAGCCCGACGTTGCGACACCACCGTGTCGACAGAATAGATCAGCAGCGCACCCCAGATACAGCCGAACCCCGCGAGGTCGGTCGTTTGAAACGCTTCGTGATAGACCAGCACGGCGAGCAGGAAGTGGCCTGTCGGGGCAAGGTATTGCAGAAAACCCAACGTAGCCAGCCGGAGGCGCCGCGCCGCGTTCGTAAACCACAGAAGCGGTACAGCCGTCACTGCCCCGGCGGCAACGAGCAGCCCGTCCATCCCAAGCGAGCCTGCCCCAAACGTGCCGGTCCCCTTGATCGCAAGATACACGAGATATCCGACCGACACCGGTGCGAGCAAAGTGGTCTCCACCGTCAAACCGGTCACAGCGTCGACGCGGGCCGTCTTCCGCAGTAACCCGTAGCAACCAAACGACGTCGCCAGCACCAGCGCAATCAGCAAACCGACCAACGGCAGACGTTCGTGCATCACCGCCTGAAGAATCACGCCGACCGTTGCGAGCGCGACGCTGATCTTCTGGGCTAAGCGCAGACGCTCCTTCAGAAGAACGACGCCGAATATCACGTTAACGATCGGGTTGATAAAGTATCCCAGGCTCGCGTAGACGATGTAGCCGTTGGCAACGGACCAGATGAACACGAACCAGTTGATCGCGATCAACACCGTCGTCGCCAACAGCGTGACAATGGTCCTGCGACACGTGAAGGCAACAAGCACCGAACGAAATCGACGCGTGACGACCAGCAGCGTCGTCAACAGGCAAAACGACCACGCGACGCGATGGGCCAGAACCTCAAACGCAGGAACGTGCGCAACCGCCTTGAAATAGACCGGCGCAAACCCCCACGCACCGTAGGCGGCAATCCCATAAAACACCCCCGCCCTTGCCGAACGGTCGGCGGCGGAACGTTGATTCGTCGTAGACAAATGCCCCGTGCTCCCTCGTGAAAACGCAACCTTTCCCGACCCGGTGCAAAGACGCAACAGGATAGCCTCGCAGCGTTAACCTGTATGCAGCAGCGGGCAACATCTTCGCCGACAACGCGATGTTGTGGGCATGAAAGCACTCTGCGGAACCTCTTGGGCATCCAAAACGCTCACAACCGTTACAAGATTCGACGCGGTTTGTATCAGCCACGTAGCAATCGCCGTGGTATGATGAATTGTCGCCGAACGTCGCCGCGTTCGCGATCTTACGATGGGACAACCGCGAGGAATCTACTGGAGCTTGGGAATGGCCCGATGTCCGCAATGTCGCCGTGAGAACGCCCCGTTCGCACGCTTTTGCGGACACTGCGGCCAGCCATTCATCCCCAGCAATCGTCCCACACCGAAACGCCGCCGCGATGGCGGGGTGTGGGTGGTGGTCATCATCGCCGCTGCGTTGTTCTTCGGCTTCCGCCCTTTTCATTTCAATCGCATCATTTCGACACTAACCAGCCGCACGAATGCAACACGTCGCAACTTCGATCTCTCAACCGAGAAAGCAACCGCCTTCTTCAATCTGCTCGCCCCCGATGACGTCAAAGTCATCGTCCGGCGGCGATCACGCGGCGTGTCCATCAAAGGCACCTCCCGCGAGGTTGCAGTACTGAACGATTTCGTTGCGCTGCTCACTCGCTACGAGCATGACAGCAGTTCCGCCGCGCTGGTCGCTGTCCAGCAATTGGGCGAGCCCGACGCGGTTAAAACGCGGTACCGTCTCCCACACCAACAGGCCGAAGCACTGATCGCACTTCTCGCCGCCAAGGACGTACCGGTGCTCGTGTCCGGCCGAGGGTGCGAGGTCCATGTCACAGCGTCCGCAGCCGACCAGAGGGTCATTCACGACGTCGTGGAGATACTTCTCGGCCGACAATGACCGACATCGCCCGCGGGGAATATCTAGTGCCGTTTCAAATAAGGTCCGTCGATATCTGGGTGCCATGCCCAAGCCGAAG
>CAYQFV010000014.1:41626-43366 GCA_964416845.1 uncultured Phycisphaeraceae bacterium | reverse complement strand
GAACCCCATCCGGCATCGGCTACGGCGGCGACGGCCGCCTTGGCGAGGTCACGTCCACGTTCAACGACTCGCCGTTCGGTCAAGACATCGGCGACAACGATCCGAACACCGCGGGAGCGTCCGGCCCCGACGGGACGATTCCACCGGCTGGCCCGCTAGCGTTCAACATTCATGGAACCAGCGGTCTTGACGGTGGAAACCTCTTAACGCTGGAGTTTCTCACCTGGGCCAAGGACGGGCAGGAGACGTTTTCCTCGGCCGTGGACGATCCATGTTTCAATGACGGAAGCTGTGCGCCGAAACCCGACGTCCTCAAACGCGATTTCAACCTGGACGGCCTTCTCGATCTCGGCGAGGTTCGCGACGCAGGCACGGAGAACTACGCGTACGATGCGGTGCTCAACACCGTCAACGATGGTGGCCCGGGCAGCACGTATCCGTTCAACCGACGCCGACTGACCGAAGACGTCATCGAAGCGCTCGACCCCAGCGTTGCCTGGGACGACGTGGTTCAGCCGTACAACGGTGTCGATTACCTCTTTGGCTCGGTGCTGATCCCCGGCGACCTCTTCGCCGACGGGCTGGCAGCGGGCGGACGCGGGTTGTTCCAAC
Source organism: uncultured Phycisphaeraceae bacterium (assembly GCA_964416845.1). Classification (GTDB taxonomy): domain Bacteria; phylum Planctomycetota; class Phycisphaerae; order UBA1845; family UBA1845; genus CAYQFV01. The sequence continues at coordinate 42,754 of CAYQFV010000014.1, read as the reverse complement.
TGCCCGCCCCGGGGATGGATCTTCCCGTCCAAATCAAGGAGCAGCCTGGTGGAACGCGCTCGCCCATCATCGTGTCCGATTTCGTGACAGCCATGGGGGGGACGGGGGAAACCGGCGCTCGCAGCACCGGTTTTGAGAAGGAGCTAATGGCTCACGAATACTTGCACGTGTGGGAGCAATACCCAGACCTCTATGATTACGACACCTATCAGCCGGAAGCTGTCCTGATCAATCGTCCCGTCGGGCGGTGGGACATCATGGCGGCGGGTGGATTCGTGCATCCGAATCCGTTCCTCAAGGAAAACGGACGGGGAAGCGCTCGATTCGACTTTCACGACCCGTGGATTCAAACGACGGACCTGACGACATTGCTGCAGCCGTTGCAGGAAACGCAGGTCGTTCTGACGGACTACGCGTTCGACCCCGCGACGTCGGTTTACTACTACACCAACCCGATCGACCCGGGCGAGAAGTTTTACTTCTGGCGATTGACGCGCGTCGATCCCCCCGATCCGTCACGCGTGAACTTTTCCAGAACTCTGCCCGGCGATGGTGTGATGATCATGCACACCGACCTCGGTGGCAATCTCGAAGCCATCCCGTTGCAGAATCGGATCCAAACCCGATTCTTCCTCAGCATCGTTCAGGCTGACGGACTCAACCAGTTGTCCGCCGGCGAGAACGCCGGTGACGCGGGCGACCCATTTCCGGGTACGACCGCCAGAACCACCTGGAACAAAGACACGCTTCCCAACTCCAGATGGTGGGGCGAAAAGCTGAGCGGTCTTTCGATCACCTCCATGGATCAACAGCCGGACCGCACCACGGTGACATTCTTCTGGCAGCCGCGTATCGTTCCGGAACTGCAGTTCCTCACGCCCCCCGGCGGTAGCATTGTCAACAGCCGATACCCGCTTCGGTACGAGGCGTTCGACCTCCATGGTGGAACCACGCTCGAATTCTACTTCGACACCGACAACCAGGGATACGACGGAACGCTGGTCGCATCGAGGTCCAAGAATACCGGCGTGGTCCAAGGGACGCAGGAAATCCCCCTGTCGGCGTTGCCCGGCGACGGAACCTATTTCTTCTACGCCCGCCTGGTACCAGGCCCCGGCGACCAGAACC
>CAYQFV010000014.1:14603-41526 GCA_964416845.1 uncultured Phycisphaeraceae bacterium | reverse complement strand
GACGGAACCTATTTCTTCTACGCCCGCCTGGTACCAGGCCCCGGCGACCAGAACCTGGTCGACCCGCTGTTCTCCCAGCCTCGGCCGAAGCTGAGCAATCGCGGGCGTGGTTTGTTGACCAACGCCGTGGGGATTGCCAACGCAGTCACCACCAACGACACCAAGCTCGAAGTGTGGACGGTCACCTGTATCAACGACGATGTGGCATCGGCGGAGCAGTGGCGTGTTGAAGGCACGCTCTCGGGGATGCAAGGGACCGCCGTCACCGGAGAACTGTTCACGTCCAGCAACGGTGAGATTCAATTCATCGTCACTTGGAATGGGATTCGAGATACCGGAACGCCGGCCACCCTGTCCAATGCGGACGGCGTGTTCCGTCTGTCCGATCCTGACGCCAATTTCGTGGCCACCGATTTCAAAGCCGGCGACCTGGTTCGCATCAGAACCAACGGCGTGTGGACGTTCCACCGGATCCTTTCCGTGCCCAATCAGAACGACCTGTTGCTGGCATCTGACGCAGGCAGCGGACCGGTCGATTCCTATCGCGTTCACCCGTTCAACGCCGGGTTCGACAACTCCGCTCCAGACAGTTTTTCATTCCTGACGACCGGCAAGACCGCGTACAGTCCGCCGATCATCATCAGTTCCGGACAGGTGGTGCTCAACACCCTTCCGTCGGTCGTCGTCTCTTTCCCGGACGGCGCCGATCTGCAAGTGCCGGTCCGGGTTCGTTTCGACGCGAGCGGTTCGCTGGACGAAAACGGCCAGCCGAATTCGTCGCTACAGTTCGCCTGGGATTTCGGCGACGGCAGCGGGCCTCCCTCGCCCGCAGATTGCCTCGGCGACGAGGATTGTCCCATCGTCGAGCATATCTACACCCGGCCGTTCCTCTCCGGAGCGACCGTCACGGTGACAGCCACCAACCCCGAGAGCAGCGTGGCAGGCCAAGCTGTGGTATCGGTCGTGGTCGGTGTTGATTCCGACGGCGACGGCGTGATCGACCTCGTCGACAACTGCCCGCAAGTCGCCAACCCTGCCAATGCAGCGCCGTTCGATTGCAACAGCGACGGCGACACCGACGATCTCGGCGAGGCGGTCGGCGAACAGTGTGACCGCGACGACGACTCGGTCGGTGACGTATGCGACAATTGCCCATCTGACTTCAACGCCGGACAAACCGACAGCGATGTGGATGGCCAAGGTGATGCCTGCGACAACACACCCAACGGTAACGGTAACGGGAATACGAACGGCAACACCAACGGAAACGGAAATACCAACGGTAATACCAATGGCAATACCAACGGGAATGATAATAGTGGCGGAGGCGGTGGCAATGGCAACGCGAATGCAAACGCCAACGATAACGCCAATGACAACGTCAATGATAACGTCAACAACAATGCCAACGATAACGCCAATGGCAATGACAACAGCGAGACACCGAAGACCGTTGTGGTGGATCCGACGGGGACGGCGGAGATTACCGACGCGACCGAAGGTGGCGGTACGACCGGCGCTGTGACCGCTCTTGTGGAGGTCGTTCGCGGTACCACCGGCGAGGAGGTCACGGTCGCGCTGACCATCGGCACGACCGCCCCGGGACCGACAGGCCAGGAAACGTTCGAAGGGTTTGGGGGCACGCTTGCCCTGACCGCGACGCTCGAGGTATCGTCGACCATGGGCGACGGAACGTTCATCGCCGTTGTGCGCTTCACGGTGCAACGATCAGACATCACCGCGCTGGGAGTCGACCCCGAGGATCTTGATCTGCACGTGCTGGATCAGACGGTCAATCCCGCGGTGTGGGTGCGGGCTGGCCAGAATTTTGTCGGCAATGCAGCGCCCACCGATGTGGTGGGTGACTACGGTTTCGAGGTTGACAATCAAACGGTGACGTATTGGGCGGTTCGCGATGCGTTCAGCGTCTTCGCCGTGGGCGAATCGGCGGACGGCCCGTCCTCGTTGCCACCCGTGCCCTGCGCCAACGACGCCGAATGCGATGACGGTGAGTTTTGCAACGGAATCGAGTCCTGTGGGTCGGACGGAAATTGTCAACCAGGGACCGTTCCGTGTGCCGAGGGCGAAGTGTGCAACGAATTCGCCGATCTCTGCGGGGCGTGTGCGGTCGATGCCGATTGTGATGACGGTCTCTTTTGCAACGGTCAGGAAACGTGCGATCAAGGCAGCGGCGAATGCGTCGCAGCAACGTCGCCTTGTACGGACAACCAGGTGTGCGACGAGCTCACCGATGTGTGCACCGACGTTGTCGTGGAACCGCCGGTCGGAGCGCCAACACCCGAAACGCCCGGCGGATGTACCGCCGGGTCGGGAAGCAGCCCCTGCGGCGCGCTCGGACTCATCCATCTTTCGCTCATGATGCTCGGATTGGTGTCCTTGCGACGGCGGCGTTTCTAGTGCCGTTTCAAATAAGGTTCGTCGATATACTGGGTGCCATGCTCAAGCCGAAGGCGCGGGCATGCCTCCTCGTGTTGATCGCATGGCCGCGCCCGCAGAAAAGTCGAAGGACCTTTCTAGAAACGGAAGTAGAATGCGTTCGACCGTGTGCGGCGTCTCGGAGGCTGGACACCGTGTCGTGATCGAAAGTACTGTTCGGTCGCTTTCAATTACGTCCCAGTCGGGTAAGATGTCGGCGACCGTCGGAGTTGTCGGCACCGTGTCGGCAGCCTCTGAACAGGTCGTCTTGCCGACCATCCGGCCGTGGTGGCGGCACAGCCGAAGGCCAAACACTCTGTGACCCGACTTGTCCCCATGTTGTTACTTTCTGCGGTCGCGCCGCTGGTGGGCTTGGCTGCCTATTGGGCAGTGCCCATGTTGGCCTCGGACTCAGCCGTGGTGTTCGCCGAGGCTGACACCCACATCGAGCAAGCCCGGCGGCTGTTTCAACAGCATCGTCAAAACGCCGAGCAGCTTGAATCGTTGCTCTCCCAGTTGGAGCACGTCGGTGTGGATATGGCGTTCGACCCGGAACGCGTGGACCAACTTCTCGAGGATCGGTCGATCCTTGAGGCCGCATCGGAATCCTTCAAGAAGCTGCGAGTTGCGACCGCCAAGCGTCGACGCGAACTTGACAGCCGTTTTCTGGCGGCGGGCGGAACGGAACCCCCGGCTGCCCCGCGTGGATTTGGGAACTCGCTGGGGCAGATGCGTACGGCGATTCTTTCGGCCGTCAAGCAGCGAGATCGCCTGCTCAAAGCTGACGGCGCTCTGCTGAGCGAAGCGCTGACCGCTGTCAAAGCGGCGATGGCCGTCTCCAAGGGCGACGTGACCGGCGCGCAGCATCCGCGGGCGAATCGCCTCAAAGGCATGATTCTCGGCGCGCAAGCGTCGGCATCACAGCGGCGGGCGATGCGACTTCGTCTGCAGGCTGAGGAACCCCGTCGGCAGATCGTCGCGTCGGCGCGACGCAGCCGGCAATCCGCCGTCGACCGACAAGTGGTCGAGACCAGCGGCGTTCGCGATCAGATCGAAACCCTTCAGGACGCTCTGGCTGACGCTCGCGCTGTGGTCGCCACGCTAACCGCCAAGCGTGCCGAACTCGACGCGCTGATTGCCGGTCTCACGGATCGCATCGCCGCCGATCGGCGTACCGCCCAGACCGCCCGCGATGCAATGGAACGTCTCGCGGACGAAGGGGCGAACCTTTTGGACGAACAGGGGGCGGCCCGCTTCGCCGAATCCTATCAGCAGCACGCCGACATCTATCGCGCGTCGCTGGCAGAAGCGCACCGCCTTGAAGCCGGCACGCTGACCAATGCTCGCATCGACGATTCGGGTGATTATCTTGCCGGGCGATTCATTCCGAAGACGCCGGGCGGTGCGGTGTCCGTCCAACGTGGTCTGAATGATTACCTCGACGATCGCGCGACCGTGGAGATCGACCTCCAACGCAGCACCGACATGGTGACGTCCGTCGAGGCGAACATCGCCGAGTTTGAGGCGATGGAAGAGCGATTCGCGTCGGCCGCTACGGCGGCGAAGTCTCGCGGAGAGCAAGCGAGGGTTGACGCGGACAAGGCTTATCAATCGTTCGTTCAATATGTCGACGAGGCGGATTCCGCCTTGGAGAAGGCCGCCAAGAAGGCAGGGGAGGCTGTTCGTGCCTTCAAAGCTGCGGTCAGCGTCGCATCGACCGAAGCGCGCGAAGCGGCTGACCGCATTGCTGCCGCCTCACCCGCCCAACAGGAGCTATCACCGTTCAAACTCCGTTCGGAGGATGCGTGGCGGGCTGGGCAGGTCAACAACGAGATGGCTCAAGCGTACTATCTCCTGGCGGAGATTCGTTACGACCAATTCACCGCTGCCGATGAGGATTCCAAGGTGGCGAGCATCGCCCGATCGGAGTTGGACGTCAGCAGTGCCGACCCCGAGGTATTCACTGTTCGGGCGCAGGAGGCGCGCCAGGACGGCATATCGGCCGGCCGCGATGCAGTGCGGTTCCTGGAGAAGTCCAGTCGCCCGCTCAACAACAACTGGACGGTCGCTGCCCAGGCCGGCGGCGCCCACTACTTGCTCGCCCTGCTCGAGAGCCCGACCCATCTCCAATCCGCGATCGACAACTACGACGAAGCGATCCAAGGACGCGAAGACAAGCCCTACACGCAAACCATCGTCGAGCGACTGGCCCAGCTTCGTAGCCGCTAGTCGCGCGCACTCGTTGCAATTCAAGCAATACCGCAATGATGCCATTTGTGGTGGTTTCGCGTCCTCATTTGATACGTGTTGTTCGCGTAGGCTTGACTCCCCACCTGGTCGACGACGATAATCATTAGCGTGACGGGGGTTGGGCTTGTCCGATGGATGCTCTTTCCGCGTTATCCGGAGGGTTTTTCTCCGAAGGCGAGTTCGCCGTTGATTGTCGGCCGCACCGAACTTAAGTCCCTATAATAGGTTGGGGTTGGCGCGAGAGTGACACGGTCCGACACTGGCAGGGAAAACAGGCCGCTATGTTCAAGTACACCAACAGTGACATGGCAGAGTTGGCCCATCAACTGACGCTGTCTCCGCGTCATTTGCGTGTCGGTCAGATTGAGGGCATCGATCGCGTTCTCGATCTGCTCGATGTCGAGAAGTGTTATCCGTACGACTGGGTATGTTTTCACATCACGGGTCGTCGGCCTCACAAGCAGAATCAAAAGCCGCCGGTTTCGGGAAGCGAGTTGGTGGCTGATCTCCCGATGATGGCGGAGCACATTACCCGCAAGGGCGCCCCGTCTGTGGCGGAGCTTTCCGGCGAGTACCTGACGCACGATGCGTTGTCATCGCAGTTGGAAGTGAGCACCAAGACGGTTCGCCGGTGGCGGTCGCGGGGGTTGCTGGGTATTCGGGCTGTCGGTGATGACGGCGTGCCGAGGCTTGTGTTCTCACAGAAGGGCGTTGACCGTTTTCGCGAGCGCAACCGAGACATCGTCGAGCGCGGTGCGTCGTTCAAGCTGCTCACCGATGCGGAAAAACGCAACATCGTCGAGCTTGCCCGCGAGATTCTCTCCGTCAAGCGTCAGAAGTTTCACATCGTTGCTCGCGCGGTGGCGGAGAAGGCCGGCCGGGCGGTTGAAACGGTTCGATACACGTTGCGGCAGTACGATGCCGCCAATCCCGACCAATCGTTGTTCGCTCGCAACGGCGAGCCGATCGTGTCGCAGCGGCATCGGATGATCTGGCGGGCGTACAATCGCGGAGAATCGCCGGGTGATATTGCGGCGGCGCATTCATGCGATACGGAGTCGATTCTTGCCATCGTTCGCGAAATGCGTGCTCGTATTCTCAAGGATTCGCCGGTCGAGTTCATCGACAACGAGTTGTTTGACGCTCCCAACGCCGACGCACTGATTCTCGACGTTCCCGAGCCTGCGTCGCAACCGGCGGGCAGGCCGATGCGGGTTCCCGGCAATTTGCCGGCTTACCTGCGGGCGTTGTACGACACGCCGCTGCTGTCGCGTGAGCAGGAAGCGGACCTGTTCCGCCGCTACAACTATCTGCGGTTCAAAGCTGCCCGGGCTGTCGAGAAGCTGGACGTGTACACGGTGCAACAAAGCGCGCTGGACGACATCGCCGCGTCGCTTGACGCGGCTGAGGTCATCAAGAGCAGGCTTATCAAGGCCAATCTCCGGCTGGTGGTCAGCATTGCCAAGCGTCACGTCGGTTGGGGCGATCAGTTCTTTGCGGTGGTCAGTGACGGGAACATGTCACTCATCCGAGCCGTCGAAAAGTTTGACTTTTCGCTGGGCAACAAATTCAGCACCTACGCGAGTTGGGCGATCATCAAGAACTTCGCTCGCTCGGTTCCCGAGGAACATTACCACTCGCGGCGATTTGTGACCGGTCAGGACGAGATGCTCGAATCGACGGCGGGCCACTGCGCTGCAGAAACGTCGGCGACCGATTTAGAGCATGTCCGTTCCGCGCTGAGTGCCGGGATGGAGCAGCTCACCGAGCGCGAGCGCGTGATCGTCAAACACCACTTCGGCCTGTTCAACGCCGACGGCGGCGCGACGACGCTTGAAGTGTTGGGCAAGCGGTTCGGCGTGACCAAAGAGCGCGTTCGACAGATCGAAAAACGGGCCATCGCGAAACTGCGCGATCTGGTTTCCCCGTCGCTACTCGACGCCTTCCCCGGGTAGCGATCCTCACCATGCCATTGTCTTAGCAGGGTTCTCAGCCCCCTTCGATCAGGGCTTGTCGCCTGGAGGTCAGTTCGGACTTGCGGGCCTGCAATGATTCGAGCTTGTCTTCGAGAATCTGGATGGCCGTCCGCACCTCTTCTTCCATGGGGAATGATTGTTGGAAGTGACGCACCTGCTCGCCGCCCGCCAGCGCGTCGGCCAATTGCTCCATGACGGCGGTCAGCCGGAGAAGCTGGGTGTCGTTGTCGGTGGCTGCACTCTTGTCAACGTCCGCCAGCCGGCGGTGAAAGGCCATCAAACCGTCTCGCACGCGAGCGACTTGCGGTTTGGCGCATCGGGTCGCAGCGAAGTTCCAGAACGCGGTGGCCGGGTCGAGGGCCATCATGGGGTTGAGGCGTTTCTTGCGTGCCCGTTTGATCGATTGGCTCATCGCAGCGAGACGTTGAATCATCGCTTCGCCCGCCTCGACGGCCAGCGTGGCGTTTCGGATCTGGTCGTCGACGTCGGACTCGGCTGCAGTCAGGTCCGCCAACTCTGCGGCTGGTTTTCCGCCGCGGCTCATCAGTTCACTCGTTCGGGCGGCGAGGGCGGCTTCGTAGTCCTTGGTCGCTTCACCGACCTGTTCGATCATTCGGTCGATGTCGTGGATCTGTTTCTCGAGCGATTCAGCCGTCGCGCAGTGTTCGTCGAACTGCCGTTGAAGCTCGCATCGCTGGTCGCGCTTCTGTTCGAGGTCTCCACTTGTGTCGTGAAGCAGGCCGAACAGCACGCCGAGGAGTCCGGGGTTTTCCAACTCGTCGATTTTCTCGCGGACCGTCTCTAGGGTTGTCTCGAAGCATTGGATCCGATAGCAGGTAGCCCGGAATTCGTCCTCAGTTTTGATGCGGTCGGCGCGTAGCTCGGCAGCGCTCGCCATCCGCAGCTTGGCCTGGGTTACGGAATTGTGTTGATCGGCGTCCATCAAGAGGTTCTCCGTCGTGACAAATCCACGCTGCACGTGGAGGCCAGGGGACAGGCCAAATCAGGATCGGCCTGATTGGGAGGTGACTTGACGTCGTTGGCGACCGGTGATTCGGGGTGACTGTTGCGGACGCGTTCTATCGGTCGGTGGACGTGGTGTTACTGGCTAGCGCCGTTTCGAATAAGATCCGTCGACATCTGGGTGAGATGCCCAAGCCGAAGGCGCGGGCATGCCTCCTTGTGTTGATCACATGGCCGCGCTGCGCTTGGCCATGGCACCCAAGTGCCGCGCCTGCAGAAAAGTTGAAAGACCATGGTAGAAACGGCACTAGGTGGTTTGCATGACCAGTATTGACTCACGCGGTGCGACGCCGCTGAGTGATCCGAACCGGCGACGGTTGCGGGTGACGTCTCGTGCGACGAGGATTTCCTTGACGTTGAAGCCGATGGTTGTTGCGAATTCCGCAACGATGGTGTCGGTTGGGATGTACACGTCTTTGATGCGTGATCCGGCGATGGTGATCCAGCAGGGGCAGCCGGTCTGCACCACGCGGTGAAACGTGCGCAGTGAATCGAAGACACCTTGAAAGTAGGCTCCGACGGTTCGCGACCATCGTTTTTCGCCGATCATTGTCAGCGTTTCGACGATTTCTGAGACGGCTGGATCGGTCGATCGCCGACGGCGCGCGGTCGGGGCGCTGCCGTGGGCGGGCAGTTGATTCTTTCGCGGGTCGGTCTCGGTCGCGCTGCCATGCCAAAACGCGTACACCTCTTCGTACGGTTGGGTGAGCTTGGTGTAGTCATGTCTAGATAGGTAGGGTGGCGAGGTCAGAATCCCCCCGACGGAAGCGTCAGCCAGCATCGCGAGCGTGCGACCGTCGCCCGGCAGCACGGGGTTTTGTGCGAGCAGCGGCGTGCGAAGATCGTCTTCCATCGTTTTCGCCTGGTCTCGCAGGGCGTCGATGATCGGTGGGGCGTTCTTGTTGAGTTCACCGCGGGCGGTTTGTTGGGAAGCGATGACGCAGATCAGCGCGGCCTGGTGCAGCGGTTCGGTCAAGCGGGCGGCAAATTCCTGCCACGAGGAGCAGCCATCCAGATTGGGGAGGGGGGGAAAGCTTGTCGCTGAGGCGACGCGTGTTACGAAGGCCGACGCGCGCAGCGGCTCGAACCCAATGGCGGGCACACCTTTGCGGGCGCATTCGAGTACGAACGTGCCGGTTCCCGAGAACGGATCGAGCAACGGGGCATCGCCGGTCGGGCCGCCGAGATGAGCCGCGGTGTCGAGGAATCGGCGGACCAGACCGGGGGAAAACGCTTGCTTGAAGACCAGCCATCGGTGGAAGGGTTCGGTTCGCGCTTGGGTTGCGGTGACGAGTTTTGCGAGGGCAGGTTCACGAGTCGTTCGACGGTACCACGCGCGTTCCACCTTCTCCCGGGCCTGTGTTGGTTCGCCCGCGATTCGCGTTTGCACGATCGCCTGTTTTCTTTTGCGTCCTCTCATCGGATGCATATGGTACAACAAGGTCGACGTGAGTCGAACGCCGGTCGTTGGCGGCTGGTCGGGTAGCGTATCTCCATTGTGATCGGCGAATGGGGTCGTCTGTGACTTCATGCCACACCCATCGGCCGCCCTGCCTGGCGATCGCCATGGTGAGGCGACTTTGGCGGAGGATGCGGCGGCGCATTGTCAGGATCAAGGTGCAGCGTGTGATGTGCAGCGATCCGTCCTTCACGACGTGGGCGTCGACCGCTTCGGCGCGAAGCGGGCAGCCCAACAACGCGGCGATGCGTTGGACGATGAAGAACAGCCCGAGCACTCTTCGAAACGTCTTGGCCCGATACGACCTTCCGTTGACGATGTAGTCGGTGTCGGGGGTGTTGTCGCGGAGGTATCGGTCGAGGTCGCAGGCGGTGTAGCCGGCGAGTCGGTTGATGAACATCTCGCGGATGGCTTCGCGCGTGGCGGGTGTGACGGCGGGGTCGAAGCGGATTTCGCCGACCGACGCACGGGTTGCAACACGCGCGTCATCAGGACTCGTCATCAGGCTTTCCTCGACCAAACCCGATCCATCGAACGGCTGCGATGCCGAGTGCGCAGACGACGGCGAGTCCCAAGCGGCGTGTCAGCATCGCGTAGCCGATGGGGATCAGGAGCACGGCGGTGATGGCCATGCAGATGGTGCGCAGGCGGGCGTTCGACATATCTAGTATGTTAGCGGGATCGCGCTGCGAGGGAACCGCGAGCGGCCGATGGGAGTGGATGGGACACGCACTCCTGATTTCCGACCGCCGATACTGTCACGCGCAGCCCAGCTTTCGCTGTGGGTTGTTCGGGGCTTGCCAAGGCAGGTTTTATCAGCCGGTGCGACGGGCCCGGGGGCGTGCATCATCCGGGGAATTCGTTGTCATGGTTCTACGGCGGCGGATCGCCTACAATGGTGTTCGCCATGCACGATGTGGAGAGACCTATGAATGATGACATGACCGGGTTCGCCAATCGCGAGGAACGCGCCAAGGCGCGAGCCATCGCGATTGAGGAGTTCCTCAACACGTTTGCTCCCGGAGCCGACCACGACCAGCTTTCTGAGATGCTTGTGACGATCACGCGACTCGCGGCTGACGGGTGCGGTCGGGGGGAAGTGAAGATTCTCAATCGGGCGCTCAAGGAGCTGCGATACGCCTTTAAGATGTTTCAGCCGTACAGCGATGTTCCGAAGGTGTCGGTGTTTGGATCGTCGCGAACGCCGACGGATCATCCGCAGTATCTTCAGGCGGTTAAGTTTGCTCACCTGATGCGCGAGGCTGGTTGGATGATCATCACTGGCGCGGGTGACGGCATTATGCGGGCGGGGCATCACGGGGCGACGCGTGCGGCGAGTTTTGGGGTTTCGATCTCATTGCCGTTTGAGCAGGCGACCAACGACATCATCGCGGGCGACGAAAAGCTGGTGAACTTCAAATACTTCTTCACGAGAAAACTCTTGTTCGTGAAGGAGGCCCGTGCGATTGTTCTGTTCCCTGGTGGGTATGGCACGCAGGACGAAGGGTTTGAAGCGTTGACGCTGATTCAAACCGGAAAGGCTGAGCCGGTTCCGGTGGTTTTGTGTGACGAGCCGGGGGGCACTTATTGGCAACATTGGCGAACGTGGGTGAAGGCGGAACTGCTTGCCAACGGCATGATCAGCCCGGAGGACATGGGCCTGTTTTTCCTGACCGACGATGTGGAGGCGGGTGTGCGGGAGATTCTGCACTTTTACCATCGCTACCATTCCTCGCGATACGTTCAGGATCGGTTTGTGATTCGGATGAAATCGCGTGTATCCGACGCTCTGGTAGACAAGCTCAACGCCGATTTTCCCGATATTGTCGATAACGATCGGATTCGACAGGTTGATGGGGCGTTGCCGGAAGAAGACAACGAACACGCCGACCTTCCGAGGCTGGTTTTTCGGTTCGATCGGCGGAGCCCGGGGAGGCTGCGGTTTTTGATCAACGCGGTTAACGATGCCGAGTGACGGGCGGGGCAAAGGTTCGTCCGGGACGCACCCTACGGGCACTGCTCGAGAGCAGTGGCACGCTGGCTCGTGTTGCCGGCCGCTCGTCGATTGAGGTGTGACGCTACGCCGACGAGTGGCGGAAAAACGGAACGGAGTGACTTGCATGGCGAACGGACACGAGCAATCGCCCCCGCCCGATGACGTAGCGTCTGCCAAGCGTCTCGCTGATGCACATCGTCAGATTCGTCAGGAACTCGCCAAGGTCATCGTCGGGCAGGATCGGGTGGTTGAGGAGTTGCTCGTCGCTTTGTTCTGCCGCGGTCATTGCATCATCGAGGGCGTGCCCGGGCTGGCGAAGACGTTGTTGATCTCTACGGTGGCGCGAACGCTGGAGTTGAGCTTCTCGCGGATTCAATTCACGCCCGACCTCATGCCGTCGGACATTACCGGGACGGAGGTCATCGAGGAGGATAAAGGTACGGGCAAGCGGTCGCTTCGATTCGTACGCGGGCCGGTGTTTGCGAACGTTGTGCTGGCCGACGAGGTCAACCGCACGCCTCCCAAGACCCAGGCAGCGTTGCTTGAGGCGATGCAGGAGCAGCAGGTGACGGCCGGCGGCGTGACGCACACGTTGCCGGACCCGTTTTTCGTGTTGGCGACTCAGAACCCGATTGAGCAGGAGGGGACGTATCCGCTGCCGGAAGCCCAGCTTGATCGGTTCATGTTCAAAATCCTCGTGGACTATCCTACGGAGTCCGAGGAGTTCGACATCATCAAACTGACGACGGCGGGCGATGACGTTCAGCTTAATCGTGTGTTGGACGCGCCGAGCGTGGTCGAATTGCAGTCCATTGTTCGACACGTTCCTTGCAGCGACCACGTGATTCGGTATGCGATGGCGTTGGCGCGATCGACTCGTCCCGGTGGCGGTGATGGGCTGAAGTTCGTTGAAGATTATGTTGGTTGGGGCGCGGGGCCGCGAGCGTCGCAGTTTTTGGTTCTGGCGGGCAAGGCGCGGGCGCTGATCCACGGGCGGTATTACGTTTCGACCGAAGACATTCGCCAGGTTGCGTATCCGGTGTTGCGTCATCGAATCATCACGAATTTCAACGCAGAAGCGGAAGGCGTTCGCAGTGATGATGTGGTTCGCAACCTTATCGATGAAGTACCGCACGACGCTTCCGAAACCATTGACGACGACCTCGCCAGCCGAGTTTTCGCGCCTCGCCGAGATGCGTGACACATTCGGTTTCGCAGCGTCCAACGCTTGAAAGCTGACCATGGAAGTCGTCGGCGACTACAGGAAGTATCTCGACCCCAAGGTGCTCGCAAAGATCGGCGGGTTGGAGTTGCGGGCGAGGATGGCTGTCCAAGGGTACTTCACCGGTATGCACCGCAGCCCTTATCGGGGTGTTAGCAGCGAGTTTGTGGACCATCGCAGCTATTCGCAAGGCGACGACTTGCGTCACATTGACTGGCGGGTGTTCGGCCGAACGGACAAGTACTACATCAAGCAATTCGAGCAGGACATCAATCTCAACTGCGTGATGGTGGTCGATTCGAGCGAGTCGATGCAGTATCGATCGAGTGATGCGCCGATGTCGAAGCGCGACTACGCTGCGTGCATCGCAGCGTCGTTATCGTACTTGGCGATCCGTCAGCGTGACGCGGTGGGGTTGGTGACGTTTGACGAGACGATTCAACGGTTCATCAAACCTTCCGGCCAACCGGGGCAGTGGAAGATCATCGTCGGCGCGCTCGACGAGCCGTGCGGTCGGAAGAAGACCAGTCTGCGTCGGGTGTTGGAGGATCTTGCCGATCGCCTTCAGCGACGAACACTGGTCATTCTCGTCAGCGATTTGTTTGACGATGTTGAGGACACGCTGATCGGCTTGAAGTGCCTGACGCATCACAAGCACGAAACGATCGTCTGCAACGTTTGGGATCCGGTGGAACTGCGGTTTGAATTCAAAGGGCCGACGATGTTTGACGGGCTGGAGGCTTCCGGCCGACTTTTGACCGAGCCTCAATCGCTGCGTTCGCGATACCTGGCGGAAGTGAACGGGTTCATCGATGGGCTGCGTCGCGGCTGTCGCGAGATGCTTATTGATTATCGCGCGTATGATTCGGCCACGCCGCTCGACACGGCCATCAGCACGTACCTTGCCACGCGGGCTTCTCGGATTCGTCTGCGATCGTCGCGGGTGTTGGGTGGTCGATAGCGGTGGCGTTTTGGTAGCGCGTGCGTGGGCGAGAGCGTGTCCTCTGACAAAGACCCCGCGCTGGCGCTTGGGGCTCGGAGGTCGGTAATGTCACTTACGGAGCACGCATAGTCGTGACGCCGCTGCTGCAGTCCAGCATGTTCGTCCATCCCCAATTCGCCTGGGTGGCAGCGTGCGTCGCGGGTCTTCCGGTGTTGATCCATTTGATCAACCGTCGGCGATGCCGCCGCGAACCGTGGGCGGCCATGCGGTTTCTGCTTGCGGCCAGCCGTCGATCTGCCCGCCGGATGCGGATAGAGCAGTGGCTGGTGCTGCTGGTGCGCATTGCGATTGTGTCGCTGCTGGCGCTGGCGGTTGCCCGCCCGTTCTTTCCGTCGCTGCCGCTCGCGTCGTTGGGAACTCGCCGGGTTCATCACATTCTGTTGATCGACAACTCGTTCTCCATGAGCGCGCCGGCGTCGTCTTCGGTGGACGCGCGATCGGGGCGCGTTCCTACCCGGTTCGAGCGTGCTGTCGCCGCCTGTCGTGAATTGCTGGCTGCGATTCCCGACGGCGATGCGATCAGCCTGGTGACGATGGCTGACCCTGCAAGACAGATCATCAGTCACGCAGCGTACGACCGTCGCGGCATTCGCGAGCAGTTGGGCCGACTGCGGGTCTCCCAACGGGCGACCGACACGCACGGCGCGCTGGCCGCTGCGCTGAGCATTCTTGAACAATCTCGTTTTCCGCCGGCGAACCGGGTGGTCCATCTGATCGGCGATTTTCCCGCGTCGCAGTGGTTCGACGCGGGCGAGGGTTCGACCGCGACCGTCGGGCTTGCGAGGCAGGTGGCGGACAGGGCGGGGCTCGTCTTTGTTCACGTCGGGGAGGGCGATTCCGCCGACCATGTCGTGCCGAACCTGGCGGTGACTGACGTTCGTTCGACGTCCGCCGTCGCCGGGGCGGAGTTACCGCTGCGTTTGCACGTGGAAGTGGCTAACTATTCATCGCAGGTTGCGCGCGGCGTTTCGATGCAAGTCATCGTCGATGGGAGCATCGTGCGACGCGCTCCGTTGCAGCCGATCGGGGCGTTCGCCACCCGAACGATGAGTCTTTCGTTTGCGATGGGCCAACCCGGCCAGCATGTGCTCAACGTGGCGATCGAGAGCGCTCGGCGCGATGCGTTGCCGCCGGACAACGCGAGATTCCACGCCCTGGACATTCTCGAATCTCAGCCGGTGCTGCTTGTCGACGGTCGCCCGGACGCGACGTCGTTGGGTGGAGCGTGCGGCTACCTTGCAGCTGCGCTCGCGCCGCAGACCGAGTCCTCCTTGCCGAACATGTTTTCGCCGCGCGTGATCGTGGATCGGGATTTGTCGTTCGAGCCGCTCGGTGATTACGGAGTGGTTGCGCTGTGCAACGTGCCGCGTCTTGATCCTGCCGAGTGGCAGAGATTGGAATCGTTCGTGGCCGGCGGGGGAGGGCTGCTGGTGTTTTTCGGTGAACGAACCGACGTCGCCAACTACAACGAGAACGGGTTCCGCGGGGGACAAGGCGTGTTGCCCTGTCGACTCGGCGCGGCGGTCCAAGCGCCTGCGTCTGCGGCGACAGCCGAGCGGTTCTTGCCGGGGGAATTCAAACACCCCGCGCTGGTGGATTTTTCGGAGAATCCCGACAGTGGACTGTTTCTCGCCAGGATTCGCCGATACGTGACGGTTGCGGACGAGGCGAGCGACGCGCGTGTCCCGTTGCGATACACCAGTGGTCAGCCTGCCCTGCTGACCAAGCGGCTGGGCGATGGGCGGTGCGCGTTGTTCACGACGTCTTCGGACATGAGTTGGAGCAACCTGCCTGCCAAGGGCGACTTCGTGCCGCTGATGGTCAACTGGGTGTCGTACCTGTCACCGACGCGGAGCGCGCGGCGCGTTTTGCGCGTGGGCGATTCGATCGTCGAGCCCCTTGCACCGCACGAAGCGTCGTTCGCGCTGCGGGTACGAACCCCGGGCGGCGACACGCACGATGCACGCGTCGAGGCGGTTGGCGACAAGCTGTTCATGCGGTTTGGCCCGCTTGAGCAGGCGGGCGTTTACGACGTTTCCGTCGGCAGGCGTCGGGTGAGCTACGTAGCCAACATCGACGCGTCGGAGTCGGACCTTCGCACGGCGGACGTCGACAGACTGCGAACCGCGCTGCAGTGCGCGTTCACGCACGTCGAATCGGGCGACTGGGTCCGTGCGGTGGCGGCGCGTGCCTCGTCGAACGAGGTGGGTGGGATGATTCTGTTGCTCGTTTTGGCGCTGGTCATCTTTGAATCCTGGTTGACCGGCACGGTGGGGGCGTATCGCTAGTGGATCCTACGTCGACGACAACCCGCGTGCTCGAATGGTTGCTCGATCTGGAGCACATTCGCCTCGGGCGTGACGCACCGTTGTCACTCGGCTGGCAGGCCGCTTTGCCGCTGTGGTTTCTCGTCCCGCTGGGCGCTTTGACCATTGTACTCATTTCGGTGATCTATCGGCGCGAGGGTGGTAGCAACCGTGTGCGTGTGTTTCTCGCTACGGTGCGGATTCTGCTGGTCGCTCTGATCATTGCGATGCTTTGCCAACCGGTGCTCACGTTGCAGCGCGAGCGCATCGAGCCGTCGTATGTCGCCCTCTTGATCGACACGTCCGCGAGCATGGGCACCACAGATGTTTACGACGACGCCGACCGCGCCCGGCACGTCGCCGCCGGTGCGGAGATGACCGACGTGGCGACGTTGTCGAACATGCCGCGGATTGATCTTGTTGGTCGGGCGCTGCGAAGAAACGATGACGGGGCGATTCGTGCGATGCTCGCGCACAATCGCCTGGAAGTGTATTCGTTCGGTCGGAGTGTGGTTCGCGAAGTGTCGATCGCTGACACTCTCCATGCGGACGATTTTCATGGCGTTCTGGATCGGTTGGTGTGCGATCGTCCGACCACCAATGTGCCGGCGGCGGTGCTTGATGTTCTGCGTCAGACGGATCGCGGGCAACTTGCGGCGATCGTGTTGGCATCTGACGGGCGAACCACGGAACCGGCGGACCTCAGCGACGCGATCTCCGCAGCGCGAGCCCAGCAGGTTCCGATCTATGCGGTCTTGATCGGATCAGCCAAGCCGCGACGCGACTTAAGTATCGAGCCGGTTGCGGCGGCGAAGAGCGTTTTTCTAAAAGACTCGGTGGCTGTCCGAGCGCGAATTCTCGCGGCGGGATTGCAGGAATCGACGGACGTCGTCGTACAGCTCGTTCGTCAGCCGGACGATGCCGTCATCGCCAAGACAACCATCACGCTCGATCCCGACATCGCAACCAAGGAGGTCGATCTTCGATTCAAACCCGAGCGCAAGGGGCGGCGGAGCTTTATTCTGCGGGTGGTGGCGGTGCCGGACGAGCGGGAGACCGACAACAACGAGGCGAGACTTCAATTCAACGTCATCGATCGCAAGGTGCGGGTTCTCTTCGTCGACGGTCGGCCGCGATACGAATATCGGTATCTCAAGAACGCCCTTCTTCGCGAGCCGACGATTCGATCCAGTTGTCTGCTGCTCAGTGCGGACGCGGGGTTTGCACAGGAGGGCACGGATCCGATTCGGCGGTTTCCCGAAACGCCGGACGAGCTTGGGGCGTACGACGTTGTGCTGTTCGGGGATGTCGACCCGAGGGGGGACTGGCTGAGTTTGACGCAACAGGAGATGCTCGTCGATTTTGTGTCGCAACGAGGGGGTGGGTTCGGTTTGATTGCGGGCACGCGTTACGCGCCGTCAGCCTATGCAGACTCGCCGCTCGCCAAGCTGATTCCGGTGCGCATCGACCCTGATCCCAGCGCGACGCGGGCAGCGACGGCGACTGCCGCGTATCAACCCAAGACCACCCCGGAAGGCGCGAACAGCACGCTGCTTCGGTTTCTGGGAACAGAGGTGCGTCCGGGACGCAGCGGACCGAGCGACGGAGAGGCAGCGGATGACAACGACTCGTTGCCACCGTTGTATTGGATTGCGCGAACACTTGGTCCCAAACCCGGGGCGGAGGTGCTCGCGGAACACCCGGACATGGAGACCGCCGACGGCTTGATGCCGCTGCTGGTGATGGGGCGTTACGGAGCGGGCAAGGTGTTCTTCAGTGCGACGGACGAGACGTGGCGGTGGCGTCGTAGTGGTGGCGACTGGATGTTCGACGCGTTTTGGCTGCAGGTCTGCCGGGCGCTGATGAAGCCCGCGCACCTCGGCAACGATGCTCGGGCCATCATTCGGACGGACCGCCGACGCTATCGCTTCGGTCAGCGCGTCGAGTTGCAACTGGAGGTGTTTCAGGCCGGCCTGCTGGAGTCGTTGGGGCAGCCGGGGAACCGTGGGGAAGTGGCGACGGTTCTGGTTCTTGGTCGGGATGACGTTCCGGAACAGCGCGTCAAGCTGACGCGTATTGGGAGTTCGTCGCGGGTGTACGAGGGCGGCTTCGTTCCGTCACATGCCGGCAGCTTCGCGTTTGTCTTGGATGCGGTCTTGTCGTCATCAAATCGGAACAAGCCGTTGGCGGTCATACACGTTGGTCATGCCGATCCTGAGATGCGTGAATCGCACGCCGACCACGACGCCCTGCGGCGGCTGGCTGAATCAACCGGCGGGGCGGTGGTGGAACTGGACGAGATCGCGAATCAAGCGGGGGCCATTGTCGATCGAAGCGTCCGCATTCCCGACGATTTCACGGAGCCGTTGTGGGATTCCAAATTGGTTTTGGCGTTTTTCGTTCTTATGATTGGAGTGGAGTGGGTCGGTCGCAAGCTGTACGGCATGTTGTGATTGTAGGAACAGGTTCGCGGAGAAACGTGCGCCCGGTGCGCCGTACGCGGGTTTGTGGGTAGGTGTGGATGATCGACGAACGTTTTGGCATTTTGAACGAGCTCGATCGTATTCGTCGGAGCGTCCGGCGGCGGTTGGTGGTGTACGGTGTGTGTGCGATGGCTGCCGGCGGCTGCGTGTCGGTCTTGTTTGTGGTTGCGGTGGACTGGCTTCTCGAACTGCCTCCGTTGCTGCGTATCTTCGGCGTGGTTTTGTTCGTGATCGGGTTCGGGCTGGCTGCGATCCGTTGGCTGATCCGCCCGATGCAGACTGATTTGTCGCTTGCTCAGATTGCGGGCAAGCTCGAACGACATTATCCCGGCTTGAACGACCGCCTTTCGAGCACGGTCAGTTTTTTGACCTGTCAGCCCGATGCATCGCCGGCGCTGATGCGCAAGGTCGTCGACAACACGAACCGAATCGTGTCGAGGCTTCAGCTTCGCAGTGCGCTGACGTATCGACCGGTGCTGATTCAGTTCACGACGCTGCTGGCTGCTTGCGGCGTGCTGATCGCCATCGGGCTTGTCTCGCCGGACTGGGTTCGGGTGGGTGTGCATCGTTTTGCTCGCCCGTTTGACGGACTGGAATGGCCTAGGAATGTTCAGATCGAGCCTGTCACGGGCAGGATTCGGGTTGCGATCGGCGATTCGGCGACGGTCAGAATGCGCATCGTGCGGGGCAATCGTCCCGGTCTACGCAGCGTGGTGCATCTTCGCGACACTGACGGGAACGAGACCGCTTTGTCCATGCCGGGAAGCGACGACGGTGAATATCGTTGCGCGGTCAATGCGATTGCCACCGATTTGACGTACTGGTTCCAATCCGGCGACGACGACACCCGACGTACTCCCGGGCGTATCGAGGTCGTGCGCCGGCCGGCCGTCGCGCGCATCACCGCGACGGTTCATCCGCCGTCCTATGCCGAAAACGCGGCGACGATTGTCACCGATATGGCGACTGATCCCGCGCGGGCTGTGGTGGGTACGACGGTGACCGTCAAGATTCTCTCCACGAAGCCGATGCGGACCAAGCCCGACGGGACGGCTGACGCCTGGTTGGAACTTGCCGACGGCAGCGTCCGTGCGCTGACATCATCACCGGACAACTTGCGCGCGTTGACGATCGACTTGATCGCAGACCGCGTCGCTACGTTCCACGTTCATCTTGTCGATCGCAACGGCCTTGCCTCACAAGGCGGGCAGGCGTTCGAGATTCAGACCCGTCGCGACCAGCCTCCGACCGTCACGCTTCTCGAACCGCGTTCGTTGTATGAAACCTCCCGGCGGGGGGAGGTGGATGTTCTGGTCCGCACGGAGGACGACTTCGGTCTGCTCGACGTGCGCCTCGTCGGGCACGACACCGAGTCGAAGACGAGGTTCGCCATTCCCCTTCTGCCCGCGACGTCCATCACGCGGTCGGGGCAGAAGACAACCGGAGTGACGCGATATACCTGGCGGATCGAATCGCTTCATCTTAGTCCGCCGGCCACCGTGGTCTACCGAATCGAAGCGCGCGATAACTGCGTGGTGGGTGATCTGAACGGTCAGACGACGTCGTCGCCGACGATGCGGTTAAACATCCTCAGTGATGCGGATTTTGAAAGCCGTCTTCGCGAAGAATTCGCCTTGTTACGCAAGCGTGTCCGCCGCGCCTGGTTGGAACAGGAATCCATCCGCGACGACACTGAACGCGCAAAGGACATTGCGGACTCAGCAGAGGCGGGTGACCGCGCTGCGGGGTTGGCGAATGATCAGGCGCGTCTTGCGCGCGGCGTGCTCAGTCTGGCAGAGCAGTTCGCTCGGTTCGCCGGGCGGATGGCGAAAGATGCCTCGAGCGAATCCGACTCCGTGCGGCAAGTTCGCCGCCTGCGCAGCGAACTTGCCAAGACCGGGGGCGGACCGATGCAAGAGGCTGCTCAGGCGTTGGAACAGATCGAACGGGCAGGCCAATCCGATGCTGACGGAACCGTTCGACGGGATCGTCTCGCCGAAGCGTCGTTGGCGCAACGGCGTGCGGCTGACGCGTTGAAGAACATGCTCGAGGGGATGGATCGGTGGGGTGACTTTCAAGCCCTCGTGACCAAGACCCGCGACCTTGTGGATCGGCAGCAGCGATTGCGTCATCACACCGTGGAGACCGGTAGACGTACGCTCGGCAAGCGCCCGCAGGAACTGACCGAGGAGCTTCAGGCACAACTTCGCCAACTCGATCGCAGTCAACAGCAACTCGCCGACGAGTTGCGATCGCTCGTTCAACGCCTTCGCGAGCGTGCCAACAAGACGAACAAGACCGACACCGCCACTGCTGCGGCGATTGACGATGCGCTGCGGGCTGCTGCCGCCGGGGAGACGCTTCAACGCATGAACGATGCGGCGGGCGCTTTGCGGGAGAATCGCCTTGCAGGTGCCGCCATTCACGAGCGATCAGCTCAGCAGGGGCTTGCCAAGATGTTGGCAGGCCTTCAAGAACGAGAGATGCGACGCATCGCTGAATTGGGCAAACGGGCTGAGATAGCAAGCCGCGCCGTCGCCCGCCTCCGCATCGAGCAAGAGGAATTGTTGGCCGCCACGCGGGAGGCGATTCTGCTCTCCGACGGCGAAGATGTGCTTGTTGGCCAATCGCCGCCCCAGCGGCAACTCGGACGAAACACGGGCGAGCTTGGCAGAGAGTTGGGCGAATCGGTCGACACCGCGGGCGCGGCTGACTCGCTTCGACAAGCGTCGCGCAGCATGTCGGTCGCCGCCGCGTCGCTTGACCGATCCGATGGGAGCAAGGCGACGTTGCGGCAGGTGGAGGCGATTGAACGTTTGCGCGATGCGGAAACGGTTCTTAAGGAGCGTGCTCGAAATGCTGCCCATGCAGCGCTGCGAAAGCGCCTCGCGCACATTCGAACCCAACTGCAGACCATGTTGGCGCAGCAACGCGACATCAATACCGAAACGACGCAGACCATCGAAACGGTGGCTGTCAGGAAACGCCTTAGTCGATCTACGGCGCGGCGAGCGTCGAAGTTGGCGCGACGGCAAAGCGCGCTCAAGGTGTCGGCTGATGAATTGCGCGAGGCGCTGGCGAGGACGGTGGTGTACGCGCGTGTTCTGGGGAACATTTCCGACGACATGGGCAGGGCGGGAAAATCGTTGGACAAGCGTCGCTTGGATGCGCGATTGCAGAAGGTTCAGGCGGACATCGAACGCCGGATCGGGCAGTTAGTGCGAGCGCTTGCGGAGGCGGAGGCGCTTCCTCCGACGGATGAATTCGCGGAAGGGGGCGGTGGCGGGGGAGCGTCGGGTTCGGACGGGCGCGGTCGACCGCCCATTCCAACGGCTGCTGAGTTGCTGATGATTCGGACGATTCAACAGGACCTGCTCGCCGACACGACTCAGCACGCGGTGAGCGCGACCGACGTTCAGCCGACCGAAGACCAACTGGAGCGAATTGAGTCGATCGGTCGCGAGCAGCGAGAGTTGCGTCTGTTGACGGAGATGCTCGTCAACAAGGCTGGAGGACGATGACCCATGTTTGATGATCGCATTAGCATTGCCCGCGCGAGGCGCACCGTCCGAGGCGGCGGCTGCGCGTTTTTCGTTGTGTTGATGTGTTCGGCGGTATGTTTGGCGATGGATACTCAGACGAAATCCGCCGATCAACCGGCTGGTGCGGAAGGCCAAGACAAGCGTGCCAAGGAGCTGTCGAAACGGCTTTTGGGAGGGGAGTCAGCCAATCAGGACATCATGACCGAGATTCTCCGTCGAATGCAGAAGGTGGAGCATCGCCTTGGCGATTCGTTCGACGCCGGCGATGCGACCCGCAAGATGCAGCAGCGGATCATCGACGACTTGAATCAGGCCATCGCTGCCGCCGTGCGACGCGGCAGTGGCGGCGGATCGGGAGATGACGCCGCCGAAGGCGACCAACGCAAGCGCGCGACGAGGAGGAATCAGCCGGCTGGGCAAGCGAGCGATGGCGACTCCGCATCGGCGAACACGCCTGCTCGCCGTGGAAAGCCCGCGACCCCGGACGAGCGTGATGCGTCCACACTCCGCGAATCGCTGCGAGGCTGGGGACATCTGCCCGCCCGCGATCGCGAAGAGGTCATCCAAGGAATCAGCGAACGGTCGCTCGAAAAGTTCCGCCGGTGGATCGATCGCTACTACAAGACCCTCGCCGAGGCGGAATCCAAATGACACGCGCGACCCGGCTGGTGCATCGTGACACGCGGGCTGACGGACGGATGGGCCATCGCGATGGACGCGGATTGCTCATGGCATGTCTGGTGATGGCTATGCTCGCGTGGTCCCCGCGAACGTTCGCGCAGGAAGACGCGTTGGGAGATTCGTCCCCCCGCGCGGCGGCGATGCCGTCTGCTGTTCGCGAGACGCCGCCCGCAATGCTGCGGCAGACTGATCGGGCGTTGGCGTGGCTTGCCAAGCAACAGTCGTCGGACGGTTCGTTCGGGAGCTTGTCGCACTACGGCAAGCACGTTGGCATCACCGGTTTGGCGGGGCTCGCGTTCATCAGCCACGGCGACACGCCCGGACGCGGGCGCTACGGTCACGTGGTTGACGGGTGCGTCGAGTTCATCGTCACGCATGCCTCGGAGAGCGGTTTGCTGGCGGCTGAAACGTCGCACGGGCCGATGTACGGGCATGGTTTTGCCACGCTCTTTCTCGCGGAGATTTATGGCATGACCGAACGCGACGACTTGCGCGAAACGTTGCGAAAGGCCGTCCGACTCATTACGTCGACCCAGAATGACGAAGGCGGCTGGCGATATCAACCGGTACGCCACGACGCCGATCTTTCCGTCACGGTGTGTCAGGTTATGGCACTTCGAGCAGCGCGGAACGCCGGAGTCTTCGTGCAGAAGTCCGTTATCGATCGGGCGATCGAGTATGTGCGTGACAAGCAGAATCCCGAAGGCGGCTTTCGATACATGGGAGACTCCGGAACGTCGGCCTTTGCTCGTTCGGCTGCGGGGGTGGCCGCGTTGCAATACGCCGGAGTCTACCGTGGAGAAGTCATCGATCGAGGCCTAGAATATTGTAAGAAGTTCATCCCGCCCGACGAGCACAGTGTGGGACATTACTTCTACGGTCACTACTACGCAGCCCAGGCGATGTATCTTGCGGGGGACGCCTACTGGGGTGATTGGTGGCCTGCCATTCGTGACGAACTACTCGAAAAGCAGGACGACGAAGGGTTCTGGCGAGGTCAAGCCGGCAAGGAATATGGGACTGCCATGGCGCTGATCATTCTCCAAATGCCCGACCGCCTCCTGCCGATCTTCCAGAAGTAAGCCATGCTCCGCGTGAACACCTATATCACGGTCTCGCATCGCACGTCCCGCCTGTGTCTGATGGCCTTGGTCTTGTCCGTTGCCGTCGCGACGCACGCCGCAGCGCAACCCGTCGACGTTCTCGTTCAGACCGTTGACGAGAACGCGCTTGCCGGTCGACTGGTATCGTTTTCGCTCGACGGCGGACTGGTGCTGGAGCGCACCGACCGACCCGAACGCGTCACTGTTCCTGCGGCTGACATCGTCAGGATCGCGACGACTGTGGAGAAGTCGGCACCCTCTGCCGGGCTCGTCACCGTCACGTTGATCGGCGACGACGGGGCGGATGGCGGCGACCGTTTGATCGGCACGGTCGCGGGGTTTTCCGACGAACGCGTTCTGATCGAATCACCGTTGCTGGGCGTCGTCCGCGTTCCTCTGGAGTTCATCGCCAAGTGGCGACCACCGCAGGCTGCCACACCGCGGTGGCAGCGCGCTGCCGAGCGATTGTTCGCCGAGCCTTCCGCGGGCGTTGATCGATTGCTGTTGGGCAACGGTGACCGCATTGAGGGTATTGTTACGGAAGTGAACGAGCGTGCCTTCCTGCTGGAGACCAAGGCAGGCGACGTTCGGATTGACCAGGACCGAGTCATTGCCGCGACGATCGTGGCAGCACCGATGGAGCACGAGTCCGGTCCGCGGGCCCGGGTATCGTTGGTTGACGGCAGCTTGTTGACCACGCCGAAGATTCGTTGGACGGACGATGGCGTTCGGGTTGAGTTGTTGGGCGATCGTCTCGGTCGGTTTTCCGGCAAGAGCATCTTGGGCATCGAAATTGAAGGTGGGCGCTGGCGGTGGTTGACCGAGATCGCGCCCGTCAGCGTTGAGAGCACGCCAATGATGGCGATTCACTGGCCTTACGCACGCAATCGCAACGTGTTGAATGGCCCGCTGAGGGTTGCCTCACGAGTGTTTCAGCACGGATTCGGCGTCCACAGCCGTTCGATGTTGGCGTTCGATTTGCGTGGTGAATACAGCGAATTGGTCACGTCCTACGGTGTTGATGACGACAGCGGTGCGATGGCTGACGTAGACGTTGCTATCCGCGTTGACGGGCAGACTCGCCACCATCAAAAGTCCGTACGGCGAGGCACGCTCGTTGGTCCGGTGCGAATCAATGTGGCCGGCGCGAACCGCGTTGAGCTGGTCGTCGAGTTCGGCCGACATGGCGGCGTCGAAGATAGATTCAATTGGATCGAACCGGCGCTCGTCCGGTGAACCGGCGTTACCGTGGAAGGTGCGAAGTGCGTAAGTCGTTGTGGGGTAAAGTACTGGGCTGGCAGGACTCGAACCTGCAACCTCCTGATCCAGAGTCAGGCGTTCTACCAATTGAACTACAGCCCACAGGTGGCCGCATTGCACCCGGTCGAATCTGGTGTGTCAAGGCGTCGGTTGCGATCGTTGCAGGCGTGTTTCACGGGTGGGGCGTATCGGACCGGCCTACCGGACGGCTCGCATTGCGGTGACCGCGTATCACGACAGATTCGGCGCGGAGCGGTGAGGTGGAGAGGCTGTATCCCCAGCCCGATCAGAACGTTCACCGGGCGGGGATTATGGGGCGAAATCGTCCGTCTTGGTGAACCCTTTCGGCACGGCGAGTTTGAACGGGTCTCGAGGTGTTTTGGGGTTGACGACGAGCTTGCTCAAGGTGAGCAGGGTAGAGCCGGACTTGCCTTCGCGTTTGTAGATGCGTTCGATCCGTCGAGGGAGAAAATCCTTCGTCGACAGGTACCAGACGATCTCGGACGGGCTGTCGCCTTTGATGCGGATTTCGTAGCAGGGTTCGTTGTCGATCGTTCGCGTGCCGGTGAGTTCGGCTTTTCCTTCTTTGATCGCTTCGCTGAACGGTTGCTTGGCGGTCAACTCGCGCACCACGACGCGTTGAATGTCTCCCCCGTATGAGCCAAGAACGGACGGGTCCATGTCGACGTGGGCCATCTTCGTTTTGGAGTCGATGAGAAAGTACACGTCGCCGTCGGACCCGGCGGTGAGTTTCTGGGTCTTGTCAGAGTCGTTGGGCTTGATCGCGACATTGCAAAAGAACTCGTCGAGGTCGAACTCAGAACGTTTCCCGACGACAACCGTACCTGAAACGTTGGGCACAAATGCCTTGACCCAGTCGGTGGCTTCGTACTGAGCTTGGTAGCCGAGGCGCTTGGCGCTCACGATCGCGGCGGCTGATTTTTTGAAGACCGCGGTCGGATTCTTAAGCGTTGCGTTCGTGCCGTCGGCATTGGCGATGGCCAAGCACGATGCCGACGTCAAACCGACCGCCCAAATCACTCTGTGCATCATTGCGCGTTCTCCTGCCAGTCTGGTTGAGACCTGTTCCCGAACATGGGATCCTAACGTTTCGGCCTGTCGGAATCCAGCGGCGTCGCTCGCTCGCCGATGCCGAACACGTGGTGTTGACTTCGCACGAAGATCATTCCTTCCGAGATGGCGGGAGTGGCCATGCAGATTTCACCCATCGAATTGGTGGCGAGCAGGCGGTGCTCGGGCCCTGCTTGCAGTGTGTGGATGTCACCTTCCTCGCTGGTGAAATAGATTTTTCCGTCCGCCGCCACCGGCGACGCGGTGTATCCGGTGCTTCCTGTCCCGAGGCGTTTTCTGTAGAGGATGCGGCCTGTGCTCGCATCGAGGCAGGACATCGACCCGTTGTCGCGACAGCAGTACAGCAAGCCTCGATAGACCAGTGGCGTTTGCATGTAGTTTCCGCGTCGGGCGTAACTCCAGGCGATGGCATTGTTTGAGGTGTCGTCGCCGGTGAGGGAGATGTCGCCTGAGGCGGTGGTCTTGATTGCGTAAATGGGGGCTCGTCCGCCGTGGGCGCTGGTGATGTAGATCAAGCCGTTGGAGGTCACCGGGGTTGGCACGGGAACGTCGCCGCCGCCGCCGAGCGTCCAAAGTTGTTTCCCCGTGGTCAAGTCGTAGCCGATGATGTTGTTGTATCCGTTGACGATGACCTGCGCTCGGGCATCCGATACATGAACGGTCGGCGTGCTCCACGTCGGAACGTCGTGACGGGCTGTTCGCCATAGTTCATCGCCGTTGCTCAGTTTGATCGCAGCGACGAACGCCTGGTTGCGGGCGTCGCACTGAACGATGACCATGTCTCGATAAATGACGGGTGAACTGGCTGACGCCCACTGCAAGTCGGGAGCGTCTCGAGGGCCTGCGTCGAGCAAGCCCAGATCCCGCTTCCAAACGAGCTGCCCCTTCATGTCATAACAGTACAGCCCTTCGGATCCGAAAAAGGCGACGACGTACTTGCCGTCCGTCGTTGGCGTGGGGTTGGCGTGCGTTGACTTGATGTGGCGTTTGACTTTCGGCTTGCCTTTGTAGGCGGTGCGTGACCACAGGATTTCCCCGGTGTTCTTGTCGAGGCAGTAGAGGCGAAATTCGTGTACGAAGTCTTCGGGATG
>CAYQFV010000014.1:10076-14503 GCA_964416845.1 uncultured Phycisphaeraceae bacterium | reverse complement strand
GATGACGGTACCGGGTCGGCAAGTCGGCGAGATACGATGCATGGGGCAAACGCTCCTATGGGCTGACGGGTTCGGCAATTGTGTCGGGACGACAAGAATCGGAGTATAGCACACGATGTCGCTGTTGGCGCTGAGGGCGATGATCCGAATCGCACCTCGCTGCGCGTCGTGCATCACGCGGGAGATTCAGCGTTGCATCGCCGCATGGTTGCCCAGTCTGTG
Organism: uncultured Phycisphaeraceae bacterium; assembly: GCA_964416845.1. Lineage (GTDB taxonomy): Bacteria > Planctomycetota > Phycisphaerae > UBA1845 > UBA1845 > CAYQFV01. Next base: position 14,281 of record CAYQFV010000014.1, on the reverse strand, counting down.
TTGGCATACTGTCGCCAAACGGCGGCGCATATCAGCCCCACCAGTACGATGCCGACTAGCACACCGCCGGGCAGAATGGACAGTCCGAAATGCACAGTCGCCAACATGACGGGCAGCCCCATGAAAATCATCGACCTGAAAAGCTTGCCCGAGCTTTCCGCCACGTGGTATTCCTCGGAGAATGGGAATCGTCGTCCGACCACGATGGCCTGCGTGACGCTGACCAGCAGTGTGCCCTCGATCGCCAGGACGACGTCCGGCAGCAGTCGCACCCCCCATATCGCTATCGCCACGATTGCGACCAGGGCGGTGAACGGCAAGGCGAATCGCACCAGAATCGTCTTGAGCGTTGCCATCAGCACGTCACCCGGTTTCGCCAACGGCATCGCTTCGTAGATCCAAGCGGCTTCGTGCTGGTCACTGTACCGGACGATCATCGCGGGCATGGGAATGAACAAGCAGCCGTAGTAGAGCAAGAACACGTAGGCTTTCGAGTCAGCCAGCTTCGCGATCGATTCAACCACAGTGTCATCGCTTGTCACCAACAGAATCACGCCCACCATCCCCATCATCGCCATCGAGGGATACGTCCGAAGCTTGAACGGGCGGTCGCGCGAGCACATCCGCCACACCAGTTCAAACGCTGCACCTTGAATCCCCCTGCCGCAAACAAAACGGGACAGGCGTCGCAAGAACGGGTCGCGGCGCGCCGCATTCGCCCGAGCGCCTCGGCGGGCTGTCGGCGACGCACTCAATCGGCGCAACCCCTCCGTGAATCGCGGACCGCCCACGAGCACTATGGCCCACAAACCCGCCAACGGAACAGCCACAGCGAGAAAAGTTAAGACCTGTTGAGGTGTTCCTGCGCGGCTTGCGAGGAGATCGATCGGGCCAGCCAACCACGCCGGCGGAAAGAAGTAAATCCACCAGCGATCGTCGATGCGCAAGGTGTCCAGCGCGGTCATGTCCATCAGGCGTGGCAGCAGTTGGTAGCCGCCGAAGAACACGATGCTCAATGCGATTTGAACGTACACCACGACGTCGCGCAGCTTGTCCTGATCCGCGAAACGCAAGACAGCCAGATAGAACAGATTCACCGCGCAGACCACCAGGCAGACGGAACATATCAGCGTGCCCAGAAACACGAGACCGAAGAGGGGATGGTAGGTGATCGTGCCGGTTACGAAGGTGCCCGCCGACAGGCTTAACGTCAGCATCGAAAGATACGTCACGATGTGGGCGATCCTGGCGCACAGCAGCGTTCGACCGTCGATCGGCCGGGGTAGTAGAACGACGTTGTCGGTCGTATCCAACATCACGCTGCTGAAGTCGGAGATCAGCGACATGGCGATCATCATCATGATCGCCGCGTGAACCACGGTCATGCCCGCGAGGGGCGAGGAGATCTTGAGCAACACGAGCGAGAGCATCGCGCCGAGAAACGTGTAGGTGAGAACCGTGATCACCAGTGAGTTGCGGGTGGATTTGCGGCGACCGGTTTCCATTCCGATCCTGCGTCGCCGGCCGTCCATGCGCAGCTTGACTTCAAGCACGGCGAGAAACTGATCGACGTTCACGCCCAGCAGGCGGAAGCACCACCCGAACAGGCGGTAGAATCCCAGGATCAGCTTAATCATGCACGGGGTCGCTCTGCGTGTACGATTGGATGAACTGCTCGGCGACAGCCTCCTGGCCTCCGTCTCCGGTCAGTTCCGTGAAGATGCGTTCCAGTGAGGCGGCTTTGTTCATGGACTTCAATTGCTCGAATGATCCGTCGGCGACGATGTGGCCGTCGTTGATGATCACGATGCGATCGCAGACGCGTTCGACCACGTCCATCACGTGCGAGCAGTAGAACACCGCCTTGCCGGCGGCGGCTGACTGGGCGACGATTTCCTTGATGGTGATCGCTGAGTTCGCGTCCAGGCCGGACAAGGGCTCGTCCAGAAAGATGACCTCCGGGTCGTGGATCAGTCCCGATACGATCAGAACTTTCTGACGCATCCCCTTGGAGAACGTGGACATGCGCTGGTCGAGTTCGTCCGACAAGCCCAGCAGGCCCAGCATGTCGCGTGCGCGGCGATCGACCACGGCCGCGTCGAGACCGTACAGACGACCCACGAACGACAAATACTCCATGGGCGTCAGCGTGTCGTACATGGCGGCTGATTCCGGCACATATCCGACGCGGCGTTTGACCTCCAACGGGTCAGTGGCGATGTCGAATCCGCACACGGACACGCTGCCGCCGAATTCACCCAACATGCCGATCAGGATTTTGACGGTCGTCGTCTTGCCCGCTCCGTTGGGGCCGATGTATCCCAAGACTTGCCCGGCGGACACTTCCAGATCGACCCCGCGCAGCACCTGTTTATCGCCGAAACTCTTTGTCAGACCGCGAACGCTGATGATTGAAGACATGTGACGGGGTCTCGCTAACCGTCGAGAATATACCGTGGATGACATGGTCGCGACAGGGCGCGACCGCCGGTGCAAATGACCACACGCTCGACGGTCGCGGAGTCATCGTCAACAACCGAATTCGGGAAACTGATCGCCTTGGTTTGTTCTCTGTTTGGTGGTAGCATCCTCCCTGAAGATACCGAGTCGTCATCCGACAAGACGCGTGTGGCCAGCAAACGCCGCGCCGCCGCCGAGACTCAACGAACAACGAAGTGCGCAAGGGTTGCGACGGTCGACGAGACTTGTGCTCGATTGCTGCACTGCGTCCTCACGACCCGACGAGCCGCTGCCGATCGCCGGAGATCAAACAAAATGTGGTCAAGAAACATGAGGCTTGTGTCACTCGTTACGCTCGCACTGGCTGCGTCAACCTCCGTCGCAGATGAACCACACAAGACGCAGGCGAGCGAGCCCGCCAACCATCCCATCGCCGATCGCTATCGCGTGGCTGCCGATCGGATCATGACCGCGACGATGGCAGGCAACGACGCTTTCGCCAAGATGCAACAGCTTTGCGACGATATCGGTCATCGGCTTAGCGGTTCGCCGCAGCTCGAACGGGCGGTTGTGTGGGCGGCAGAAGCGATGCGCAGTGATGGTCAGGAGAACGTTCGTCTGGAACCGGTCAAGGTTCCGCACTGGGTTCGCGGCCGGGAGTCCGCGATGATGATCAAACCACGCCTGCAACCGCTCGCCATGCTGGGGTTGGGCGGTTCCGTTGGGACGCCTCCCAACGGGGTGACCGCACCGGTGATCGTCGTTCGCGACGAGGACGAGTTCGAGGCTGCGGGTGAGCGCATCCGCGGCAAGATCGTCTTGTTCAACAACGTCATGCCGCCCTACGATTCGCAGCGCGGATCGGGATACGGCCGCACGGTGCGCTTTCGTGGGAAAGGGGCTCGCATGGTTGCGGAGAAAGGGGGCGTGGCTGCCCTTGTCCGCTCGGTGACCGCGCACAGCCTTCGCTCGCCGCACACGGGCGCGATGCACTACGGCGACGCGACGGTGAAAGTGCCGGCCGCCGCGATTTCCGTCGAAGACGCCGACATGATCGCCCGCCTTCAGGCACGCGGCATCGAACCGGTGGTGACGCTCAAGATGGAAGCCCGTACGCTCGATCCGGCGAACTCGGCCAACGTCATCGGAGAACTACGCGGTCGATCGCTGCCGGACGAGGTGGTCGTGATCGGCGGGCACATCGATTCATGGGACGTAGGCCAAGGTGCGCACGACGACGGCGGTGGGTGTGTCGCCGCCATGGAAGCGATCAACGTGTTGCGTCGTTTGGGCATGACTCCCAAACGGACGATTCGCGTGGTGCTGTGGACCAACGAGGAGAACGGGCTTGCCGGCGGTAAGCGATATGCCAAAGACCACGCCGACGAACTTCAAGACCACGTTGCTGCTATTGAGTCTGACAGCGGAACGTTTCGCCCGACGGGGTACTCGGTGCAATGTCATGATTCCGACCGGCAGGATATCGCTGCGGAGCAAATGCGAGACATTCTGAGCTTGTTCACGTCGATTGGTGCGGCTGATCTGGCGATCGGACACTCCGGGGCAGACCTCGGTCCCATGAAATCTGCGGGCGTTGTACTGATGGGGCACCGCGTCGACACGACGCATTATTTTGACTACCACCACTCGCACGCGGACACGCTGGATAAAATCGACCCGGTGGATCTGTCGAGAAACGTGGCTGTGATGGCCACCGTCGCGTACATCCTCGCCGACATGCCCGA
>CAYQFV010000014.1:0-9976 GCA_964416845.1 uncultured Phycisphaeraceae bacterium | reverse complement strand
CGAGAAACGTGGCTGTGATGGCCACCGTCGCGTACATCCTCGCCGACATGCCCGACCGATTGGGTGACCGTCTGAACCATTGACCTTGCCCTGAACGAACCCCACACGATTCGATTGATGAACAAACGCCACCCACAGCGACGATGCGACGTACTCATCCGTTGCGGCCTGCTGGTCGTCTGCGTCGGCGGCTGTGCGCAGATCGTTCCATCTCAAGCGATGCGCAACCGCATCGTACTGCCGGTTCCCAAGACCGCGTCTCAAGTCCCCAGCGCCGACCGTTTGACACGCAAGAGCCATGGCGAGCATTACGAGGTGTCTCCGCTGTCGCTTGTGTCGCTGGCGTTCGAACTTCAGCCGGACATCAAATCGAGTTTTCAGCGGTTCAAGTCGGAAGAGGCGCGGTACGATTTTTTCTACACCTCGCGCGATTCGTCCACGCCCCGGTTGTCGGTCTCGAACTCGGCTGGAGAATCCCGGGCGGACGAATCGGTGACGCGAACGCGCCGGCATACGGTCGAACTGGCGTTGGAGAAACGTTTCTTCGACACGACGGAATTGGAGGTCGGTGTTGGCTATGACACGGACGGTCTTGATGAAGATATCAGCAACCGCCCGTTCCTGTCGGCCAGCTTGCGTTATCCGCTCTGGGCGTCCCGTGAAAAGCTCGAGCGCGCCAGCGAAGACATATTTCGACGCAACGATCTCAACGACGCCCAACTTGGGTACATCCAGGAGGTACGCCGTCGCTTGCGGCGCGCCCTGTTTCGGTACTACGAGGTGGACGATCTTGGACGGCGGGTCGCGATCCAACAGCGCTGGCTGGACGATCTCGAAATGCTTGTTCGGAGTATTGGGGACGACACTGACCGAAACGCCACAACCGACATGCAGCGCGTTCGCGCAGAGATCGCCAAAGTCAGTTCGGAAATGCGCAACACCGACGGCCGATACCAGATTCAGTTCGCGCGGCTGAAAGGAGCGATCGGGCTTCCTTTTCACGCCGAGATGAAGCTGGTCGATCAGGAATTCAACCCATTCGCTGAAGGCACGCACGAAAGCTGGTTAACGATCAGCATCGAGACCGACCCGGAAATTGCCACGTTGCGAAACGAGGTGCGAAACGCGGAGGTGCAACTCGACCTCGCACGACGCGGTACGTGGGACATTTCCTTACTGCTCGACGGCCGATCCAACCTGGAAGGTCGCGGTGAAGCGGATGGCGTGTCCGACTGGTTTGCGTCCGTTGGTCTGAACGTCAGCCACGTGGACAGCCGGGTGACTGACAGCCTTGCACGTCAGGCGCAAGCGAGGATTCAGCGATTTCGCCAGGCGATTGCGGCTCGCGAGAACGCGATTTTCGTTGATACGCTGGAACCATTCGTACGCATCGACACCTTGAGCGCCAGCCGCGAGCAGTTGGCGGGGAACCTGCCACGTTACCTCAAGGACTATCGTACCGGATTGGAAGATTACAAAGCGAACCGCCTCAACATCGACGACTTGCTCAAACGTCGGGAGAATGTGTTCGACCAGGAGGAGGAAATCTCGCGCCTGACCTTTCTCGTGGGCGCCAACGTGGCTGAGCTGTGCGCCGCCACGGGCAAGTTCTTCGAGTATCTCGAAGAGGGGCAGCCGGACTGAGGGGGACTTTCCTGGCGCGACGCGCGCTTGTGTTTGGGGGCGTGGACTTTGCCGGATCGGCCACGTAGCCGGCTGAGTCACTGGGGTGTTCTCCTTCCACATGTCATTTGTTGTCGCGACGAGCGTAAAAGAGTGGATCCGATGCTAATATCCGATCCGCAGATCCGAATAGAGTTTATAATAGCCGTCTGAATCAGCCGCGCGGTAGTGGGCGAGTGGGTGTCGCGGCGGCGTCTTCTCACGTGGTGTGTCATCGTGTCCGATGCGAGTGCCAATCCTTCCGAATCACCCCTTGGCGTTCGTCATGCATTGCTGATTTACACCTCGCCGTCGCGATTGTTCCGTCGCGTGGAGGACACCGGCGCCTACGGTTGGTCGCTCGTTACGCTGCTCGGGCTGGTGATGTTGATCGGCTACGTGCAATACCAAACCGGGCTGTTGGGGCGATTGGTTGACGAACGCACCGAAGTCAGGTTGGCCTCGCTGGAGGCGGACCGCGGCAATCTGGTCGATCGCATCGAGCTGCGAAACAAGATGGAAGAAGTTCGCAAAGAGGGTGAGTTCCTCAAGACGTTGAGTTTTCTTCAAGCGATCGTCGGGTCGCCGGTGTATTTGTTGGCATCGTTTCTGTTGATCTCGTCGCTGCTGTACGCGGTCGTGGCCCTTACCGGGCGCACGCCCGAGTATCACACCTTGATGTCCATTTGCGTGTTTGCAGGGTTCATCGAATTGGTCGCCTATGTTCTGCGGACCGTCATCATGGTGTCGTACCGAACGCTCGATATCGATACCTCGTTGAAGATGCTGTCGGGTGGTGACGGTCCGACGTTCCTGGCGGCGATCGATCCGTTTAGGATATGGTTTTGGGGCTTGGTGGCGGTGGGGTTGGTGGTGACCCAGCAACTGAGTCGTCGCATGGCCTTCGTGTCGTGCGGGTTGCTGTGTCTGCTCACCACCGGAGTTCGGATCGCTTGGGTGTACGGCATGCCTGCCGCTTGAGCGGGTGTGGCTGATTGGTTTGTCGGAGAAAGATTAATGAAAGCGTTCTTGACGCTGTTGACCATCGCGTTGATCAGCGGGGCGATCTTTTCGTTGGGCAGTCTGCGCAGAAAAGCGGACGACCAGCCGTTGGTACACGTTGCTGATGAGATGGCGCTGACGGTCGATGTTGCGACCCCTGAACGAACGGAAATCATTCGTTTGGTCCAGGCTCCCGGTGACGTCGAAGCCGTCCTGGAGGTCGACATCAGTTCGGAGGTCGTTGGCAAGATCGAAGAGATGCCGTTCGAAGAGGGCGATCGCGTCAAGAAGGGCGACCTTCTGTGCAGGTTGAATGACGAAGTGTTCCAAGCCGCCGTCGAGTCCGGCGAGGCTCGCACCGCCCAGCTAAGAGCGTCGATTTTGCAGGCCCAAGCGGATCTGGAGAAAGCCGATCGCGATTGCGCCCGGCAGGAGGGCTTGTCGGAACGTGGTTTGACCAATCCGCTCGAGATGGATGATTATCTTACCATCCAAAAGAAAGCCCGGGCGACCGTTGAGATGCGTCGCCAAGAGTTGGTGGCGGCCGAGGCCCAACTCCGGCAGTATCGCGATGATCTGAGGCGAACCATTATTGAATCTCCCATCGACGGTGTGATCGCAGCCCTCAATGCCAAGCAGGGCGAAGTCGTCATGACCGGTACGATGAACAACGCCGGCACGGTCATCATGACGGTCAGCGATCTGTCGAAAATGCGCGTTCGTACGCGAGTGGACGAAGTCGACGTTCCGCTCGTCCAACCAGGCCAACAAGCCCGCGTCTATCTTCAATCTGATCAGCAGCGACCGGTTCCTGCGAAAGTTGTTCGCGTCGCATCCAAGGGAACCAAGCAGGTCGGACGAGACGTCGTCACCTTTGAAACCGTGCTGGAAGTGCTCTCGCACGATCCGCGGATCAAGCCGGGAATGTCGGCCAACGTGGAGATCGAGGTTGCCCAACGCGATGACGCGATCACCGTGCCGGTCGAGGCGGTGGTTCACCGACTGCGTAAGGAGTTGGCGGACGATATCGTCGAGCGGTTCGATCAACGCCAAAGTGACCTGGACATTTCCGAACGAGCCCGCCAAGCGCAGTACCTCAAGGTGGTCTACGTGATGGAAGACGACGTCGCCCGCATCCGTCTCATCGATCCGGGTATTGCTGACACGAAACGCGTGGAAATCCTCGACGGCATTTCCGTCGACGACGTTGTCATCGTCGGGCCTTATCGAAGTCTCGACCAGCTCAAAGACGGTCGCAAGGTTGCGCTCGCCGAAACTGAAAAGAAGGAAGGCACTGACGCTGCGACGGTCGCGGACGACGATCAGGCCAAGTCCGCCAAGGGCGAGGACGATTCCGACGAGGCGAAAGACGACGATCGCACGGTCGCAACCGGAGGCTCGCCGTGAGCGATGCGGCTGCCAACTTGATCGAGTTGGTCGATCTCTACAAGATCTATCGCGTGGGGACCGAAGTGGTCAACGCTCTGCGCGGCGTGTCGCTTTCGATCTGTGAAAACGAGTACGTCGCCATCATGGGGCCTAGCGGATCCGGCAAGAGCACCATGATGAACATCCTCGGATGTCTGGACGTGCCGACGCGTGGCAAGTACTTCCTGCGGGGCAAAGATGTCTCCAAGCTGTCGCAATCGCGACTTGCCCGCATCCGGGGTCGACAGATCGGCTTTGTGTTCCAATCGTTCGAGTTGCTTCCCAGAACGACCGCGCTCAAGAACGTCCAGCTTCCGCTCATGTACGCCCAGGTGCCCGGCAAGCGAAAACGCGCCGTCGCCGCTCTGGAACGCGTCGGCCTGACCGACCGCGCCCATCATCATCCCAACCAGTTATCCGGTGGTCAAAAACAGCGCGTTGCGATCGCCCGAGCGCTGGCGCAGTCACCGGACATCATTCTCGCCGACGAGCCGACCGGTAATCTGGATTCCAAAACCGGCGAAGACATCATGCACATCTTCGAATCGTTGCATTCCGAAGGCCAAACCATCATCGTCGTCACGCACGAAGAGGACATCGCCGCCCGCTGTCACCGCGTGATTCGACTGAGAGACGGCCTGGTTGTTTCGGATGTTCGTCAGGATCCATCAGCCCCGTCGGGCGCCATGCAGGAAACGCCGGCCGTGGTAACCCTATGATCGCTCGCGTCACGAACATGCTGAAAGCTGTGGGGCGAACGGTGGTCTCGTCGGTCGGCAGAAACGCTCAAAACGTGATCACCGCGCTGGTGCAGATCTGGGCGAACAAGGGCCGATCCGTTCTGACGACGCTTGGCATCGTCATCGCCGTCACGTCGATCATCACCGTCGTTTCGCTCGTTCAAGGATTCGGCGACTACATGACCTCCATGGTGCGCGGTTATGGCACGCAGTACATGGTGGTTCACCCATATTGGCCTCGCGGTTGGCATCGACAGGGGATGCGCGACGTCCGGCTCGACATTTTCGACATCAACGCCGTCCGGGCTGAATGCGTTGACGTCAGACACATCACCCCATTCATCTACACCCACGACGGCGAAGTGACCTACGCACACGACACCGCCAAGGACATCCCTGTTCGTGGCGTGACTGAAGCGTACCAGACCATTCGCAATTTCCACGCTGACAGCGGACGGTTCTTCGGCCCGGTGGACGTGGACACCGGGGCGTACGTTGCGGTCCTAGGCCGGACCGTCCTGGCGATGCTCGGCAGCGATGATTCCATCGTCGGCGACTACGTCAATATCGACGACACGCGTTTTCTCGTGATCGGCATCCTGGAATCCAAGGGGAGTTTTCACGGCGACGATCAGGACAAGACGATCATGATCCCGTTCACGACGGCCGTGAAGATGTACCCCAACAAACGACAGGCTATGACGTTTCTCGCGGAAGCGTTGGACGAGGATCACATCGATTCAGCCTTCGCCCAAATCACACGCGTCCTTCGTCGACGTCACGGACTGGGCGAAAACCAACCGGACGATTTTTTCATCTCGCGGCAGGACCAAGCGCTCAACCAGTTCGAGAAGGTGCGAAACGTTGCGTCGAGTGTTCTTGGCGGCATCGTCAGCATCTCGCTGCTGGTGGGCGGCATTGGCATCATGAACATGATGCTCGTGTCGGTCACCGAACGAACGCGCGAGATCGGGCTGCGCAAGAGCATCGGCGGGCGGCGTAGGGATATTCTGCTGCAATTCCTGACCGAGGCGGTCGTGCTGTGTACGCTCGGGGGGGTGATCGGCATTGCGCTGGGCTACGCACTGTCGCATCTCGCCACGCTGCATCCCAAAATGGTGGAAGTGAACGTCCCCTTGTGGGCCGTCGCGATGGCACTCGCTTGCTCCTCGGGAACCGGAGTGGTCTTCGGAATCATCCCGGCGTTCAAGGCCGCCATCCTCAACCCGATCGACGCGCTGCGACACGAATAGAATGACCATGCCCTTGACCGCGACGATCGATGCCGACGTTCCCTCACGCAGCCTCCGGCGAACTCTGGTGACGGTCGCGATGTCGCCATGGATGCTGTTCGGTTGGATCGGAGCAGCGGCGGAACGTCATGCCCAGAACATCATCACCGCACTGGTCCAAATCTGGGCCAACAAAGCCCGTTCCATCCTGACGACCCTCGGCATCATCATCGCCGTCACGTCGACCATCACGGTCGTCTCGTTCGTGCAGGGATTCGGCAATTACATCACCGATATGCTCCGTGGGTTCGGAACCAACATGATGTACGTCATACCGGATTTCCCTTCCGGCCCGCACGGCAGAATGATGTTGGGACGCGTGTTCATGGACATCGGCGACGTTCGTGCCGTCACCGCGCGGTGCAACAAAGTCCGACGCATCTCGCCGGTCATCTTCACCCGTGTGACGGTGGAATACGGGCGCGAAAAAGTCGACGGCTTGCAACTGCGCGGCGCGAGCGAACAGTTTCAATCCATCCGCAACAAGCTTGTCGATGCAGGCCGGTTCTTCGGTCCGATCGACGTTGATAACAGCAACCACGTTTGCGTGCTGGGTCGCGATGTGCTGCGGCAGTTGGAGTGCGACGAGCGGATCGTCGGCGACTACGTTTACCTCGACGGGTTGCGGTTTCGTGTTCTCGGCCTGCTGGAATCCAAGGGCGACATGATGGGTGGCAGCGAGGACGCGCTGGTCGTCATCCCGTATACCACCGCCATCAAAATGAACCCCATCTTTCTTCGCTTCATGCCGTTTGTCGTCGAAGCCACCGGCGAAGAGGATATCGACGAAGCCGCCCTGGAAATCGCCAGCGTGTTACGCAAACGCCACAACATCGCTCCCGGCGAGCCGAACGATTTTCGCCTTCTTCGTCAGGACGAATTCCTGCGCGATTTCGAGCGCGTCAAGATCATCGCCACCACAGTGCTGGCGGGCATCGTCGGCATCTCGCTCATCGTCGGCGGCATCGGCATCATGAACGTGATGCTCGTGTCCGTCACGGAGCGCACGCGGGAAATTGGACTGCGCAAGAGCATCGGCGGACGTCGTCGAGACATCATGTCTCAATTCCTCACCGAAGCCGTCGTCCTCGCGACCGCGGGCGGCGTGATCGGCATCGCTCTGGGCTATTCCATCTGCTTCATCGCGTCTCAACATCCCAGAATGGTCGACATTGCCGTACCCACGTGGGTCGTCCTGCTCGCGCTGGGGTTCTCTGCCGGCGTGGGTGTCCTGTTCGGGCTTATCCCCGCCTTCAAAGCCGCCATCCTTCATCCCATCGACGCCCTTCGCCACGAATAGAGCGGCGCGACAATGTCGACCCTGTCGCCCGCCGGAACCACCATATCACACTGGTCGGCCGTTGAGCGTGAATCATCGACGTAGTATGATTGACTCACGTTGACACCAATCACGGTGTTCTCGAACGACATCCAGGGAGGTTCTCATCATGAACATTCGCGCGGCGCTCGTCGTATTGCTTGCCACGGCTGTCTCACCCCTGCTCGGGCACCCGCCCGCCACCAAGAGAATCCCGGTCACTAACACCTATCACGGTGTGAAGGTGACGGAAGACTACCGGTGGCTTGAGAATGCGAGCGATCCAACGGTCGAACAATGGAGTGACGCGCAGAACGCGTACGCCCGGAGCATTCTGGACAAACTTCCCCATGTGCAAGAGATACGCGATCGCGTGACGGAGATTATGGAAGCGAAGACCGTCGCATACGGCGGACTGACGGTGCGAGGCGGCAAACTGTTCGCCGTCAAACGGCAACCCCCCAAACAACAGCCGTTCATCGTTGTCATGTCGTCGGCTGAGCACCCGGATTCCGAACGCGTGATCGTTGACCCCAACGTCATCGACACCCAAGGCACGACGTCGATGGACTGGTACGTTCCGTCAGCCGACGGAAGTCTCGTGGCGGTCTCCTTGTCGAAAGGCGGAAGCGAAGCGGGCGACGTGCACGTATTCGAAACAGCCACCGGCAAGGAAGTGTTCGAAGTCATTCCCCACGTCAACGGCGGAACTGCCGGTGGCGACCTCGCGTGGGCGCCCGATGGCAGTGGGTTCTTCTACTCACGATATCCCCGCGGCGACGAACGCCCCAAGATCGATCTCGATTTCTACACCCAGATATACTTCCACAAACTCGGCACGCCGACGCAGGCAGATCGTTACGAAATGGGCAAGAAGTTCCCCCGCATCGCCGAGATCCAACTCGACATGGATCGAAAAACCGGCCGTCTGCTGGCCACCATTCAGGATGGCGACGGCGGCGAGTTCGCCCACTACCTGCGCTCACCAAACGGCAAGTGGCGGCAGTTCAGTCACTTCGGCGATCGGGTCTTGCAGGCAGCCTTTGGTCCACACGACGACCTCTACATCATTTCACGCGCCGACGCCCCACGCGGAAAAGTATTGCATATGTCGATCGACAAGCTCGATGTTGCCAAGGCTGAGATGATTCTCCCACAGGGCAAGGACACGATCGTCTCGGAATTTCTCGGCGCTCCGACCCTTCTGCCGACCGAATCCAAGCTGTACGTCCTTTATCAACTCGGTGGCCCGTCGGAAATCCGCGTGTTCGAGCTGAACGGCAAGAAAGCAGCCGCGCCACAACAGCGATCCGTTTCGGCAATCGGCGGGTTGACGTCGCTGGGTAAAGATGACGTGCTCTTCAGCTCCACGTCGTACATCGAGCCGCCGTCATGGTATCGCTTCGACGCACGATCTGGAAAGACCACCAAGACGCCGCTGTCGATGAAGTCGCCCGTCGATTTCAGTGATGTTCGAGTCGTGCGAGAGTTCGCCGTCTCCAAAGACGGCACGAAGGTCCCGGTGAACATCGTCATGCCGCAGTCCATCCAGCGCGACGGGAACAATCCTTGCGTCGTCACGGGTTACGGGGGCTATGGTGTCAACTACGTGCCCCGTTTTCGGGCGTACAATCGCGTGCTTCTCGAACAGGGCGTTATCTACGCAGTGGCCAACTTACGCGGAGGCGGGGAATTCGGCGAGCAATGGCATCTTCAAGGGAATCTGACCAACAAGCAAAACGTGTTCGACGATTTTGCCGCGGTGCTCAAACACATGATCGAGCGGCAGTACACGTCAGCCAACCGCTTGATCATCACTGGCGGGAGCAATGGAGGGCTGTTGATGGGCGCGACGATGGTGCAACATCCCGAGTTGGTCAAGGCGGTCGTCTCGCACGTCGGCATCTACGATATGTTACGCGTCGAGCTGTCGCCGAACGGGGCGTTCAACGTGCCCGAGTTCGGCACCGTGAAGATTCCCGAGCAATTCAAAGCCCTCTACGCTTATTCCCCGTACCACAACGTCAAAGACGGCGCGAAGTACCCCGCGACGCTTTTCCTGACCGGCGCGAACGATCCGCGTGTCGATCCGATGCAATCTCGCAAGATGACTGCCCATCTGCAGGCGGCGACAGCCTCCTCCGCGCCCATCATGTTGCGGACGAGTCATTCCAGCGGTCACGGCATTGGCACGGGGTTGAAGGAACGCATCGCCCAAACGGTGGATGTGGATGCCTTCATGTTCGACCAACTCGGGATAGATTATCACCCCGTTCGCTGATGATCACAGCGTTGAGCAACCCGCCGCCCGAGCGAAACCACTGCCGTTTCTAGAAAGGTCTTTCGACTTTTCTGCAGGCGCGGCACTTGGGTGCCATGCCCAAGCCGAAGGCGCGGGCATGCCTTCTTGTATGGATTGCATGGCCGCGCTGCGCTTGGCCATGGCACCCAAATATCGACGGACCCTATTTGAAACGGCACTAGCTCACACGGCTGCCCGGTGCGATGTCTTCGGCGGTCGTGATCGTGATGAC
>CAYQFV010000013.1:40227-44045 GCA_964416845.1 uncultured Phycisphaeraceae bacterium | reverse complement strand
CCTCATTCCCCAGACCTGCTGCATCGCCACGGCGAGCGCCGTCACCGACGCCCAACGATTGCACCGGCTCTTCCAAGACCAGTTTGCGTGGCGACTTCGAGAGTTTCCCGAGTCAGCCATGGCTCGCGGAGACTACACCCACGCCGACAAAGTCACCGACGCGAGCATGGCAGCCATCGAGCGGCGACATCGCAACACCGGCCACTTCCTCGCCAAGCTCTACAGGATCGACCGCTCCAAGCTCGACGATGCCGACCGGCTGAACTACGAACTGTTCAAACGCATCATCCAGGAACAATACGACGCCCACGAGTTTCGCACGTTCCTCTCACCGGTCACCGCCCGCCAAGGACCTCAACAAACCATTCCGCAGATGGCCGACCGCGTTCGCTTTCGTTTTGAAGACGACTACCGAAACTACCTCACGCGGCTTGAGCAAACGCCGTCCATCGTACGAAACGCCGTCAGTCGGATGCAGATCGGTGTGGCAGAGGGGCGTACCCCACCCAAGGTGACGCTCGTCGGGCTTGCAGGCCAATTCGAATCGCTTCTCAGCGGTGGACTCGACGCGCTCCGCAAGCCCTTTGAACACATGCCAACCACCATTCCCGCCGATGCTCGAACGATACTGCTTCGCCGCTTCGAAGACTCGTCGTTGCCCGCAGTACGCCGCGCGTTAACCGATTTGAGGCGGTTTGTCATCGACGAGTACATTCCGCAATGCCGTGAAACCATCGCCGCGAGCGACCTGCCAGACGGGGCAGCCTTCTACGCCCACCAGCTACGACACTTCACCACCACCGACATGACCGCCCGAGAAATCCATGAACTCGGCTTGAGCGAAGTCAAGCGGATCAAGGCGGAGATGATCGAGGTCATCAAAAAGACCGACTACCTTCAACGATTCCCGGAATCAGCGTCGCTTAACGACCAACAGCTCTTCAAAGCCTTCGTTCACTACCTCCGAACGGATCCGCGCTTCTATCACACCAGCGGCCCGGAACTGCTCACCGGATACCGCGACATCTGCAAACGCGTCGATGCATGGCTGCCCAAGATGTTCGCCATGTTGCCGCGTCTCCCCTACGGTGTGCGAGAAATCCCGCTCTTCATGGCCCCCAGCCAGACGACCGCATACTACAGCCAAGGCGATATCCGAAACGCCCAGCCCGGTTACTTCTACGCCAACACCTACGCCCTCCAACAACGTCCCAAGTACGAGATGGCCGCCCTCGCGATGCACGAATCCGTCCCCGGGCACCACCTCCAGATCGCCCTCGCGCAAGAACTCACCGACGTTCCCGAATTCCGCAAGAACGCTTGGTTCACCGCGTTCGGCGAGGGGTGGGCTCTCTATTCCGAACGACTGGGAGTCGAAACCGGCATGTACGCTGACCCCTACGACGATTTCGGACGATTGCTGTACGAGATCTGGCGCGCCTGTCGGCTCGTCGTCGACCCCGGCATGCACGCGTTCGGGTGGAGTCGGGACAAAGCAGTCAACTTCATGCTGAACAACACCGCTCTGAGCGAACTCAACATCAACACCGAAATCGACCGCTACATCGCCTGGCCAGGCCAAGCCACCGCATACAAAATCGGCGAGTTGAAGATTCGCAACTTGCGCAGCCAGGCCTCCGCTGCGCTCGGTCCTCAATTCGACCTCCGAGCGTTCCACGACCTGGTCCTCGGAGCCGGGTCGATCCCGTTGGACATCCTGGAACAGCGCGTTGACCGATGGATCGCGTCGCAGAAAACCGCCGCCGCGCAAAACTAAGCTGTCCCCCACATGCAAGAGGCTGCCCACTCGTTTCGAAGGGTATTGGAAGCTTCGACGTCCCAATGTCCGGGACGCCGCGCGCCAGAAAGCGATCGTCCTGTAGCGAGCGTGCAGGCCCACGCGCAAAACACATGGCCTTGAAAAGTGTTTGTTCTCGAAAAAGAGAAGGCGGGGCGGCGGCACCCTTCCGTGTTCGGGCCGGAAAGGGGTTGGTTTGGAAGGGCTTGTATGCCGCCGGCCCCATGATGCCTATAGGCTCGACACTGAGCATGTATCATTCCACACCGCTGGCCGTCCCGAGGCTGGCCGAGGGGCCGCCTGATGCGGTTGTTATGTGCGTCGCGGCAGCGATTGGGGGCAACTAGCGCTTCCGATGCGTGATTTGACGATTTTCCATTGACGAGAGTTCGGAGTGGGACGTCCGTCGACGGTCCGAGCGACCGATATGCCGAGGACTTGATGCGTCAGTCGCGCAAAAAGAAAGCCCACCTCCATCCGACCGGAAGGTGGGCTTCTTGTCAGTTCCGATGGGCGAGCCGACGTCATCGAAACCAACTGATGATTCTGTGAACGCCTCCCCGCACTTTCGTGCCAGCGTCACCCTACCAACCTTCCACATCCCGACCCTATTCCCGAACGTCAAAAAAAACTTCGCGCTCCTCGCAGCGTTCGATATCGCGGACGTTACAATAGTTCCGATCAGTCGTAACGTGCGTGTCAGCCGCTGGAGTGTCGCAAATCGCTGATAATAAGAAAGTTAAGACCTTAGACTTCCAGAACCATTCTCGGAACTGGCGAGATTTCATCTACGTCTACCCGGTCATATCCCGGCGTAGTCGCGGCTTGAGTATTGGAATCAATCTCAACCCGGACAAAGCCTGCAATTTCTCGTGCATTTACTGCCAGGTGGACCGATCGGCCGAACCGCGCGTCCGGCGGGTTGATCTCGACGTGGTGGCGGCTGAACTCGACTCGCTCGTCGCGGCAGCCGCCACAGGTGCGATTTTTGAAGAACCGGAATTCGCTGGCACGCCCCAACGCCTGCGACGCCTCAACGATTTAGCCTTCAGCGGCGACGGCGAGCCGACCACTTGTCCGGTGTTCGCCGAAGCAGTCGCACTCGCGATCGAGTCGAAGCAAAAGCACGCAGCCGACGAAGCAAAGATCGTTCTGATCACCGACGCATGTTACCTGACGCAGGCTCGCGTCGTCGTCGGTCTCGAATTGATGGACCGCTCCAATGGCGAAATCTGGGCCAAGCTCGACGCAGGCACGGAGTCGTACTACCGCCGGATCAACCGCCCCAGCCATTCGCTCGAGCACGTCATCGACAACATCGTTCACGCCGCCCGCGTCCGGCCGGTGACCATTCAAACGCTGTTCATGCGTGTGGACGACCAAGCCCCGCCTTCTGACGAAATCTCGGCCTACATCGACCGATTGATCGAAATCCGGCGCCGGGGTGGAACGATCGCCGCCGTGCAGATTTGCACCGTCGCAAGACCACCTGCGGAACGATCGGTCACCGCACTGTCCGACGAACAGGTCGACGAGATCGTCGACACGGTTCACCGAACAACATCGCTGCCGGTGGAACCGTTCTACGGTTGACCGAAGAACCGTTCAGACATCGATCGGCTGGTGGCGATACATCTGCGCGTCGCCGACTAGCGAGCGTCGATGATGATGTCCTCGATCTGTGTGATGATTTCGACAATCATAGGTCGGTCTCCTCAGGCAGGAATCTGATCGATGAACGATGCCAATGGGGCAACCATTCCGAAGAGCCACGTCAAAAACGTTTCGATCATGATTTCGCTCCTACTAGAGATGTGAACAAACAGAGTGGCAGGACTCCAAAAAAAGACGACCCGGTTTTTCCGACCTCGTTTCCCCGCGATGTGATGCTCCGTCATTTGCTTCCATCGGCGTCCACCACACGATTCTTGACGCCATTTCACACGTTGCGATGCTCGGACGTGTTTTTGTGCGATCGCAAAACCCTGCGTACGGTGCGTTCAACGCTGGCAACGCACTC
>CAYQFV010000013.1:33405-40127 GCA_964416845.1 uncultured Phycisphaeraceae bacterium | reverse complement strand
GCGGGCGCGATGAAATCGAGAGTGTCAATAGCTGGCACTAAGTCGTTCGCCGCCCCTCGGCGAAGCAGTTCCACGACGGCTTTTTGCCCAACCGGACCGTAGTCGATGGTCCAGTCGTTGACATACATTCCCACGAACCGGTCTGCCAGTTCGTGGCCCATGTCGCGGGCGTAACGAAGGGCGTGACCGACCGCCTGGTCGCGATGCTCCAGCCCGTGCGTGATGCTCTCTTTCAGGATGCCGGTGACGGCGGCCATGTCAGCGTCGCCGAGGCTACGACGGATGCAATTGCCGCCCAGCGGCAGCGGCAGGTCGGTTTCGGTCTTCCACCATTCGCCCAGGTCGACGACTTTGCACAGATCATGATTGCCGTAGGTGAGCTGCCCCTCGTGGATGATCAGACCAGCGTCAGCCTCACCGCTTTGTACCGCGTCCAGGATCTGGTCGAACATGACGACGCGATGATCGAACGCGCCTTTTCCCAAGAGCAGATTGAGCGCCAGGAACGCGGTGGTCATCTCGCCGGGGATCAGCACGGTTTTCCCCTTGAGATCGTCTACGGACATTGGCTGGCGGGCCACCACCAGCGGACCATACCCGTCACCCATGCTCGAACCGCAGGTCGTCAAGGCGTAGTCCTTCGCGACGTAGGGATAGGCGTGAATGCTGATCGCCGTGATGTCCAGTTCCGCGCGGAGGGCGCGATCGTTCAAGGTCTGTATGTCTTGCAGGACATGCTCGAACGCCCACTTTCCGGTGTCGATGCGTTCGTTCGCCAGGGCGTAGAACATGAACGCGTCGTCCGGGTCGGGGCTGTGGCCTAGGGTCAAAACCTGCTTGTCTTGCATCCGGGAGTCACCTTTGGTCAATGGAGGATCGCTGCCAGCGAACACGTGCGTTGTCGGGCGGCGAATCCGATCAAGTGTGCCCGTGTTAATGGGTGAGCATCGACCCGTCAATGGCTGGCGGAACGTGCGGCCGCCGCGGTGCGACCTTGCGTTCAGCCGCCAGCCAGTGCGTGCGCCTGCGCATCCGCCGCGCGTTGTCTCAGTCGGTGGCGTTCGCGTGTATTTGATGCTTGCGCATGAGAGCGTGCGTTCGATGACGTGTTGACTGAAGCGTGTCAGGCGGGTTGAAGCGAAGGTGGCGTTTCTTGTCGCCTGAGCGTTCGCGGCCGAAAATCGATGAAAAGGTAGTTTAGTCGGGCCGCTTTCTGTTATGATGGACGTCGATAAGGCTGGAGAGTTCCGATAACTAGCAGTCGGGCCAAGTTGCCCGCGTGGAGATATGTATGTCCCGTTCGGCGCTGTTCGGATTGGTGATGTTCGTAGGAGTTGGTGTCGTCGGAGGTAGGGCTTACGGCATTCCCCCGACGGATGTTGTCGGTGGCGTATCGGAAGATTCGTCCCTGTTGGTGGGAGACGATGGCGACGTCAGCGATGCTCTGACTATGACCGCGCTGGCGAGTCGCGGCAGGGCGCTGGCTGCTGCGGGCGGTTTTGCATCGTCGGGCGTGACGTTGTTGAGTCAGATTCCGCTTTCCGGTTTTCCGGGTAGTCAGACGCGTGGCAATGAGATGTGGGGTTATGTTTCGCCGTCGGGCAGAGAGTACGCGATTTTTGGTTTCACGAAAGGTGCTGCGTTTGTGGAGGTCTCGGATCCGAGCAACCCGGTGATTGTGGCCTACGTTGACGGTTTGGGAATCAACACGGTTTGGCGAGACATGGCGACGTTCGGGGAGTACGCCTACATCGTGACCGACGGCGGTGGAATCGGGTTGCAGGTCGTTGATTTGAGCGATATTGATAACGGCAACGTGTCGACGACTGTCACGGACTTGGGCATTGGTTACGTGGAAGCGCACAACGTGTATGTGAACCCTGACAGTGGGTTTTTGTACTTGTGCATTCCAAACTTGAACTCAGGTCACGGGCTGACCGTTGTGAGTCTCGCCGATCCTGCGAACCCGGTGTTTGTCGGATTCTGGACCGATACCGATCCCAATGCGCGCTGCCATGATGTTCAGGTAGTGACGTATACGAGCGGACCGAACGCCGGTAAGGAGATTGCGTACTGTTTCGGCGAGGGGAGGGGGCTTAAGGTGGCGGATGTCACCGACAAGGGCAACATGTTCAGCATTGGGGCGTTGCTCTACCCCAACACGCGCTACACGCACCAGGGATGGTTGAGTGATGATTGGCAGCTTCTGTTCATCGGGGACGAGCTTGACGAGCGGAACGATCCGGATGTCACGCAGACGACGACTTACGTGGCTGACGTAAGCGATCCGAGCAATCCGACACTTTTGACGACGTTTACGAACGGGCTGGCGACGATCGACCACAATTTGATGGTTCGGGGCAACCATGTTTTTGAGGCCAACTACTCGAGCGGGCTGCGGGTCTTCGACGTTAGCGACATCAACAACGTGCAAGAGGTGGGTTTTTTCGATACGCACCCGGAGAATGACGCGATCAATTTTGACGGTGCGTGGGGCGTCTATCCGGTTTTGCCGAGCGGCGTGATTCTGGTGTCGGATCGAGATCGCGGGTTGTTCGTCCTGGACGCGAGTGCCATCGCGCCGGTACCGGGCATTCCGACGATCGAACTCGTGCCGGTGGGTGGCGTTGGCAATGACATCGGAGCCGATCCGGGAGACGTCGTGGCGATCGATGTGTTCGTATCGAATTGGACTCCGCTGTCGCTTCAGGGCGTGCGGGCAGAGATTGACATCACGTCGATGACGGCTGACTGCGGAAGCGTGCTGACTTTGTTCAACTCGGATGCGGATGAGAACGGCGTGTGCGATGTCGGGTTTACAGCGTTTTGTCCCACATGCCCGGGCGCGATCGCGAGCCAGCAATTCGACGGGATTTTCATCGACGACTGCCGGGCGGATCATTTCTCGCAAGGGCCGCCGGTGCTCACACCGGCGAGCGTAACGATTGACCTCGCGAATGTCAGTTTGGACTGGGCCGGCCTGTCCGGTGGGGGCATTCCGGATGCGGGCGTGTCGCGGTATGTCGGCACGTTTGTGTTCGAAACAGCCGTGGACGCGTACGGCACGTTTAACGTCGGGTTGAATCTTACACCGGCGACGGACGTCACGGTGGTGAGCAGCCCCGCGGGTGGGATCGGCCATCGCGTCATTGGGGCAACGATCACCATGACCGCCCAAAACACGTATGGTGACATTGACTTGAACGGAACGCTGAACCTCTTCGACTTGTTTTGCATTTTGGATGGTTTCTCGGGTGACTTCAGTCAATGTTCCTTCGCCGACGATGACGTTGAGCCTTGCGGCGGAAATGCGTCGATCAATTTGTTTGATCTGTTTGCAGTGCTGGATGCGTTTTCCGGCAACCATTTGTGTTGCCGTGCTCCGTAGTCGTGGGTGACGGAGCGGTAATGTTGTTGGCAGTGTGGACGACGATTGTGGATTTGGCCTGACGGCTGCTCGCCCCGATCCTGGCGAGCGTTTCTCGTTACCCGCTTCGTCGAGTGATGCAGGGCATCGCCCGGCGGATCGATACTTGTGGAGGAGCAGTTGGAATGAAGTCCCGAATTGGTTTGGCGATGTTCGCGGTGCTGGCAGCGACGACGCTGGTGTTGGCGCATGACAACGAGGAGTTTCAAAACGATCGAAAGCCGCCCTACAAGGGGACCGGCTATCGTGCGGCTTCGGGACGGCAGCCGCCGGCAGGGTTCGCATCGAGTGGGATCATCTTGGGAAGTTGGGTCACGCTGGGTGAGTTCGGGGGCGCGACGACGTCGCTCGATGATTGTTGGGGATATGTGTCGCCCAGTGGTCGCGAATATGCATTGATCGGTTTGTCGAACGGCACGGGCATTGTTGAAGTGACCGATCCCATGAATGCTCAGATCATTACTGTGATCGACGGCCCGAACAGCATATGGCGGGACATCAAGACGTATCAACAGTTCGCCTACGCGGTCAGTGAAGGTGGAGGCGGCATTCAGGTGATTGATCTCAGCCAGGTGGACAACGGGGTGGCCACACTGGTCAACACGGTGACGACCGGCGGCCGACTCGCGTCGCACAATGTCATCATCAACGTTGACAGCGGTTTTCTCTATCGGGCCGGCGGCGGTGGATCACCGGTGCGGGGGCTGCGAGTTTATGACTTGTCGACGCCAAGTAACCCGGTGTTCGTCGGTGAATGGAACAATCGTTACTGTCACGACGCCCAGGTCGTCAACTGGACGGCTGCGCCGTTTGCGGGCAGGGAAATCGCCATATGCTTTGCGAATGATGGGTCTGGCGGAGGTAATGCGGGCATCGATATACTGGATGTCAGTGACAAATCGAACATTACGATCGTGGGAAGCGTTAACCTCACAGCTCCGCCGGTTTTTGATCATCCCGCAGTGTTCTCGCACCAGGGGTGGATGTCTCCGGACAGATCGTTGATTTACTTCGGCGATGAAATCGACGAGGGAGTTTTTGGCACTCCGACGACGACGCGAATCATCGACATCTCCGATCTGACCAATCCGACGCAGGTGGCTACGTTCACGAACGGGAATTCAGCCAGGGATCACAACGTGTACACCTTGGGTGACTTGATTTTCGAGGCGAACTACCGCAGTGGCGTGCGGGTGTTCAACGCGAGCGATCCGTTGGCGCCGGTAGAAATCGCCTTCTTCGATACTTATCCGGCGGATGACGATGCCCGCTTCAATGGATTGTGGAATGTGTTTCCGTACTTCCCGAGCGGCACGTTCATCGGTAGTGATATTGAGAAGGGTTTGTTCGTCTGGCGATTGGAAGCGTGCCTGGGCGGTGTCGGCGACTGCTCGGGGAACGGTCAGTGTGTCAACGGCGCATGCGTTTGCGACCCGGGCTGGTCAGGGGCTGACTGCTCGTGTTCGACGGCGCCGTGCGTCAACAATTGCTCTGGAAATGGCACGTGTGTTTGCGGGGCGTGCGTTTGCGACGCCGCTTGGGTCGGTGACGATTGTTCATGCGACGCGGCGACTTGCGGCGATACGGGCAACTCGTGCACGCGCAATGATTGTTCCGCCGGCGTGTGCTCGGAAATCGCCACACCGTTCGGTGACGTGAATGCGAACGGATTGGTCAACCTCTTTGACCTTTTCTGTGTATTGGACGGATTCTCGGGCGATTTTTCCAATTGCCCGCTCGTAGCCAGTGATGTGCAGCCGTGTGCCGGCAACGCTGTCATCAATCTTTTCGATCTTTTTGCCGTGTTGGATGCCTTTACCGGCGTCGACCCGTGCTGCGGCGGATGAACGCGTTCCGCGGACCTGCCAACGCAATCGCGTGGCGCGGCGTGCCTCATCATGGAAGACACGCCGCACTACGCGATGGACCCTTCAACCCTTGTCCGTTGACGACCGCGCTATCGGTTCGCCGACAGTTTCTTACATGCCCCGATTCTTTGCAGTGACGCCGGTCGGGAGTACGGTGTTGCCCATCTACGATCGAAATTGTTCGATCGCATGTCACGTCTTCGCGATGTTGGCGTGAATCTTCGGTTGGTCATTCCAGGAGAAGCGCGAATGCTCTTGCGAACTCTTACTGCTTTGTTGCCGGTGTTTGCTGGTGTGACAGCCTGCGCCCAGCATGAAAGCGCGCCGTTTTACTCGACCGATCAGATAATGAAGGGCGCCGATTCTTCCGGCGGGACTGGCGCGCACAAGCCGCATGGGGGCATGCTGCGCTATCCGGACATCAGTGCCGACCACATCACGTTCGTGTACGGCAACAACATCTGGCTGGTGTCTCGAACGGGCGGAACGGCGCTTCCGTTGGCCAGCCCTCCTGGGCAGGAGCGGTTTCCCAGGTTCAGTCCTGATGGCGCGACCATCGCATTTGTTGGTAACTACGAAGGGAACCGGGATCTGTACACCATCGACACCGCCGGCGGGTTGGCCACCCGCGTCACCCACCATCCGGCGGCAGAAACACTGTGCGACTGGACATCGGATACCCGGCTGTTGTTCTTCAGCAATGGGCTGGCTGGTTTACGCCGACAGACGCAGTTGTTCACCGTTTCGAGCAACGGCGGTCTGCCGCAACGGCTGCCCGTGCCATACGGGGCGAACGGAGCTATCAGCAAGGACGGTCGTTGGTTGGCGTACACCCCGCACTCTCGCGACCACAGGACGTGGAAGCGCTATCGCGGTGGGATGGCGACCGACATCTGGTTGTTCGACCTGCAGGACCACTCCGCGCGTCGTATCACGGAATGGGAAGGAACGGATTCGCAGCCGATGTGGCATGACGGAACGGTGTATTATCTTTCCGACGCCGGTCCTGAGCATCGACTGAACATCTGGGCGTATGAGGTTCAAGGGGGCGGGCGAAAGCAGATCACGCACATCGACGACTTTGACGTGAAGTGGCCTTCGATCGGACCGGGTGACCGTGGGCAGGGTGAGATCATTTTCCAGCATGGATCAGATTTGGAAGTTGTGGATCTTGCGAGCGGCGATGTCCGCACGGTGGAGATCACGATTCCGGGCGATCGGCCGACGCTTCGCCCCGAGCGCGTTGATGCGTCGGAAAACCTGCAATCGTTCGAGATTTCGTCGACCGGCAAGCGGGTGGTTGTGGAGGCTCGCGGGGACATCTGGACGGTGCCTGCCAAGCACGGCTCGCCGCTGAACCTCACTCGGACGAGCGGGGTGGCGGAGCGCGACCCGTCGTGGAGCCCGGATGGGCGTTGGATTGCATA
>CAYQFV010000013.1:0-33305 GCA_964416845.1 uncultured Phycisphaeraceae bacterium | reverse complement strand
GCGGGGTGGCGGAGCGCGACCCGTCGTGGAGCCCGGATGGGCGTTGGATTGCATATCTGTCAGATGCGAGCGGCGAGTATGAACTGTACGTGATGCAGTCCGATGGGAAGGCTGAGAGCAGGCGACTGACGCACGACGGCGGGCGGTATCGGTACACCGGATCGTGGTCACCGGACTCGAAATTGATCACGTTTTCGGACAAGAGCGGCGCGCTGTTCGTGCATGATGTTGCGTCCGGCGAGACGACGTTGGTCGATACCGACCCGTGGTCGAACCCGATATCGGCCAACTGGTCGCACGATTCACAGTGGCTTGCGTATGCGAAATCTGGCAGCAATCGCAACGGGGCGATCTGGCTGTACAACGTTGGGTCCAAGGAGAAACACCGCGTCACATCGGGGATGTTTCAGGATTCGTTGCCGACGTTTGATCGGAAGGGGGACTATCTGTTCTTCGCGAGCAATCGAAAATTCGACGCGCCGATCTACGAGGATGCCGGGACGACGTTCGTGTACACCGATACCGACGTGCTCGTGGTCGTCCCGCTGCGGGATGAGGTCGGTTCGCCGTGGGCGCCGGAAAGCGACGCAGAAACGTGGGACGACGCTGACACGCCCGGCGAGGGCGACAAGGATGCGGCTGACAAAGACGACGACTCCGAGGCTGGTGCGGACGGTGATTCCGACAGCGCTGACGCAGACGAAGACGATGACAAAGATGAAGAGATTGAACCGGTCAAGATCGACATCGAAGGGTTCGAGCGCCGAGCGTTGCCGGTTCCGGTGGACGCCGGATCGTTTCGCCGGTTGGCGGTCACCGACGACGGGAAGCTGATCTACTCGCGGAGCAAGGTGCATGGTGCGGGCGATGGAGCGTCGATCTACATCTTCGATCTTGAAGACAAGGACAAGGAGGAAAAGACCGTTGTCGACGGCGCGGGGATGTTTGTGATGTCGTCCGACGGCAAAAAGCTATTGGTTCGTAAGGACTCGACGTGGGCAATCGTTGACGCGAAAGCAGATCAGAAGCTTGATAAACCCCTGACGATGAAGAATCTGTTCACGATGGTTGATCGTCGGGCGGAGTGGCGGCAGATGTTCGTGGATGCTTGGCGTATCGAACGTGATTTCTTCTACGACCCGAACATGCACGGTGTGGATTGGCCTATGATCGGCACGCACTACGTGGCGATGCTGACGGACTGCTCTTCACGGGAGGACTTGACCTACGTGATTGGAGAGATGATCTCGGAGCTCAATGTCGGCCACGCGTATGCACGTAGCGGCGGCGATCTTGAGAAGGAGCCCAAGGTTTCGGTCGGAATGCTGGGGGTTGATTTCGCGTTGGAAAACGGGGCGTATCGAATCGCGGGCCTGCGAGAAGGTGCGCCGTGGGATCTTCACGCCCGCGGTCCTCTGGGTCAGCCGGGGGTTGACGTCCATGAGGGCGATTACCTTCTGGCGGTCAATGGGGTGCCAGTGGACACACGGATGGATCCGTGGGCATCTTTTCAGGGCATGGGTGGCGAGACGGTGACCATCACCGTGAGCGACAAGCCCGTTGTGGACGACGACGCTCGCGATGTGGTGGTCGACCTGTTGAGCAGTGAAAGCAAGCTGCGATTTCGCGATTGGGTGGAACACAATCGCCGTTATGTGGAGCAGAAGACCGATGGCAAGGTCGGTTACATCTACGTGCCCGACACCGGTCGCAACGGACAGAACGAGCTATTCCGGCAATTCTATGGCCAGATCGACCGAAAGGCGTTGATCATTGACGAGCGTTGCAACGGTGGTGGTCAGATTCCGACGCGATTCGTCGAACTCCTGAACCGGCCGGCGACCAACTATTGGGCCAGACGTGATGGCAACGACTGGCCTTGGCCGCCCGATGCCCAGCAAGGGCCTAAATGTATGCTCATCAACGGGCTGGCGGGGTCGGGCGGGGATGCGTTTCCGTATTACTTTCGTCAGGCGGGCGTGGGTAAGCTGATCGGCATGCGGACTTGGGGCGGCTTGGTGGGCATCTCCGGCAATCCGACGTTGATCGACGGCGGGCGCATCACGTCGCCGACGTTTGCGTTTTACGAGACGGATGGCACGTGGGGCATTGAAGGCCACGGCGTGGATCCGGACATTGAAGTCGTCGACGATCCGTCCAAAATGACGGACGGAGGTGATCCGCAGCTTGATGCCGCCATCGCGCATATGTTGAGCGAGATGAAGAAAGACGGATACCACGCGCCGCGCAGGCCGGCGTATCCGGATCGTAGTGGGATGGGCGTTACCAAGGACGATCGATAACGGACCGGCCGGCGATGGCGGTCGAATGTGTTGACGTTGGCGTTGACGTGACGACGGAGGCCGGCGTTCAGACGGCCGGGTTGGACGGGTGGGTTTCGCCGACGATTCTTGCAGCCAGGCGTGCCCGGCGGCCGACCAGATAGAGGGCCGCGAATCCCAGGAGCAGGTTTAGCAGACCGAACCATTGGGCGGCCAGTATGGGCTTCCAAGGATTGACGACCGCCCAACGGAGGATCAAAAGCCCGTCGACCAGTGCGAGCATCGCGACGGCGAACTTCCACCATCGAACGTCTGATCTGATCGACAGCAGGATTGCTACAACCGCGATGATGAGTTCCCGCTCCAACGGGAAAACACCGATCCCCAGCGCCAGCGAGCGCGGGGCGTTGACCAGCGCGGCCCAATGGTATCGTATCCCGCCATCGGTCGATTCGGCGAACGGTGTCATTGTTCCAGGCGACATGGTTTCGCCTTGATCGGTCTTGACCCACACGTGGGTCATGTCGGTCACCAGTTCGGCCCGGTAACCCAGGTTGGAGAGCAGCGAGGCGGCCAACACGGCTCGTCCGTCACAATCCTCCTGGCCGGCCTGTACGACTTCGGAGACGGTGGGGATGTAGTCTGCCACGCCCCAAGTGTCCCAGTCCCAGGCGTAGGGGATTGTCTCGTAGACAAACTTTTGGACGACTTTCAGAGCTGCGGGGCCTTCGCCGACGTTTTGGAGACGGGGTTTGAGGTTAGTCAGCAGCGGTTTGAGGGCCTGCTGGTCCGGCTCGATCAGCGACTGGGGGTTTCGCCATCGCTCGAGGTGGCGGACGAGCAGCGTGGGATATGGAAAGCAGACGGCCAACAGCGTCAGGCCGAGGACGGCAGACTTGACGATCGCGCGGCGCGCCCAGTGACCGTTTTGAAATCTTGTCCACGCGTTTGGCATAACAGCGAGATCACCCCGCGACGCGCAAGCGTGGTCCGCTGCGCGTGACACGATGTCGGCCTCCCGTCAGATTCAGCCGGCGCTCATCGCGTTTCGCGGGTCAAGCGGCCCGCGTCAGGCTGGCACCCATGCGATATCGAGAATCGTATTGGTCGGATTCTCGGTGTTGAACACTGCCTTGACGGGCAGGCCTATGCTCGGTTCACCATCTTTCAGGTAGCTCATGAATTTGGTGCAGACGCCTTCGATAGAGATGCTAATCAAGGTGCACGGTGTGGTGAGTCGGAACAGCGCGCCGGGGTAGAGAACGGTGCTGTGGGTGTAGATTTTTCCGACCGTTGGCGCTTCGACCCACTCCGTCTCGTGCCAGCAATCCGGACATTCGCATCGAGGCGGCAACCAGAGGCGTTTTTCCTCGCACTCCGGATTGGTGCAACGGGTCGCGAGCAGTTTTTGGTCGAGAAGGCCGGTGAAGAACTTTCCCCATCCGCCGTAAGAGTGGATGTGGTACCAGTTCTTTTCATTCTTGATAACCAGCGGATCCTGGTTGAGCACTTCGGCGGCAGGGCCTTTGAGTTCGACGGTCATGATCGTGGTCCTCGTTTAGACGTTAGGGTTTCTGCATGACGGTACAGGTCACGTGGCTGCCCGTGCCGGCATGAGAAATGGCACATCCGCGTTTGGCGTTTTTCACTTGGAGATCGCGGAAGTCGTCCGGTTTTTTCTTTCCGTAGCGTGACCAGATTTCGGGGTCGGCGTGATACTTGTCCCACTTGCCCTGAAGCTGCCACATCAGTTCGACGAGTTGGAAGATGCCGGTTGCCCCGACGGCGTGCATCGTGCCGATGAGACCGCCCGATAGATTGGTCGGCAGGCGGCCTTCGAAGTAGGCGTCTCCTGATTCGATGAACTCTCGCCCGCGCCCGTACGGCCGAAGACCGATGTCTTCGTAGGTTTGAATGTCGCTGATGGTGAACGCGTCGTGCGTTTCGAGCAGGTCGAAATCCTCAACCGGGTCTTTGATGCCTGCCATGTTGTAGGCCAGATACGCCGCCATGCGGGCCGCGAGAAAGGAACTGAATCCCGGCCACTCGTCTCGCCGATGGTTGAAGAACTCCTTGTAGGTGTCTTCTGTTTCGTTCGGCAGCAGCAGGATCGGCATGTTTCGCCGGTCGGCGGTCCGCAGGGTGTGGGTTCCGCCGCAGATCGCCGTGATCTGGATCGGGTTGTCGGTCAGTTCGTAGGCGGTTTTTTCGTCGGCGAGGATGAGCACGGCCGCTCCGACGCTCATCACGCAGCATTCGAGAAACGACAGTGGGTCGGACACCATATCGTTCTTCAAGACGTCTTCGATCGTATATTTGCCCGGGTTTTGTGAATAGGGTGAATAGCAGGCGTATTCGTGGTTTTTGCACGCGATGCGGGCCAGTGATTCGCGGGGGACTTCGTTTTCGTGCTGGTATCGTTTGGCCATCAGAGCGTAGTAGCTGGCGTACATCCAGCCGAGTTCGCTTTCAAAGTCCTTGCACGCGGCGCTGGCGATGTATGAGTTGCCAACCTTGGTGGATACTTCGTCCATGCGCTCCCAGCCGATGACCGGCACACAGTCGGCGTACCCGGAGGCGACCGCTTGTGCGGCTGCCAGAACGGAGGACCCGCCTGTTGCGCCGCCGGTCTTGACCTCGATGTTTCCCAAGGGGTCAAAGCCGAGGTAGTCGTGGATTTTGGAGGCCGCCAGAAGCTGGTCGCCGAAGTGATCGGCGAATTGCGAATAGACGCACCAATTGACGCGTTGACGAAAATCGTCGGGCGATACGTTCAGGTCGTTCTGTTCGACGGCCATCCGCATCGCCTCGGTACAAAGCTGGCTGGTGTTCTTTTCTGGATATCGCTTGCGGTAGTCCGTTAACCCTCCCGCGACGGCAAAGACCGGCTTTTCAAACTTGGGGATTCTCAGGTTGCCGGGACCAAACTTGATCATCGTGATTGCCTTTCAACAACGGTGATTCGCGACCCTCCACACCGCCTTGGTAGCACAGGCCCGAGGTCATCGACCGCCGGCACGCGCTCAATTGGCATGGACGACATCGTCAATACGAGTGGCGACAACTTTCCCTCGCGGGCGTACGTACGTGCAAACGTGGAACGATCACGTGCTTGCCACGGCGACCGCAGGAATTCCGACGCGTTCTGTACCAGATGAGAGCGGTCATCGCAAGCTGACCGCCCGCGCACTCGAAGCGTTTGAGCGAGTCACCGATCGTTGACACGGCTGGGCTGTGCGATACCTTAGCGAAACCACTCCGGGGCCGTAGCTCAGCTGGGAGAGCGCCTGGTTTGCAACCAGGAGGTCGGCGGTTCGAGCCCGCTCGGCTCCACTTGTGACTGACGGGGGACGTGACGGCCGGAAACTGATGGCCTGTCTTGTTCCCCCGCCGAAGCGGCTTGCCGAGTAGTTATCGGCGTTTTTGGCGCACCGTCGCTTCTCGTCCGATCCGGACGGGGTCGGCGTGCGTTTAGCGCTGTCCGATCGGCGGGACAGTGCGCGGGGGTGGGCCTGCGTAGCGACTTAGCGGGCGGATCAGCCGGTTGTTGGTTCTCTGCTCGATGAAGTGTGCGCACCAGCCGGTGATCCTGCTGCAAACGAACAGCGGGGTGTACATGTTGATCGGCAGGTCGAGCAGGTAGTAGGTCAGGCCGCAGGGGTAGTCGACGTTGGGGTAGATTTTCTTCTCGGTCTCCATCGGGATCTTGATGGCGTCGTAGATGGCCATCCACTTTTCTTGCCCCTTGACCTTCGCAAGCTTGCGAAGCTCGGCATCCAGGATGTGAGCCCGGTGGTCGCCGTTTTTGTACACGCGATGGCCGAAGCCCATCACCTTTTCCTTCCGCTCGAATCGCTCTCGCAGCCACTTGTCGGCGGCTTCGGGCGAGTCGAACTGACTCAGCATCTCCATGGCAGCCTCGTTGGCGCCTCCGTGCAGCGGGCCTTTGAGGGTGCCAATGCCGGTGGCGATGGCTGACACCATGTCGGACAGGGTCGACGCGACGATGCGGGTCGCGAAGGTCGATGCGTTGAACTCGTGCTCCGCGTAAAGAATCAGCGTCAGGTCGATCAAACGAGCGGAGGTCTCGTCCGGCTCTTTGCCCGAGCACTGGTATAGAATCTGGGCTGCGTGCGACAGGCCAGGCATGGGGTCGAGCGGCTCTTCATTGTTCAGCAATCTATGCCGCGCGGACACCACGCTCGCGACGATGGCGGTCAGCCAGACCGCCCGGCGGCGCAGATCGTCGACGGAGTTGCCTTCGATCGGGTCGAAGTGGCCGCAGTAGGACACCATGGTGCGCAGCACGTCCATCATGTTGGCATTGCTGGGAATCGTCCTAAGGCACTGCACCGCTTCAGGTGGGAGCGTTCGATGTTTGGCGAGCGCGGTTTTCAATTGGTCGAGCTGCGTGGCTGTCGGCAGCTCGCCGTATAGCAAGAGATGGGCCACCTCTTCGAAGCAGGTGTTCTTCGCCAGATCCGAAATGTTGTATCCGCGGTAGCTCAGGCTGGTCTGCTCGACGGCGGACAGGGTCGTTTCGCCGGCGATCACGCCTTCCAGGCCTGGTTTGTAAATGGGTTCGGTCATCGCATGTCTCCGCTGGTGGGGTCGAACTCGGTTGGCACGTCCATTTCGTAATCCAGCAAGGCGTATAGATCCTTGCGCGTCTGCATGTCGTCGAGAAGCGATCGTTGGGTTCCTTCTCGTCGCAATGTCTGCAATGCTCGTTCCATCGCTTTCATGGCGTATCGTTGCAGGATGAACGGGAAGATGATCAGATCGTATCCCATCGCGGCGAATTGATCGACCGTCAGGTAGGGCGTCTTGCCGAATTCCGTCATGTTGGCGAGTAGGATCGTGTCAACGTCCTTCGCAAACCGTGTGAACTCCTCTTCGTTCGACAAGGCTTCGGGGAAGATCCCGTCGGCACCAGCCTCAAGGTAGCGATGGGCTCTCGATACTGCCTCATCGTATCCGATGACGGACTTGGCGTCCGTCCGGGCGATGATGAGAAAATCGTCGCTGCTCTTGGCCGCCGCCGCTGCTGACAGTTTCGCGCACATCTCGTCGACCGGCACGAGCTTCTTGCCCGCCAGATGCCCGCACCGCTTGGGAAACTCCTGATCCTCGAGGTGAATTCCGCTCAGACCGGCAGATTCGAGTTCGCGAACGGTCCGGGCTGCGTTGTCCGATCCGCCGTAGCCGGTGTCCGCGTCGGCAACGATGGGCAGCGTGGTGGACGACGCGATCGGCGCACAGTGTGCTCTCGACTCGGTCAGCGTCATCAAGCCCACGTCGGGTACGCCGCCGACGCTGTTGGCGAACACGCCGCCGGACACGTAGATCGCCTCGAACCCCTCGCGCTCGATCAACCTTGCGGACAACGCGTTGATCGCACCGGGCAACACCACCGGCCCTTTGGCAATCATCGCCCGCAGCCGGGCTGACCGCTCTTGCGATGGAACCATGCGGTCGCTCATCGGGGCAACACCTCGAACGAAGTTACGGCGGAGAGGTCCGACAGCGTGTCAAGACTCCAGGCTGTCTCGACGATCTGTGCGGCCGTTGCGTCACTCACGACGCCATTCGCCATTCGGTTGAACTTGGCCACCACTTCGTCATCGGTCATGACGTTCAGGGCGTGCCCACGGGGGTAGTCCACGCGTTTTTCGAACGTGCTGCCGTCGGCACAGGTGACGATCAGGCGATTCGGAATGCCCTTGGGATATCCCGGGTTCAGGTCGTCGTCTTCGGTGATTGTGATCTTGTCCATCAAGGACAACACCTTGGGATCGACCAATCGATCGTCGTTGAACGACTCAAGTGTCACGTCGCCATCGAGCAGCGCGACCGCGACGCAATAGGCCATCGAATGGTCGGCGGTTTCTCGCGATGTGGGGCGCCACTTTTCCGGCTCGCTTCCGATGATGCTGACCGCCGCCTCGAAACTCTTGAGATCGATTTTCGTAATCTCGCGATCGCCGATCTCCGGACGCAGCGCCAGAATCGCCTCGATTGCCGATTGCGAATGGTACTCCGCCGGCCAGTA
Source organism: uncultured Phycisphaeraceae bacterium (assembly GCA_964416845.1). Lineage (GTDB taxonomy): Bacteria > Planctomycetota > Phycisphaerae > UBA1845 > UBA1845 > CAYQFV01. Next base: position 24,971 of record CAYQFV010000013.1, on the reverse strand, counting down.
CTTGATGTAGGTCTTGTTGATCATGTAGTCGTCGCGACCGCCGAGCGTCAGGTCGAACGAGCCGGTGAGCTGATTGAAGATACCCTTCGGGCCTTCAAAAATCTCGTTCGGGCCGGTCAGTCCTCGACGGGCCAGGTCGGCTGCGAACACGCCGTTGCGGGCAGCGTTGGCGAACGCGCACGCCTTCCACATGGACATTTGCCCGGTGCGCGTCTGCCGCGTGGCGATGTTGCACACGCCCGCCAGCCCCAACGCGTGTTCCAATCGGTCCTCGTCCAAATCCCAAAGCTTGCCCGCCAGCACCGTCGTGCTCAGCGCGCCGTACACGACGTGGTCCCATCCGTGTGCCCGCAGGCTGGCTGCATCGCACAACCGGCATTGAATCTCGTAGCCGATGACGGCAGCTAGGATCAGGTCCTTGCCCGTCTTGCCCGCAGCTTGGGCGACGGCGATGGCGGCTGCGAGGTTGTCCGACGGGTGGGCGGGTTCGAGTGACAGGTAGGTGTCATTGTAATCGAGATATCGAATGATCGTACCGTTGGCAAACGTCGCGCGATCCGGGCTGGTGCTGTGCTCTGTCCCCAGCACGATGCCCGCCCGCGTGTCGTTGACCGCTTCCGCGAAGGCCCGCGTGATGCAGCCGGGCGGCGAATAGTAAGCCCCCAACGCACAGCCGATCGAATCAACGATGCGTCGCTTCACTTCGTGGATGGTTTTGTCGTCAAGTTGCTCGTAGGTCAAACTGCTGGCCCACGCTGCGATCCGTCTTGCCATTGTTGCCATGTCTAACTTGTCCTTGTAGGTACCGTTTTAACTGTTCGCTTTACAGATAGCGGGTCGCACAAACGCCGGCGGCGCGCCGCTGATTCCAACAGGCCGACCGTCACGGCTTGCTGGTGTCCGACTCGATCGTTGTGGCTGACCCAACCGATTCGAGAAGCAGTTCGGCGATGTCCAACTGCTTGACGTCTTCCTTGCCGCGGTCAGCCAGCCCGTCGGTCAGCATCCGCATGCAAAACGGACACGCGCTGCTTACCGTGTCGGGCTTGGTGGCGAGCAGTTGATCCGTGCGCATCAGATTCACGCGCGACTCGCCCTGCTCCTCTTCTTTGAACATTTGTGCCCCGCCCGCGCCACAGCACATCCCGCGATCGCGCGTCTCGGCTGGTTCGACCAGACTCACGCCCGGGATCGACCGCAACACCTCGCGCGGAGCGTCGTACACATCGTTGTACCGCCCCAGATAGCATGAATCGTGGTACACCACGCGGGCGTCCACCGAATGTTTCGGCGTTAGCTTGCCGTCTCGAACCAGTTGAGCGAGCAGGTCCGAATGGTGCACCACCTCGAACTTGCCGCCGAAGTCGGGATACTCGTTGCCGATTGTGTTGAAGCAATGTGGACAGGCGGTGATGATCTTTCGAACGTTGTAGCCGTTGAGTGTTTCGCAGTTGGCGTCTGCCAACATTTGATACAAGAACTCGTTGCCCGCTCGACGGGCGGGGTCGCCGGTGCACTGTTCCTCGGGGCCGAGGATCGCGAAATCCACGCCCGCGCGCAGCAGCAACTCAGCCGTCGCCCGCGCGGTTCGCTTGGCCCGATCGTCATACGAGGCTGCGCAACCGACCCAATACACGTATTCCGCATCCGGTTTGTCGGACAACAGCGGCACGTCCAGCCCGGCAGCCCATCCCGCGCGATCTTCCGCTGCGAACCCCCATGGGTTCATGCTCGATTCCAACGATCGAAACGCCGTCTGCAACTCGTTTGGAAACTCGCCGCGCTCTTGAACCAGGTATCGCCGCATGTCGACGATCTTGTCGACGTAGGTGATGAACACCGGGCATTCCTCCTCGCACGCGCGACAACTCGTGCACGCCCACAGCACTTCAGGATCGATCACGCCGTCCACAAGGTCCTTTTGAGATTCCGTCGCTTCGTCCCCGTCGCTTGGCGATGACGCTTGCCCACCTGCCACCAACGCATCTTCATGGCGGTACAGGAAATTGCGCAAATCGACCGTGAATTGCTTCGGCGATAGCTTCTTTCCGGTGCGCGTCGCGGGGCAGTGGTCGCTGCATCGACCGCACTCGGTGCAGGTGTAGAAGTCGAGAATGCTCTTCCATGAAAACTGGTCAATCTTCTTGATCCCCAGTGTTTCCTCTCGCTCGACCTTGCCCTCGATGTCGTCAATCTTGGCCAACTTGCCTCGCGGTTCCAGATCTTGCGTGAACACATTGGGGATAGCGGTGATGACGTGAAAATGCTTCGAATACGGCAGGATGTTCAGGAAAATCAGAACCAGCAGGATGTGCGTCCAAAACCCAAGGTGGGCCAGGAACGTCAGACCCCCGTCACCAACGCCCTGCAAAGCGAGGGCAACCAGCGATCCCGCCGGCTCGAAGATGGAAAACGAGACCGCGTCGCCCGACGCTCGCTCCGCGATGGCCATCCAAGCGCCGTCGTACGTCAGGTCTGCCAACATCATCACCAGAATGATGAGCAGAATGACGATCCCTTCGATCCCCTTGCTCAGACGAGGGAGGCGAACCACCAGCCGGTAGTAGAAAAAGATGAGCGTCCCCACGATCACCAGGATGACGAAGACGTCTTTGAGGAGCGAATAGCACGCCCCGATCGAACTGCTCGGATCGAATAGCCACAAATGGCTGTCCGGAACGTAACCCCGCGAAATCAGGATCAACGAACGAAGCGCCAAGACCATGAACCCGACAAAAATCAGCAGATGTGCGAAGCCCGCTCCGCTGTATCGGCGCATGCGTTGTTGGGCGAAGGCGTATCGAAGCGTCGCCGCTACGCGAGCGCCCAAACGATCACCGCGTGACGCGGGCGCGCCCACCATCAGCAATCGCCATCGCCGCCGGGCAGACCACGCGAACAAACCCAGCAGCACGACAAGTGCAACTGTCATGGCGATTGGATTCATGGACTACCCTCCAAGTCGCAACAGGTGATCGAGTGCTACGTCACGCTTGAGCTAGCGTGTGCCACTGCTCTTGAGCAGTGCCATGAACGCCACCAGAACCTTCGCGAACACTGCTCAAGAGTGGCACACCTAGTGGGGCGTACGCGCGCCAGCCGCCCATCGATGCAGGTTCGACGGAGCACCAGCCTGTTTCGCTCTCTCCCAATCTGCGTCCGCCGCCACGTCGTCAGCGTTCCAACAGCTTCTTGAACTCAGCCGTCAGGAGCGGGACCAGAACAAACAAGTCGACGACGCATCCGTAGGTGGCCAGCTTGAAAATCGGCGCTTCAGCCTTGGTGTTGATCGCAACGATGACCTTGCTGCCGCGCATGCCCGCAAGGTGCTGAATCGCGCCGTCAATGCCGCACGCAATGTACAGCGCCGGCGTGACCACCTTGCCCGTCAGACCGACTTGGCGCGTGTGCGGTTGGTAGCCCGCGTCGCAGGCTGCCCGCGACGCGCCCACCGCGCCGTCAAGCACCTTGGCAAGCTCGAAGATGATCGCGAAGTTTTCTTCCGATTTCAGCGCCCTGCCGCCCGATACGACGATGTCGCCCTCGGTCACGTCCTTGACGCCGCTACTGGTACTCACGACTTCCTGAACACGCAATCGCGTGTCGTTGTCAGAAAGTGCGACCGACACTGCGACCGTGTCAGCCGATTGGCCCTCCGACTTGTCGACCGCGGGAAAAACGTTGGACCGAATGGTCAGAATCTGCCGCTTGCCGCCGTCGAGCTTGAACGATCCGAGCACCTTGCCGCAATACAACGTCGTTGTCACCACGGTCGCATCGCCGTCCGACTCGACGTTCGTGCAGTCGATCACCATGGCAGCCCCGGTGCGGGCTGCGACACGCGACGCAAGGTCGCGGCCCAGGAACGTCGTCGGGAGCAGTACGATCTTGGGATCAGCCGATTCGATCACCGTCGTCAGCGCGGTCGCGTACGGCATGGCCCGGTAGTATTCGAATTCGGCATCGTCGCAGAGGTGGACTTTCGCTGCACCGAAACCCGCCATCTCGTCGGCCAACGCGCCAACGTTTTGACCGACGATGCAGGCTTCCACCTGTCCGCCGGAGCTGTCCGCCAGTGATTCGGCTACGTGCATCAATTGGGCGGTCGCGGAATGCATCCGCCCGCCACGCTGCTCGACATAAACCAGTATATTGTTCGTCATCGCTATACGACCTTTGCCTCTTCTCGCAACACGCGGACCAGTTCGCGGGCCATCTCTTCCGGCTCGCCCTCGATGATGGTGCACTCCGGCTTCGGCGGCGGGGGTGAAATCGATACCAGCGACACGCCCGCGTTGCTCGCATCGACGCCGGGCAGGTCAGCCGCACCCAACATCGTGACCGGCTTCTTCTTCGCTTTCATCAGATTGGGCAACGAGGGGTACCGTGGCTCGACCAGGCCTTTTTCGATCGTCAACAACGCAGGCAGGGCGCAAATCACTACTTCTTCCGCACCTTCAATGCGTCGTCGCGCCGTGAAACTGCTGCCATCCTCGCTGAATTCCAGGCCGGTCACCGCCCCGACGTGCGGTAGATCCAGGAATTCTGCTAGCGCAGGCCCGACGGCGCCGCTGTCCAAATCAATGTTGTACTTGCCGCAAACGATCAGGTCGTACTTCGTTTCGTCCTTCTTGATCGCCTCAGCCATCACCTTGGCAGCGAACATTTCGTTCATTGATTCAAACGCCGCGTCATTGATATGAATCGCCCGATCAGCTCCCATCGCCAACGCCGTACGGATCGCGTCAGCCGCCTTGTCACCGCCGAGACACATCACGGCGATGTCCTCGACGTCGCCGCGCTTTTCCCGGGTCTGAATCGCCAGTTCGACGCCGAATTCGTCAAACGGATCACACACCAGCTTCACACCGGCTGTTTCAATACCGCTGCCGTCACCTTTCACCTTGATCACCGCGTTGGAGTCGGGAACCTGCTTGATGATCGTCAGAATCCTCACCTGCTGTATCTCCCATCGATGTCGTACCGCACAGCCAGCCGCCACGTGCAGCCGGGGCCGGCATCCTAGCGGATTTCAATACACTTGTTGAGTCTTTCCGCGACGTGGTTCGTGCACCGCCGCCGAAATCACTGGCGAATTCCGAATCCTGCGAATTCGCCGGAAGGATCGCCGTCCAGCTCTTCCGTAGCGTCAATCTGTTCCCGCATCGCCGATTTAACGGCTTCGACAAACGCTTCAACCGTCCCAGGATCGCCTTCAGCCACCAGTTCGACCCGGCCGTCGGCAAGATTGCGCACGAACCCCGTCGCGTCGAACCGCTCGGACACCCGGCAAGCCGTGTACCTAAAACCCACGCCCTGCACGCGACCGGCGAAATACACGGTTCGTCGAATCACAGACACGCGGCCCAAACTACGGCTGAAGGCCGACGAACGCAACCCGTCGTGGGACGCTTCAACCGGCCAACATCGGGTGGCGGACACCGCAGATTTGTGCGATGCTACGGGCAGGTGTGAAACACGGCGGCAGGTATCCGCCGATGACTCGAGGAGGTTGCGACGATGAAAACCGCTTTGCTTCGATCCGCGTTGCTGATCCTTGCGATCGCGTGCAGTGCGTCGGCACAGACCACATGGGACGTTCTCGACGATTCCGAGTCCGACTCCGTTTGCGGGCTCGTCAATGCGATCAACGTATCCAACGGCGGACCGATCGAACTGGTGATTCTCGCGGAGTCGGCGGAACTGATGATCGTGTCGCGGACCGACACCATCTTGGGCGGCACATTCGTCGACATCGACAACTTCGTCTTCATCGACGGTCAGCCCAAAGGTGTCATCGAATACGCCACCGATGGCGACGGTTTCAGGACGGTTTGGTGGCTTGCGCTCGACGGTTCGGTCGTCGAATTCGACCCGTTTACCGCTCAGGTAACGCCCGGCGCATCGTTTCCCGAAAACTTTACGAACGTCGCGTGCGACGCCTGCGAGTTCGTCGATTTTCCGCCCGCCGATGTTTGCGACGTCGTGTCAACTGATCCGGGAGTCGATCTGACGGGCGTCATCACGCCGATCATCGTCAACATCTGCGGGGCAGGGGCGTCGAGCGCTATGAGCCTCATGATGGTCGGCTGCGGATTGGTCGGCCTTCGCCGGACCGGTCGACGGGTCTAGCCCACGCGGCCCATCACGCGCGCGACGTCATCCTCGCTGCCAATCAGCAACGGCGTACGTTCGTGCAGCGTTGTCGGCTGTTTTTCGAGAATCCGGCCGGAGAAATCCGTCGCCAATCCTCCAGCCTGCTCGGCGATGAATGCCAGCGGGTTCGCTTCGTACAATAATCGCAACTTGCCCCGCGGCGTCTTCGCCGTCGGGGGATACAAAAACACGCCCCCCTTAAGTAGCGTACGATGGAAGTCCGCCACCAACGAACCGATGTACCGCAATGTGTAGCCACCCGATTCTTTGGTCTTCGCCCAGTTGAGAAAACTGCGCACGCCATCGGGGAACGAATCGAGGTAGGCCTCGTTGACACTGTAGATATTGCCTCGCTTGGGCATCTGAATGTGCTCGGTCTGTAGAACGTAAGCACCGAACGACGGGTCGAGCGTGAACAGATGGACCCCGTGACCGGTGGTGTACGCAAGCACCGTACTGCTTCCGTAAACGACGTACCCGCCCGCCACCTGCTCGACGCCTTTCTGCAGAATGTGCGGCAAAGGGCCCGACCCTTCGGGAACATCGTCGCGACAACGCAGAACGGAAAAAATCGTTCCGATCGAGACATTGACATCGATGTTGCTCGATCCGTCGAGCGGGTCGAACAATACGATGTACTTCCCACCGGCGCCGGGTGATTTCACCACTGTCGGCTCGTCATCTTCCTCCGACAGCATGATCCCAATGTTCGCACGATGCCCCAGGCAGCGCATGATGGTCTCGTGCGCAATTTGGTCAAGCTTCTGAACCTCTTCGCCTTGGACGTTCTCGCGCCCGAGCGATCCGATGACGTCGCCGATGCCCGCCCGACGCACGTAAGACTGAATAATGCGCGTCGCCAAGGCAATACCCGACAACACCCAGTTCAAATCTCCCGTCGCGGCGGGATGATTGCGCTTCGTCGTGCCAAGATGCTGGGTCAGTGTGATAATCGGCTTGGTTAGAACTTCGGTCGCCATCGAATCGTCACCCCCAAAGATGCCTACGTCGTGATGTGTGACAGTACAACACGCCAACCATCAACTTATCGCGTCCCTCCCCGCGATGCAACATCAAGACACCGGCGGGCGATTCCCATGCGAATCCGAGTGGGCGGATTCGTCACTGCACACGGTGCTCAACGCCTCTGACCTAGACTTTGTAGCAACGCATCAAGTTGTCGACCGGCGCGGGGGTCATTGGGGGCCATCGTCTCGGCTTGTCGCAACAATCGGATCGCCTCAGCCGTATTCCCCTGCCCAACGCACACGACCGCAAGCTCGATGCAGGCGTCCACGTCACGCGGAGACAATCGGACCGCCTCGCGCAAATGCTCAGCCGCCTCGTCAAACCGACCCGCACGTCCCAACAATCCGCCCAGATTGTAGTGACACTCGACGGCGTCAGGCGACAACTCCAGGCAGCGTTCAAATTCGTTCATCGCCTCATCACCACGCTGTTCGCTCGACAAGAACACCCCCAGACGAAAATGCTCAGCGGCTGTCGGCGTCCGGACCGTGAACAGCGCCCGCATTGCGTCGATCGCCTCGCCAATCCGACGCTGCTTGACCAACACCGCCGTCAGTTGCTCGTAGATGGACGCAGATTCTGGCGACAAGGCGATCGCCTCCCGCAATCGATCAACTGCCAGATCATCCTCTCCTCGACACAAGCGAAACCACGCCAACCCGCTTTTCACCTCGGGAACGGCCAACAGGCCCCACCTGTCAGCCTTCGACAGGTGATCCAACCCATTCGTCACCGCGCGATCGTGAATGGGAGAATACGAACTCGACGCAACGCCTCCCGGGGCAAACGCCTCCTCCCCTGCCTCCGTTAGTGACAACCAGTAGCGGCCACACGTCCGATGCCATTGCACATACCCGCTGTGGACCACGAACGCTAACCACACCAACGACACCACCGAACAGGCAACACCGGCAGTCCGCCATCTCCCCGCTGCTTTCAGTCGAAGATTCTGGATACGCACCGTGGGTCGTCGAAACAGGAGCACCAGTTTCAGCATGACAAATGCGGTGATCCCCCCCAATCCGACGGACATCAACAACGGAGGCCCGTCGTACAAGCCCCGCATCGCCATCGTCGTTCCGAGGAACACGACAACCAGGAACACCTCCTCCCACATCGAAACGTCGAATCGCGTGGATGCGGCCGCGCCTCGTAAGCCGATCTTCCGTGCCGACACCGGGCTGAATCCGAACGACAGCGCTCCGTTGGGACAAACGCTCACACAATCCAGACACTTCATGCAGCCGGGGTCCACCACCATCCCGTAACGACGCACTTCCTCGTGAACTCGCACGTTGGACGTACACACAGCCGTGCAATGCCCACACCCCGCGCACGCGTCCGAAACCAGAATCTTCCCGATTGCCAGGTGATCCGAAACACCGAAGAAGCCGCCGTACGGACAGCCGTAGGTGCAAAAACCCTTCGCACCCAAGATGTAAACCGCCCCGAATCCGCACACCAAAATCGTTAAAATCGCGAAGACCGGACCCGGAAAAGTTGCCCAAAACGTGGTTGTCGTCAGATGGTTGCTCAGCGTCGGAAACGCCCCGGGCGGGCGGCCGAACACAAACCCCAGTTGTCCCGGTGAGTTCGACACCCACCGCTCGAACGTCGGTATCGCGAACAACGCCCGCTTCGCCGCCGGCCAGACGAACATGTACAGCGCCAACCCCAGCGGCACGTACATCAAGAATCGGGACCGAAACGCTTTTGGGCGGACCCCGATTTTCTTCATCAGCCACCCGCACAGATCTTGATACGCGACCAGGTGGCATCCCCATCCGCAGAAAAACCGTCCGAACACGAGCGTGCTCAACAATGCGACGGCGAAGAAAATCGCCCCAGCGTTGATTTGCCCCAACTCCAACGCGAACATTGACTCCGACGGCTCGACGGGGGACAGCGTCCAGCCGGACCACAGGTAGTGCACCACGTGCAACAGCAGCAACACGTGAACACACACCAGCACCCACGCCCGACGCCGGGCGTTGCGCGATCGCCGAACGGACTTTCCGTCGATTCCCAGCACCGGTAGCGACATCGAGCTTTCCAGCTCGCCACCACCAGATGTGTCACCCGTCGCGTTCATTGATTCTCACCAAGCCGGCGATGATGTTACCGAACCCGCAGCCAAACCAGGGGTAATTCCAGACCCGAGCCTCGCCGGGCATTTTCCTGCGCCCGCTCCCGTCATACAATACGCATCCGTCGTCATTGGCCGCGAGGCCGGCGACGGACGGCGATCGGTCGCTGCAAAGATGATGCACCCGCTCGAATCGGCATCTGTTATGAGCCATGACGATCAACAACACGTCGACGCACCGGTCGATTCGGAGCAGCACCCGAAGGTGAGCAACGATTCCTTCGAAGCGGCAGCGGAGTGCTTCGACCGCCAGATCGCGACGCATCCTCATCATGCCGAGCGAATCTACCGTCAGTTGCTCGTTGCCCTCCACACCCGCGGCATTGTCACCATCGACCGAATCTCACAGGAAGCCCGAGAGCTTTCCGGCCGGGAAAACCCCCAGCACGCACAAAGCCCCAACGAGCCGGCCGACCAGCGGTTCGACGCTGAAGACCGGGAAGTCATTCAACGCCTCACACGCACCTACACGTGCAGATACCTTTCCTGCGCCCAAATCGAAGACCTTGTCAACCTTGCCCTCAAGCGAGAAGAAGCCCAAAGTCTCGGCGATGTCGCCCGCCTTTCCGCCGTCGCGTTCCGTACGCTCCGCGACCGCCTTCGCCGCTTTTGCGCCCTGCCACTCGGCGAGACGCAGCTCGACGCGTCCGAAGTTCGAGGCGTTCGCGTTGCTCTCGCGAGACATTTCATCACCGACGAGCTCACGTTCATCGGTGTCGCCAAGCAGCACCTTCGGGTTCGCGACTACGAAGATCTCGCCGACCGAATCATCGGAAGCGACGCGGGCATGGGGCGAATCGGCGGCAAAGCCGGCGGCATGGTGCTGGCCAACCGCGTGGTCCAGGCGGCGGGTCTCGACGCCGGTTCGGACATGCCCATCACCATTCCAAGTTCCTACTACCTTCGCAGCGATGTCATCGAATCGTTCCTCGAACTGAACGGGCTTACGTCATACCACAGCCAGAAGTACAAGGACATCGAAGACATCCGCAAAGAGTATTCCTTGATCAAAGGTGTCTTTCGCAACTCCGACTTCCCCGTCGAGATCGTCCATCAGCTTCGAGACCTCCTTCAAAAGCTCGACACCGAACCGCTCATCGTGCGATCCAGTAGTCTACTCGAAGACCGTTTTGCGACGGCCTTCAGCGGAAAATACGCCAGTGTCTTCATCCCCAATCAAGGACCTCTGGAGGTTCGTCTGCAGTCACTCTTGGGCGCCATCGGAGAAGTCTACGCCAGTACGCTTGCGCCCGACCCGATCCAATACCGCAGAAAACACAAACTCATTGATTACGAAGAGGACATGGCCGTCCTTATTCAGACCGTTGTCGGAAAACGCATTGGCAAGTACTTTGCTCCCGCGTTTGCCGGGGTCGCTTTTTCTCGGAATGAGTATCGCTGGTCGCCGCGCATTCGGCGTGAAGACGGCTTTGCGCGGGTCGTCATGGGCCTTGGAACGCGGGCCGTCGATCGCGTCGGCGGAGACTACGCCCGCATGGTCGCACTCGGCGCGCCGACTCTCAGGCCTGAGTCCAAACCCATTGATATTATTGCCAAGTCACAAAGGAGCATTGACGTCATCGATCTCGAACGGGACCGTTTTGCTTCCGTTTCCATCTCGGAACTGCTCCAGGACTGTCGTGACTTTCCCATGCTCGACAAGATCGTTTCCATCAAGAGAGACAACGAACTGTATTCCCCGCCCGGCACACTGGTCGACGCGCCACCGTCGCAAATGTGCATTACGTTCGACAAACTGTTTAAGGAGACCCAATTCGCCACGCGCCTCAAGAGCCTGCTCCAACTACTCGAGGAGCGTTTCGGATGCCCCGTCGACGTCGAGTTTGTCTGCGATGGCGAAAAGTTCTACATGGTCCAATGCCGACCGCAGCACGCCTCTGTCGACACTGGCAAAGTCGTCATCCCAGAGGACATCGCGCCCGACCGCCTCATCTTCACAGCCAACAAGTTCGTGCGCACCCAACTGGTCAAGAACATCGAATACGTCGTGTACGTCAGTTCCGAGGCTTACCACGCAGTGTCTTCGAACGAACGAAAACTCTCGATTGCGCGCGTCATCGGGCGAGTCAACAACGTCCTCGCGGACAAGCGATTCATTCTCGTCGGGCCGGGCAGATGGGGAACCAACGACAGTCGTCTGGGAATCCGAGTTTCCTACGCCGACATCAGCAACGCCCGCATGCTCATCGAAGTCGCCCGCGACCGCGATGGATACGTTCCGGAAGTCTCCTTCGGGACGCACTTCTTCCAGGATCTCGTGGAGGACAACGTCGCGTACCTTCCGCTCTATCCAGACGATCCCGATACACACTTCAATGACACATTCATGCTCAAGACCCCCAACGCTCTTGTCGAACTACTTCCCGACGCTGCCGATTACGCGGCTGAGGTTCGCGTCATTCACGTTCCCAGCGTTTCAAACGCTGCCAAACTCACAATCGCCATGGATGGCGAAACCGACAGCGCAGCCGCATACCTCAGCGAATGAGCGCAGCGTTGCGTCACACTTTAGTTCGCGCGCGTGCCACTGCTTTCGATCGCATGGATGCTGCCGAAAACGTCACGCATCTTTGATGTAAGAGGCGGAATCTCGAGCCTTGGTTTTCGCCGGTTCACACGATAGAATTCGTTTTGGGGTCGCAGAGGGGAAGGAGCTACAGATGTTCAGATTTATCGGACCCATCGCTATCGTCGGATGGATGTGTAGCGTGTGCGTCGCCCAAGACAGGGCACTGTTCGCCCAATCTCGCTATGATCCGGTCATCGACGCCGGGGTCAGCCTCGCGTTCGATCAAGCGGCGAACGATACCATCGGTGCGTGGGTTTTCTTCACGGACAAGCGTATCAGGACCGTCGCGCAATTCGAGGCTGCCGAGGCCGCCGCTGATACGCGATGCAGCGAGCGTGCCCGTCGTCGCCGGTCGATGCGTCGTACCGCGCCGGGAATGTTCGACCACTACGATTTTCCGCTGGCTGAATCTTATGTGCGTGGGGCGCTGGCGACCGGCGCGTCGTTGCGTACAAAGAGTGAATGGCTTAACGCGATCAGCGTTAACGCGACCCGAGCCCAGATCGACGCAATGGCTGCGCTGCCTTACGTTCGCTTGGTCAAACCGTTGGCAAGATCCGTGCGAATCGATCCGCTGACAAAGCCGTTGGTAGTCGAGGCGGGTCCTCGCGCCGCCGGGCCGGGCTTTTACGGCGCTGCGACGGACCAGCTTCAGCAGATCAACATTCCGGCGGCCCATGCGGCGGGCTACACCGGGGCCGGCATCATCATTGGTATTTTGGACACGGGCTTCAAACGGACGCACGAAGCATTCAACGAGCCGGGCAACGTGGTCAACGTCCTTGGCGAGTGGGACTTTGTCAACAATGACGGAAATACCGGACCCGAAGCCGGCGACCCGTCGTCACAACACACTCACGGCACGTTGATTCTGGGCACCATCGGGGCGTACAAACCCAACACGCTCGTGGGCGGCGCTTATGACGCATCCTTCTACCTCGCCAAGACCGAAAACGTGGCGAGCGAGACGCCGATTGAGGAAGACTTCTACGTTGCCGGGTTGCAGTGGCTTGAGACGAACGGTGCGGATCTGGCGACGAGTTCGTTGGGTTACATCGACTGGTACACGCAGGCTGACCTCGACGGAGCGACGGCGGTCACCACCCTGGCAGTGAACATCGCCACCGCCAACGGGCTTGTCTGTTGCACTGCCGCGGGCAACTCCGGACACGACAGCAACCCAGCCACGTCGCGACTGATCGCCCCTGCCGACGCGTTGGACGTTCTGACTTGTGGCGCGAATCAAGCGGACGGGACGATTTCAGGGTTCAGCAGCGACGGACCCACGGCCGACGGCCGGGTCAAACCCGAGGTACTCGCCCGCGGCAGTGGTACCGCGACCGTCGACCCCAACGTGGACACGAACTACACGACTGCGAGCGGAACGTCCCTGTCGACACCGCTGGTTGCCAGCGCGGTGGCGCTTGTGTTACAGGCCCATCCCGACTGGACGGTCCGTCAGGTTCGAACAGCGTTGCAGCGAACCGCCAGCGATTATGTCGCCAACCAAACGTTCGACCCGCTTTACGTTCGCGGGTACGGCATCATCGACGTGATGGCCGCCATCGGCGTCAGCTTCAAAGGCGATTTTGACGGCGACGCGGACGTCGACAGCGCGGATCTGGCCCAGTTTATTGCCTGTTTCACAGGCCCGGGCGGCGGACCGGTCGGCGCGCCCTGCCTGCCGGGTGATTTCGACGGCGACCTCGACGTCGATTGCGATGACTGGACTCAATTCCAACTAGCCTGGACGGAGGTTACGCCGCCGTCCACGATGCCACCGGCATGCCAAGTTGCAGTCCCCGGCGATTTCGACGGCGACGGCGACGTCGACACTGCCGACCTGACGGCGTTCATCAATTGTTTCACCGGCCCGGGCGGCGGACCGATCGGCCCGCCCTGCCAACCAGGCGATTTCGACGGTGACCTCGACATTGACTGCGGCGACTGGGCCCAGTTTCAACAAGCTTGGACAGCCCCCGGGTCGCCACCTGCGTCGCCGCCGACCTGTCGGAATCCCGTTCCGCTCGCCGACCAATGGGCTTACTTCCACGTCGCGTTGTTGATGCTGATCGTCGCGACGGCAACGATCCGCGGAGCGCGCTCAACGTCGTCGGCGTGAAGCAGACCTCACACATCACGACAACGCGGTAGATCGTACCGAGGTTGCCAATTCTTCGGGTCGGCGATGACGTCGCCGGTGGCGATGCTAATCCGCTTCGGATAGGATCGGACGCATGGCCAAGAGCATCAAAACGGCAAGCGTCAGAAGTCCAAAGGGCAAGAATCCTACGGGCGACGGTCTCAAGAAAACCGCGTCGAGCGCGCGATCCGGAAAGAGCAAGACCGACGCGCGTGCGGCGATGCGCGATCGATTCGTCGGGTTGGCGCAGTCGATGGTCGACCAGATCGCCGACGGGAAAAACCCGACGCTCAACGTGCCGATCCGATCGCTTAGCAACGTCGCGTTCAATCGCAAGCGCGGCATCATCGAGATGGGCGACAACACCGCCACCAGGCCGTTCTTCGACCTGGGCAACGCCCGGCGATTCATGCAGACCATGCTGATGTGTTCGGAATTGCTCAAGCTTCAGGACCAGGGCAAGACCACCAGCATTCGTGACATGTTTTATCACTGCAAGCATACGATCGAAGGAGCACGCGAGGAGACGTTCAACGACCAGGACGAATCGGATCCGGTGATTGAAGACATCGAGGTGACCCTCCGTGCGCTGCGCGAAGAGCTTCGCATATTCGCCAACCCCGGCGGCGCGATGGTCGGTCCCATGACCATTCGCGACTCCGGTGACGAAATCACGCTGGGGCGCATGGGCAGCGGTGGGTGGGCTGTTCCGTCCATCGTCGAACCGAACGTCATCGAGTTCATCAAGCACAAAGCCGAGTTCATCCTACTGATCGAGAAGGCGGCTATCTGGATGCGATTCAACGAGGACCGCTTCTGGGACAAGCACAAGTGCATGATCATCCACGGCGGTGGTCAACCGCCACGCGGGGTGCGCCGTCTCTGTCATCGCATGGTGACCGAACTCAAGCTGCCGTTGTACGTCCTGGTCGACAATGACCCTTGGGGTTACTACATCTACAGCGTGGTCAAACAGGGATCGATCAACCTGGCGTTCGAATCATCTCGAATGGCGGTTCCGTCCGCGCGATTCATTGGCATGAGCAGTTACGACGCAGCCCAGTTCGACATTTCACCGTCGGTCTCCATTCGATTGAACGATAAAGATATCGCGCGGGCGAAGGAAATCATGGCTTACCCGTGGTTTCAGGATCGACGTTGGCAGCGCGAAATCAAGCACATGCTCAAGAGCGGCGTTAAGCTGGAACTGGAAGCCCTCTCCAACAAAGAGTTTTCGTTTATCGCCGACACCTACGTGCCGGAGAAGCTCAAAAAGCGCAAATGGCTCGACTAGTGCCGTTTCAAACAAGATCCTTCGATATCTGGGCGCCATGCCCAAGCCGAAGGCGCGGGCATGCCTTCTTGTGGTGATCGCATGGCCGCGCTGCGCTTGGCCAGGGCGCCCAAGTGCCGCGACTGCAGAAAAGTCGAAAGGCGATTGTAGAAACGGCACTAGATCTGGCAGGCTACATCGTTCGTTCATCCAAACGCGCACGTTCTGCCGAATGCGCTTTCGTCTGGACCTCTCGCGACAAACTCCGCGTTTGACGCTTCTTCGCATCATCATTAGCCTAAGCCCGCATTCATCAAGCGTTCCACACAAATAACAGGAGGACCGAAGGACATGTTTCGTCAATTCAGATTACGCAGCACGGCGGCGCTCAGTGTGACCGCCATCGTCTGCTTCACGTTCGCTGCGCAGGCTGTTGCGCAGAAAAGCCTTTGGACGCCTCAAGACGTCGCCAAGGTTCGCTCTGTGTCCTCCGCCAAGATTTCTCCCGACGGCAGGCTGATCGCCTACACGCTGTCGGTCCCGCGTATCCCCGGCGAGGACGACAACGGCCCTGCGTGGGCGGAGCTGCACGTGGTTGATCTTGCCGGCCACAGTCGGCCTTTCGTCACGGGCGAGGTCCGCGTCGGCAGCGTCCACTGGACGCCCGACGGTAGCGGCATCAGCTTCTTGGCCAAGCGCGGCGACGATAAGCACACCGCGTTGTATGTGATCCCTGCGGACGGCGGCGAGGCAAGAAAGGTCGTCGAGCACGAGACCGGCATCGGTGCGTATTCGTGGAGTCCCGACGGCCTGCGCGTCGCGTTCCTCGGTAAAGACAAGGAACCCAAAGCCAAGAAGAAGCAAAAGGACAAGGGGTTCAATCAGGAGATCTACGAAGAGGAGCTTCGTCCCACGCGGGTGTGGATTGCCGAGCGAGATGGTGACGACGAGCCGCGGGCGCTGACGTTGGACGGGTCGGCGTCGGAACTGCATTGGAGTCCGGACGGCGCGCATCTTGCGGTCGCACTCGCACCGACGCCGCTGATCGACGATCACTACATGCGGCGAACTGTTCACATTGTGGACGCCGATACTGGCAGTCCGATCGCGCAGATCGACAACCCGGGCAAGCTCGGCAAGGTCGTGTGGTCTCCGGACGGGCAGCACTTGGGCATCATCGCAGCCGCCGACTTGCACGACCCGGCCGCGGGACGGCTGACCGTTGTCGGCGTCGGGGGCGGCACGCTGACGGATCTAATCCCGGACTACAAAGGGCACGTCAGCTATCTCGCATGGCAAGACGACGACACGATCATGTACATCGGTCACGAAGGCTGTGTGACCAAGTTGGCCAAGATCGACATCGACGCGTCCAACGCAACCACGCTCATTCCCGGCGGCGGTCCGATTCTGCGGAGCTTCGATCTGGCGGGCGACGGGCAATCGGCCTGCTTGGTGGCGGACAGCCCCACCCACCCCACTGAAGTGTTCTACACCAAGCACAAGGACGCCAAGCCCCGGCGGCTGACGGACAGCAACCCGTGGATGGCGAACATGCGGTTTGCCAAGCAGGAGGTGGTGACGTACTACGCGCGTGACGGGCTGGATGTTCAGGGCATTCTGGTCCATCCGCTCGACGAGCAGGAAGGCCAACGTTACCCGCTCATTCTGACCGTCCACGGTGGGCCCGAGTCGCACTATTCCAATGGATGGGTCACGCGTTATTCCGGTCCCGGGCAGGTTGGGGCTGCTCAGGGGTATGCGGTGCTGCATCCCAACTATCGCGGCAGCACGGGTCGGGGCGTTGCGTATTCCAAGCTCGACCAGGGCGATCAGGCCGGCCCGGAGTTTGATGATCTCGTCGACGGCGTGAAGCATCTGGTCAAGATCGGTTTGGTAGACGAAAGCAAGGTTGGCATTACGGGTGGCTCGTACGGCGGGTTCGCGTCCGCTTGGGGTGCGACCAAGCTGACGAAGCATTTTGCGGCCAGTGTGATGTTCGTCGGGATCAGCGATCAAATCTCGAAGGCGGGCACGACCGACATCGCACGCGAGATGTACCTCGTCCACGCACGCAAGTGGCCTTGGGACGAGTGGGACTGGTTCCGCGAGCGAAGCCCGCTGTCCTACGCCAAGCAATCGCGCACGCCGATTCTCATTCTCCACGGCAAGGAAGACCCGCGCGTCCACCCAAGTCAATCCATGGAACTGTACCGATATCTCAAGGTGATTGGAAAGACGCCGGTGCGGCTGGTCTTCTACCCCGGCGAAGGGCATGGCAATCGCAAAGCGGCTGCCCGACTCGATTACAACCTGCGCATGATGCGCTGGATGAACCATTATCTTAAAGGACCCGGCGGCGATCCGCCGGCTTACGAAATCGATTACGGTCTTGACGAATCCGACGACGAGGATTCGGATCGGTAGGGCAGCGTCGCGGCTCAATCTGCCGGTTGCGAGCTACCCGTATAGTGTGCCACTGCTCTTGAGCAGTGCTCGCGGGAGTCGTGGTGGCGTTCGTACACTGCTCGAGAGCAGTGGCACACCTGCCCCACCGGGCACCAGCGAGACAGAACAGTAGCGAGCCCATGCGCATGGAGAAAGTGATGCTTCCAAACGATTGTCAATCAGATGCCGTCGATACCGCACTGGCCGATCGGGGATTGGCGACGGATGTACACCGACGCGTGGTTCTCAAGGCACTGGCGGGGTTGGGCATTGGGTCGGTCACGTTCAGCCGGGCGCTCGCCGCGCAAGCAACGGCGGACGCCAAGATTTCCACGGACATGATTCAACAAGCCGCGTGGATCGCCGGGATGGAATTCACCGACGACGAACGCGAGCTGATGCTCAAGGGCGTCAATGATTCACTCGCGGAACTTGCAGCGCTGCGCGAGGTACCGCTCGACAATGGTGTGCCGCCCGCGTTCGGCTTCTACCCCGCACCGCCGCAGAACGATGCCACCAAGCATCCTCCGGGGCGTGCAGCGCCCATTGAAACCGCCGCGATCAACAGGCCCGCATCGGACGACGACCTCGCGTTCGCGCCGGTGTCGGAACTCGCCGCCTTGCTTCGGACGCGGCGCGTATCGTCGGTCGAGTTGACCAAGCTCTATCTCGACCGGCTGCGCCGTTACGACGCGACGCTTCAATGCGTCATCAACTACACCGAATCGACGGCGTTGCGACTGGCGGAGGCAGCCGACCGCGAGATCGCCGCAGGCCGATATCGTGGCCCGCTGCACGGCGTGCCGTGGGGTGCGAAGGACCTGCTGGCCTATCCCGGGTTCAAAACCACCTGGGGCGCGAAACCGTACGAGAATCAAGTCCGTGACGAGAAGGCGACGGTCGCCGCCAAGCTCGAACAGGCTGGGGCGGTCATCGTAGCCAAGCTGGCAGTCGGAGCGCTTGCGTGGGGAGATGTCTGGTTCGGTGGAACCACGAAGAACCCCTGGAAGCCCGAGCAAGGTTCGAGCGGCTCGTCCGCGGGGCCTGCATCCGCCACGTCCGCGGGGCTTGTCGGTTTTGCGATCGGTACGGAAACATGGGGCAGCATCGTCTCTCCGTGCACGCGATGCGGCGCGACCGGCTTGCGTCCGACGTTCGGCCGCGTCAGTCGGTACGGTACGATGGCGCTCTCCTGGACGATGGACAAGATCGGCCCGATCGCGCGCAGTGTGGAAGACTGTGCACTGGTCTTCGACGCGATGCGTGGTCGAGACGGACTCGACGCCACCGTTGTGGATCGCCCGTTTCAATGGCCGCCGCCGAAAGACGTTCGCACCATTCGCGTCGGATACGTGGCAGAGCTATTCGACGAGGATCACGCGGCTGACATTGACAACGAAACGCTTCGCAAGAGGGTGGAGGAGCAACAATCGTTCGACCGGGCGACGCTCGACGCCCTGCGTGGATTGGGCGTTAAGCTCGTTCCGATCAAGCTGCCGACCGGCCTTCCGATTGGGTCGCTGTCGCTGATCCTTACCGCTGAGGCGGCGACGGCGTTCGACCAATTGACCCGCAGCGGCGCGGACGATCAGCTCACCCGTCAGATCGAAAACGCTTGGCCCAACGTTTTTCGCCAGGGGCAACTCGTCCCAGCCGTCGAATACATTCGGGCCAACCGCGTTCGCACGTTGGCGATTCAAGCGCTCGAAAAAGAAATGGAACGGGTCGACGTGTACGTCGCACCGTCGTTCGGAGGCAACAATCTGCTGCTGACCAATCTGACCGGGCACCCCGCCGTCGTGCTGCCCAACGGTTTCCGGGCGGAAGACGGCACGCCGACGAGCATCACGTTCACGGGACGATTGTACGGCGAGACCGACCTGCTCGCCGTCGCACATGCCTACCAACGCGCGACGGGATTCAATCTGAAAAGGCCGCCGATCAGCGCCTAGCGATCTGTGATTGACGCTCTGATCGATGGGTGCCCCATGGCTTTAGCCGTGGGGGCACGATGATCGCGTGCCGACATTCCTCGCATGCACTCATCGCTTTCGCCGCGTCTGAAGACGCGGGCCACCCGCCGAGTGTGCCACTGCTCTTGAGCAGTGCGCGAACTGCACGACGTCCCTGTTGGCACTGCTCAAGAGCAGTGGCACACAAGACGAGGTTGCTCCCGCTGGCATGATGGACGTGTGACGCTGCCCTAACTTTCGCCGGGTTTGAATGTCCAACCGTGGGCGGGGGTTTCGTAGTCGAGCAGTTCGTTCGCGGAAAAATACAGCGCGATTTCCGTCTCGGCTGATTCGGGCGAGTCACTTCCGTGGACCAGGTTGAAGGTCTTGCTAGCGCCGAAATCGCCACGAATGGTGCCGGGGTCAGCCTCAAACCCGAACGTCTTGCCCATCAGCTTGCGCACCATCGCAATCGCCCCCGTGCCCGCCAGCGCCAAGACCACCACAGGCCCGCTGGTAATGTATTCGATCAGGCCGGGATAAAATGGCTTGCCTTTGTGCGGGGCGTAATGGCGTTCGGCAAGCTCCCGACTGATTTGCATCAGCTTCATGCCGGCAATGGTCAGGCCTTTGTTTTCGAATCGTCGCACGATCGTGCCGATCAAACGGCGCTGCACACAATCGGGCTTGAGAATGATGAGTGTCGTTTCCACCGCGAGATTCCCCTGATTTAGTCAACCGTCCTGTCGGTCACAATGTGTTGTCACAACGCTTCCACCGCCCGCCGGACGGCGTGAAGGTTGCCGAGTGGTACACGATTCGGATCATACGTACAACCCGGGGCAACGATGATCGGGCGACCCCCCGCTTGTGCGGCGGCATCGCGCACCTGTGCTTCGCAATCTGCCTCGCTGCCCTCTCGCAACGTTATGGTGTGGTCAACGCCCCCGCACGGAACCGGCGTGATGGTCGCTGCCACATCACGCAACGACGGCCCCGAAGCTCGGTCAGCCCAGTTGATCACATGAACGGGATAGGTTGCGAAGTCGTCGAATCGCTTCGACCGGCCGCAGACGTGCAACATGTTCAATCGGCCGCTCGACGCGCCGTCAAGGATACGCAGATCCGTCGCGCGGACCAGATCACGATACGTGTTCGCGCCGTTCGCGGGCGTGTCCACCCAATCGTCGCGAACGGACAAGAACACGCCGTCAGCGCCGGCCTGAATGCATTCGCGTGCGAAGTTGCCCAGCGATTGTCCGATTACGGCCAGCGCCCGGCCGACCGCCGCCCGGTCCTGTGCGACAAACGCCTGCAATCGCAAGGTCGGCTCGTCTTGGTCAACGGGCCGGTCCGGCTTCGAGACATAGTCTTTTTCCTTCACGAGGTTGCGAAGCGTGGACCAAGCATTGAAAACCGTCGAGCACATCAACCTCTGTCCGTGCAACTCGTTCGCCAACCGCCGGATGGTGTCGAGATGGTCGCCGTACACGCCTTCGCTGCCCGACAATGGTTCGAGTTTGGCAAGCTCCTCGACCGATCGCAGCGGACCGTCGACCGGGTATCCCAGATCGTACATGATCTTCAGGAAATCAAGATCGAACGTGTTGACGTGGTCGAGGTGAGCTTGAACGGCTGCGTCACCTCGCCAGCAGTCGCGCGAAAAATGACGCCAAAAGCTCACCGGCGGCCGATCCGGGCGGTCGCCCGAAACCACCGACATCACGCGTTCGATTCTGTTCATCGACATGAGAACTGTACGCTTTCCATTGCTCGACGTCGGATGGCCACATCGGTCGCGAAACGCTGAGTCACTTTTCCGGAAACGGCGTCAAGCGGTCAACCACCCATCGCGGACGATGCTTGCATCAACTGCCAGGTTCCATGACGAAACTGCTCCAACTCGTTGGCGATCCTCGTATAGGTCATGTTGGGCGGGGGCTTCACGCGCACGCCGGACCAGTGTTCACGGAGCAACCTTGAAATGTCCTCCGAGGAGTCGATGGCTGCCACCGCGTCAGCCGGCAGGGGTGGAAGGGTCGATGCGCTTTCGGCAAACGGATTGCCCGCGAAGTGTCGTACAGCTGAACGGACCATCGCGATGTCGGTTGCTCCCGCCTCGGCGGACAGCGGCGGACTCCACCAGCGCAGACGCCCACGTTGATACTGAAAGACGCGCACACCGCCTTCGGCAAAAATGATTTGATCAGTCCGACCGTTGGGGTAGCCGTGCTCGATGGCAACGATCGGCGGACGACTGTCGTGATCGTCGCTGGCTGACCACCAAACGGTTCGCCCCGGCTCCATCGGCGACTGAAATGACAATCGCATCCGCGGTGGCAGGCCACAACCGAGTGACGTTGCCAACACGATCGCCATCACTCCGATGGCGGTGCAGGCCGACGTCCGAGCGATCGCATGATGCTTCATCGCCCTTTTCGCTTTTTGCGACGGTCTTTCCTGCTGATGACACGCTTGGTCGCGGAGGTCTTCCCCTTGAACCGCGGCAGCATGCCACCCGCCGCCCCCGCTTGGGCCATCTGCGATCCGAATCGCATGCGGTCCATCAGAGACATACCCGCCATCTGCCTCATCGCATCGCGCATCTGGCTGAACGATTTTACCAAACCGCTGACGTCGGCAGGCTCTGCCCCTGCTCCGCGGGCGATGCGTCGACGGCGCGATGCGTCGATGACCGACGGCGTTTTGCGCTCGCGCTTGGTCATCGACATGATGATGGCTTCCATCCTCGGCAGCTCACCTTCATCGATGTCCGCGTCGCCGAGTTGCTCGCTCATCCCGGGAACCTTCTTCAGGATGTCTTTCATCGACCCCATCTTGCGCATTTTGCGCATCTGGACGACGAAATCGTCGAGCGTGAAATCGCCCGACGCCATTTTCTTTTCGAGCTTCGCCGCCTCTTCCGCGTCGAACTGTTCTTGGGCTTGTTCGACCAGCGTCAGCACGTCGCCCATCCCCAGGATGCGGCCGGCGATGCGGTCGGGGTGGAACAATTCGATGTTCTCGAGCTTCTCGCCGACTCCAATGAATTTGATCGGCTTGCCCGTCACGCGCTTAGCGCTCAGCGCTGCCCCGCCGCGCGTGTCGCTGTCGAACTTGGTCAGAATCAACCCGTCGATCTCAAGCCGCTCGTTGAACGCCTTGGCCGTCGCGACGGCGTCCTGCCCGATCATCGCGTCCAACACGAGATAGATCTGATGCGGCGCGGTCGTCGAGGCGATTCGGGCGATCTCGTCCATCAACTCGTCGTCGACCGCCAATCGGCCGGCGGTGTCGAGAATGACCACGTCTCGATCGGTCGCCTTGGCCTCCTTAATGCCACGCCGACAGACCTTGACCGGGTTCTTCTGCGTCCGGTCTGCAAAAACGGGAACGCCGATTTGAGCGCCCAACACCTCCAACTGATCGATCGCCGCAGGGCGCTTCAGGTCCGCAGCCACCATCATGGGACGCTTGGCTTTGCTCTGAACCATTCTGGCGAGCTTGGCGCAGGTGGTTGTCTTGCCCGAACCCTGCAGGCCGGCCATCAGAATGACCGTCGGACCGGGAGACACGAACGGAATCCGCGGATCCACCGGCCCCATCAGCTCGATCAGCTCGTCGTGGACGATCTTGATTATGACCTGATCGGGCTTGAGGGTCTTGATGACCTCGGCGCCTATGGCCTTTTCCTGCACCGACTTGCAGAAATCAGCCGCCACGTCGACATGCACGTCAGCCTCAAGCAGGGCGGTGTGGACCGCGCGCATCGCGTCGGCCACATTGTCCTCGGATATGCGTCCCCGCCCCCGCAGATTGCGGAAAACGTCTCCCAATCGATCTGTCAGTGTGTCAAACATGGCCGGGTACTTTTATGGCAGGCATCTGCGACGGTCAAGCGACGGGCGGTCAGCAGAAGCGCCCGCCGTCCTGTGGCGTCGTCGCGACGCCGCAGCTACACTAGTGCCGTTTCAAATAGGGTCCGTCGATATCTGGGTGCCATGCCCAAGCCGAAGGCGCGGGCATGCCTCCTTGTGTTGATCGCATGGCCGCGCTGCGCTTGGCCATGGCACCCACGTGTCGCGCCTGCAGAAAAGTCGAAAGACCTTTCTAGAAACGGCACTATCGCCTCGTCGCACCTGTACGGAAGGATGATCCGAGCCGCGCCCGTCAGGAAGCGTGCTGTCCTCTGATGCCCAAACGCACTGACATTCACAACATTCTCATCATCGGTTCCGGGCCGATCGTCATTGGTCAGGGATGCGAGTTCGATTATTCCGGCACGCAGGCGTGCAAAGCGCTGCGCGAAGAGGGGTACAGCGTCGTGCTGCTCAACTCCAACCCCGCCACCATCATGACCGACCCGGAGCTGACCGACCGCACCTACGTTGAGCCGATCACACCCGATTTCATCGCCAAAGTGCTCGCCAACGAACGCGACCTCGGCCGACGCGTCGACGCCCTTCTGCCCACACTCGGGGGGCAGACCGGCTTGAACTGCGCCGTCGAGACCGCCGACCGGGGCATTCTCGAGGAATTCGGCGTGGAGATGATCGGCGCCAATCGCGAGGCCATCCAACGGGCCGAAGGACGCACCGAGTTCAAGGCGACCATGGAGAGTATCGGCATCGACGTCCCGCGATCGGGCATCGCGCGGACGTGGGCACAAGCGAAACGTGTCCTTGAAAACGTTGGACTGCCCTGCGTCATTCGACCGGCCTTCACGCTTGGCGGAGAGGGCGGCGGTCACGCCCGCACGCCAGCGGAATTCGAACGTATCGCCCGGCGCGGCATGGAATGCTCGCGTGTCAACGAAATCCTCATCGAGGAAGACCTCACCGGCTGGAAGGAGTTCGAGCTGGAGGTGATGCGCGACCGGGCTGACAACGTCGTCATCGTCTGCACCATCGAAAACCTCGACCCAATGGGCGTACACACCGGCGACTCGATCACCGTTGCACCCGCGCAGACCCTGTCCGACAAAGAGTATCAGAAGATGCGCGACGCATCCGTGGCGATCATCCGCGCGATCGGCGTCGAAACAGGCGGCAGCAACATCCAATTCGCCGTCGATCCCGTCACCGGCCGACAAGTGGTCATCGAAATGAACCCGCGCGTGTCCCGCTCCTCGGCGCTGGCGTCCAAAGCCACCGGATACCCCATCGCCAAAATCGCCGCAAAACTCGCCGTCGGCTACACCCTCGACGAACTACCCAACGATATCACAGGCCAAA
>CAYQFV010000012.1:0-44093 GCA_964416845.1 uncultured Phycisphaeraceae bacterium | reverse complement strand
CTCGGCGCCGGACTGGCCAAAGAGGAGCCATAGATGTGGGTAACAGCAAGCTCGATAGCAGTGGCACACTTCCGACACCGTTGTGGGATCGAGAATGCCACGTTGGCCGGGCGTGACGACCGAGACGGGGACAAAGCGAGCGAAGCGTCGGCGGATGCGAATTGACCACAGGCGTTAGTCGGCTGGTTCTTCCGTCGACTCGTCGTCGGGCGGGTAGTCTACGCACGCGTCGGGGTCGATCTCCAGCAGAGCGCGCTTCGCGGCCCGTTGTTCGGCTTCCTTCTTGCTCGCGCCCCACGCTGCGGGGAACTTTCGGTTGCCAACCGACACGCACACCTCGAAGCATTTGCTATGGTCAGGCCCTTGCTCGTCCAGTTGATCGTATCGGGGCGTGAGCGAAAGTTGTTTCTGGACAACCTGTTGAAGAATCGACTTGAAATTCTCCTGGTGATCCGAACGGGCGGCCTCGTCGATGAACGGTGACGCGGTCTTGAGAACGAACTGCCTCGCCGCCTCAAAACCGCCGTCGATGTGAATCCCCGCGATGATGGCTTCGTAGACCGCCGCTCTCAGCGATGTCGGAATCGGTTCGTGGCTCGTCATGCCCTTTCCAAGGATCAGCAGCGGCGTCAGACCGATTTGATCGGCGATGCGGGCGCACGTTTTCCGCGACACGATGGCAGACTTGAGCTTGGTCAATTCGCCTTCGAGGTAATCGGGGAACCGACGGAACAATTCTTCGCAAACCACCGCCCCGAGAATCGCGTCGCCGAAGAACTCGAGGCGCTCATTGCTCTTTAGACGCGATTCGGCAATCGACGCGTGCGTCAGCGTCTGAAACAGGAGGTCTACATCCCGGAATTCGTAGGAGAGCGCCTCGGCAGCGCGCTCGATGACTTCTTCGTGTGTCACCCAAATACCCTTACGGGCCGATCGTCAGAATCGCTTGGTGCGGAGCGATGCTGGCGATGAGCCGGTCATTGGCGAGTCAGGTTGTTGGTCGACGGCAAACGTCGACAACGACGGCCCACCGACCGTTCGGCGGACCCGCTGCTACCCACAGTGTATCAGTACATCGGGCAAAAATCTCCCCCAATCCACCTTGCAGCCGCCGTACCTGCCGAATTCCGCGCCCGCAAGCGTCGCCAAGCCGTTGTGATTCGGTGCGTGAAATTCGTTGTGAAATCCTTTCCAGGCCATTGCAGTCATCGCGAGTGATCGGTACACTCCCCTGCTTCATTCACGGGGTCGACGCCGATCCACGCGATGACGGGTGCTTACGAAAGCGGAAGGCTGATGCATTACCCAAGGCGAAACAGCAAAATCAAGCGCGCACGAAAGCAAGGGTTCCGTGCTCGCATGCGGACGGTCGGCGGCCGACGAATCATCAACAACAAGCGCCGCCGCGGACGTCGGCGCGTCAACATCGTATAGCCGCTGTCCCAGTTCCCCCTCCCTGGCCGCGCGATGCGTTCCATTAACGGGCGTGGCTGAACCTGCACATCATCCGGTTGCGATGCGCTTGGCGAGCGTGTGCATCCGCCGCGCCCAATGAACGAAGATCGCTTTGATAGGATGGTACGATCGGCCCCCGCCGTTACGCTTCAACGCGCGGGTCACGACCACGGCGGGCCGCTGCGTCCGCGCCCTACGAAGCCTGTGATCCCCAGCGTCAGCGCGGCGATGACGATCGCCAACGCTGCCCTGCCGGCGAGGCCTGCCGGAACCCGTTCGAGCGAGCTATCGGCGATTTCAATCTTGATCGCCGACGACTGGCGTCGGGCTGCCTGCCGCCGCTTCAAGAGTTCCGCAAAGGTATCGTATCGACGGAGCACTCGGTCCGCGTCCTCAAGTCGGATACGTGCAGCCTTCGCACCCAACGACGGCGTCAGGTATCGCTCCGTCAAGGGTATCGTTCGGGCGTATTCTTCGACCATCGCGACGATGCGATCGGTCGTCTCGTCGATTCCCGCGCGAAGCCCTTCTCGCTGTGACAGCGTTGCGGTCAACTCCGATTCGCGTTTGGCTTTGATCGTCGCCGCCGCCTGCGCCCGCAGGTGCGCGTCGATGTCTTGCATCATGGCCGTCACCCGGCGTTCAAGCCCGCTGGCGGACTTGATGGCTGAGTCCAGGCGGAAGTTGTTTCGACGGTAAACGTCGGACGCGACGAACTCGAATCGCCGATGCTTGGCCTCCAGGCGGTGGAACAAACGCTTGACGTTCGATACCGTCGCGTGCCGCGCTGTCGGCGCACGATCCGAATAACGCACTACTTCGTCACGCATCTTGTCCAAGAGCTTGGCCGCGTGGAACGAAAAATCGCCCAACAGGTCGTGCAGCCGGGCGTGCATCGCCATCAGTTGCGGGGCGCGGGCATCGACCGGATTGCGATTCAACGCCGTCATGGTTGCAGTCCATTTCTCCGAAAAACGGATCAGCCGCCGCTGATAGAGGTTGGCCAACTCATCCAACGATTCCAACGCCGCCCCGCCAGCCATATCGCGACGACGACCGGAATCCATCCCGGCTCGCGCCAGTCGCGCTGACGCAGCGATTAGGTCGTCCAACGGTGGCGAGGCGAGCTGCCACACCTGCTGCAGCGACCGCCGACCCAACGTAAGCTGAACATACAACTGCTTGAGATCTTGCTGCAGGTCTTCGCGCTCATCGTACGCAGCCTGCTGGGCATCGGGATCGATGGCAACGGTCGCAGGTGAGAGCGGCGTGCTGAGCTGGTCAAGGCGGGCGTGCACCGCGTTTGACTTTGCCCGGAGCGCTTCCAGTATTTCGGTGTACTCCCGGAGTTGCTTGCCGAGAGTATCGAGCCGATCGGAGGGCGACTCGTTGGGCACTTCGCCGGCCAAGCGCTCGGATTCCGATCGCACCTTGTCCACGTCGGACCGGTATTGTGATTGAAGCTGATCCACGAGCGCCACGTCGGCTGCGTCCTGTTGCTGGCGATCCTGATCTCGCTGACGAAGATACTGGTGCAATTCGCTGCCGAGCAAACGTATCGCCGCGGCTGCTTGCTCCCGATCGCGCGTCGAAAGTCTCAGCCCGAGACTGTGCGAATTGTCCGCAAACTCGACCCGCCACGATGGATCATCTCCGTGGCGGTTCTGGAACTGCCACAGGAAATCCAACATCGCTGCCCGAGCGCCTGCCACGTCGCCCGCGACTTTCAAGTCGACCGTGCCGAAATAGCGGAAGTCTCCGGTCATGAGCACCGCCAAGCCAAAACACGCCGCCAATGCGACGCGCCATGCCCAGTTGATCCGACCTGCTGTTCGGCGAGAATGCTTCGCAGGCCGAGGCGTTAGCTGGCCCGCGACACCCGCGTTGGGGTATGATTGGCCGCGCTCGCGCGACCATGCCGGCGAGTCGAGCGCGCGTTGACCTCCGTCAGATCCGCCCGAATCGAGACCGAGGCGGCGGTCGTCTTGCGTGGTGACGCGATGCGCAGTGCTGGAACGGGTCAAATGACAACTCTCCGTGGACACGGATCAAGGTTGGTAGGCTAGCAGTGTACCGTTCTGCCGACGATATCACAACCATTGGATGGCGCGTGCCAAACGTGGCCCGCTGGGCTGAAAGTGACACGCTGTGACACTAACTAATGCCATCGCAGATTCAGCGGGTCATATCCAGTAGCAACGGATTAAATCAGCCATATACCGGTATTATAGCATTGAAAAACGATAAATTCCGGTTCCGTGGTATTGTGTCCCGTTCGGGCCCCGCCGAGGTCTTCAGGGTGGAATTATTATTTTTTCGCGTTAATCCTGCTCGGTGCGTGATGGTTGTGGGTCGTTGTCGCGGGCTTTGGGGCGAGTGACGCGACGGCGAGGTTGGTGGGTGCGATGTTTTTGGATTTGACACGTAGGTAGGTATTTCTATACTTGCGGGGCTTTCGGCCGATGGGGCCGAAGGGCGTCGTTGCTAAACCAAAGCGGACGCGAGACTTGGGAACGGTCGTCGTTCCGTGAAACGCGAAGGTCGAGAGTTCGGCCCGTGCGGAGCAGGTCGGCGGATCCGTTATGGGTGTGCGGCGGCTGCGTCGAGGCCTGTTGAATCCGTGACGCTGCTGTGGCTCAGTTGGTAGAGCGCGTCCTTGGTAAGGACGAGGTCACGGGTTCGAATCCCGTCAGCAGCTTTCCTGGTTGATGAGGATTTCTTGCATCGAAACAGAGCCCGTTGGGATTGCGCATCGGGCGGATGCGGTCGACGGGTCGACGGAACAGGGTCATTTTCAGTGCCAACTGTTGGCACTGGGGCGTCACGTGCTCCGGATGGCTCGCGAGGCGCGGTCAATCATCAGAGTGGAGGATAGCACGAGTTATGGCCAAAGACGTATTTAATCGAAGCAAACCGCATCTCAATGTCGGCACGATCGGGCATGTGGACCACGGCAAGACGACGCTGACGGCTGCGATTACGGTGGTGCAGTCGGCGCGTGGGATGTGCAAGGCGATTTCGTACGACGAGGTGGCCAAGGCTTCCGAAGCGCATGGACGCCGCGACGCGACGAAGATTCTGACGATTGCGACGTCGCACGTGGAGTACGAAACCGAGAAGCGGCATTACGCTCACATTGATTGCCCGGGTCACGCGGATTATGTCAAGAACATGATCACTGGCGCTGCCCAGATGGATGGGGCGATCTTGGTGGTGTCCGCGTCGGACGGGCCGATGCCCCAGACCCGCGAGCACATTCTGCTTGCGCGCCAGGTGAATGTGCCCTACTTGGTTGTGTTTCTCAACAAGTGCGATCTCGTCGACGATCCGGAGTTGTTGGATCTCGTCGAGCTTGAGACGCGCGAGTTGCTCAGCAAGTATGATTTCCCGGGTGACGACGCGCCGGTGATTCGCGGACAGGCACTTCGTGCCCTGCAGAACCCGAAAGACGAAGAGGCGACCAAGTGCATCCAGGAGTTGTTGGATGCCATCGACGCTACCGTTCCCGAGCCCGAGCGCATCATGGACAAGCCGTTCCTGATGTCGGTCGAGGACGTGTTCAGCATCAAGGGTCGTGGCACGGTGGCGACCGGTCGGATCGACCGCGGGTTGGTCAAGGTTGGCGACGAAGTTGAAATCGTCGGCCTGATGGAGGAATCCCGCAAGACGACCGTGACGGGCGTTGAGATGTTCAACAAGCTGCTCGACGAGGGGCTTGCCGGCGATAATGTTGGTTGTCTGCTTCGTGGCGTTGCCAAGGACGAGGTCGAGCGTGGCCAGGTGTTGGCCGCCCCGAAGACGATCACGCCGCACACGAAGTTTGAGTCGCAGGTCTATGTGTTGACCAAGGAGGAGGGCGGCCGTCACACGCCGTTCTTCAATGGATATCGCCCGCAGTTTTACTTCCGAACGACGGATGTGACCGGTTCGCTGAATCTCCTGGAAGGCGCTGAGATGTGCATGCCGGGCGACAATGTGACGATGCTGGTCGAGCTCGGCAAACCGATCGCGATGGAAGAAGGGCTTCGTTTTGCCGTTCGCGAAGGTGGTCGGACGGTCGGTTCGGGCGTTGTGACCAAGGTGGTTGAATAAAGCGAGATTAGATCGGCCCGCTTTGAGACGGTGTCGGTTGTGTAGCGAGGGCGTCGTTCGATGGCCAAAGCGGTGAAGCGTGAACATGTGTGGTTGCAGTGCTCGGAGTGCGGTGATCTCAACTATCGCACGTCGGTCAACGTGCAGGGCGGCGTTCCCAAGTTCAAGCTGAAGAAGTACTGTCGGCGTGAGCGCACCCGCACGTTGCACAAGATCAAGCGCAAGTAGCTTGTCCCGGCCGATGCTCGGCGTTCGGAGCCTTCGCCGCAGTAGGAGCGTAGCTCAATTGGCAGAGCACCGGTTTCCAAAACCGGCGGTTGGGGGTTCAATTCCCTCCGCTCCTGGTGTTCTGGTGCGACTGATGCGGCCTTGTCGCGGCTTGAGGCCGATCGCCGGTTAGGCTCGTGCCGGTTGTAATCGTGAAGGAATCAAACATGGCGAAGTCCACGAAATCGTCCAGAACGCGGACCGATCCTGCCGGTGGCGGTGGGGTCGCCATGGTGGAAGATAAAGAGCCACAGTCACGGACGGCAGGAAGAAACGCGATGTCGGAGGCTGATGCATCCCACGCACCCAAGAGTCGGCAATCAGGGGTACGCGGCAAGCGATCGTTTTTTGAGATCTACAAGCCTGGCCAAGGTCGCTACACGCGCATGGGAACCGCCATTGGAGGCGGTATTCTGATTGTGGGCGCGGGCAACTTTCTGTACGGGAGCCTCGCGGTCTACGTGAACGACGAACTCTGGACGCAGTTGTTGCAGATTCTGATTCCGGTGGTCGTGATGGTCGTCCTGGGGCTGCTGTTGTATTGGGTTGTGGCGGTCAAGCGAGGTTCGTGCGATTTCTTCATTCAAACCGAAGGTGAGATGAAGAAGGTGAGTTGGTCCAGCCGCAACGAGATCATCGGGTCGACCAAGGTGGTGATCTGGTGCACATTGATGCTGGGCTTCCTGTTGTTTGTCGTGGACGCCATGTTCATCAAGTTCTTCCAGTTCATCGACGTACTTTGGAGTGCTCCGAAGTGACCGACAAGGAGACCGATGATCAGCAGGTGCTCGCATCGCCTGGAATGAATTGGTATGTGCTGCGCGTTGCGTCGAACAAGGAAAACCGCGTTCGCGACACGCTGGAGCGCAAGATTGCGATCGAGGGATTGCAGACGCACGTCGGGCGCATTTTGGTTCCCACCGTCAAAGAGCGGCGGATGCGGGCTGGCCAGGTCAAGGTGTCTGAACGCAAGCTCTACCCCGGTTATGTATTTGTTGAGATGGCCACCGACGAAGACGGATCGGTTCCTGAGGACGTATGGTTCACGATCAAGGAGTCGTCGGGAGTGGGCGATTTCATTGCGTCTGGTGGCAAGCCGACGAGCATGTCCGAGCATGACGTTGTGGGTATGCTGGCTGCTTGCGAGAAGGCGGAAGAAGAGCCGGGTCTGGACGGATTGGATCTCAAGAAGGGCGATCCGGTCAAGATTACGGAAGGCAGTTTTGAGAACTTCGAGGGCGAAGTTGACTCGACGGACAAGCGTCGCGGTATGGTGACGGTGATTCTGGAAGTGTTCGGACGGGCGACGCCGGTGGAAGTCGAATACTGGCAGTTGGAGAAGATGTAGGCTGCTTTTGAAGAGTTCGCCTGGACGATTCGACCCCGTTTTTGCCCGTCGCGATTGTGCGGCGGTGGTCGACGAGACAAACCCTACGCGAGGAATTGCGAATCGGACGTATGCGGCGCGCAAAGGGTTTTGAGGAGAAGTTGTGGCCAAGAAGAAGGAATTGAAAGCGACGATCAAGCTTCAGGCGCCCGGTGGGCAGGCAACGCCTTCTCCGCCGATCGGCCCTGCGCTGGGTCAGCATGGCGTTAACATCGGTCAATTTGTCCAGCAGTTTAACGCTGCAACCGCATCGCTGAACGGGATGCTGGTGACGGTGTTGATCTACGTGTATGCGGATCGGTCGTTCACGTACGAAGTCAAGAGTCCGCCGGCGGCGGTGCTTCTTAAGGAGGCGGCTGGGCTTGCCAAGGGCAGCGGCGTTCCCAATCGCGACAAGGTTGGCACGGTGACCAGCGCTCAGGTTCGGGAAATCTCGCAAAAGAAGCTGGAAGACTTGAACACGACCTCGTTGGAGGCTGCGGACCGGATCATCGCGGGCAGTGCTCGTTCGATGGGGATCGAAGTTGTCGACTGATTGGACCTGAACCGGCGATTTAGAACCGGTGGAGACGTATCATGGCAGTGAAGAGTGTTCGCTATCGCAAGCAGCTTGAGGCGGGCGGGGCTGACCGGGATCCGGTCGAGGTCGCCGAGGCGGTGGAGCGTTTGAAGAAGCTCGCCGCGGTGACGTGTGACCGCACATACAAGAATGGCAAGAAGCGCAAGTCGCTGGATCAGACCGTCGAGTTGGTGCTTCATCTCGGCATCGATCCCAAGCAGGCAGACCAAATGATGCGCGGTGCGCTGTCACTGCCCAAGGGGACAGGGAGGGTTCAGCGCGTCATCGCGTTTTGTGATGAAGCCGATGTCGAAGCGGCCAAAGCGGCAGGGGCGGTCGAAGCGGGTGGCGTGGAGTTGGTCGACAAAGTTGCCAAGGGTTGGATGGACTTCGACGTAGCCGTTGCTCACCCGCAGATGATGGGAAAGGTCGGCAAGCTCGGTCGGGTGTTGGGTCCGCACGGCAAGATGCCGTCGCCGAAATCCGGCACGGTCACGCCGGACGTGGCCACGGCGGTTCGCGAGTACGCGGCTGGCAAGGTCGAGTATCGCAACGATGCGGGTGGCAACATTCACATGCCCGTCGGAAAAGTCAGTTTTCCGCCGGAGGACCTGAAGGAAAACATTGACGCCGTGGTGTCGCACATTCAGAAGACCAAGCCTTCCGCAGCGAAGGGGATATTCATCAAGCGAGCGTGTATCGCGGGCACTTCGACGCCCTCCGTGGTGTTGGCCATCGACTAGCGAGATTGCGGGGCGAGAAT
Organism: uncultured Phycisphaeraceae bacterium; assembly: GCA_964416845.1. Taxonomy (GTDB): domain Bacteria; phylum Planctomycetota; class Phycisphaerae; order UBA1845; family UBA1845; genus CAYQFV01. The sequence goes on along the minus strand of CAYQFV010000012.1, from coordinate 35,570 downwards.
TGAGAAGCCGTTGCTGAGCGAAAACGCACCCGGCTTCGCAACCACAGTGACACTGGCGTGACACTAGGCGTTCCGTCGCGCACCGATTAGGAATTAGAGGACGAATCATGAGCAGGCAGTTAAAGGCCGTTTTGGAGCAGGAGCTTCGGTCGCGGTATGAGGGCGTTGACGAGGCGTGTGTCGTCGACCTTTCCCGCGTGAAGGTGGCCGACACGATGATGCTGCGTCGCGCCCTGTGCGACCGTAAGATGCGCGTGATGGTCGTGAAGAACAGTATGGCCCGGCGGGCGTTCGCCGATGGTCCTCTAGCGCCGATCGGCAGTTCGCTGGCCGGTCCTTGCGCGTTGGTGACCGGGGGCGATTCGGTCATCGATGTGGCTCGCGAGATTGTTCGCCTTGCGAAAGAATTGCCGGGGATCGTTCCGAAAGACGCATTGCTCGAAGGCGAAGTGGAACTGACATCCGTGGCCGACGTCGCTAAGATGAAGGGTCACGCAGAGTTGATGGGCGAGTTGGCGATGCTCGTTGCGTCGCCAGGCCGGGCGATTGCGGGATGTTTGTCGTCGCCGCAATCGAAGATCGCCGGTTGTTTGAAGGCGATGGCTGACAAAGATTGATTCGGTGCTGGGCGTCCCCGGTTTTGCGGGCGGCGCTCGCGATGGCGAGGGTTGATGTTTTCATCGCACGCTGCACCGCGCAGCGTTTTCCGGGTGGTATCGTTGCTTGGTGGTGATGAATGGAACAGAGTCGGTCGTCGTCCTGGTTGAGCGACGGGTGTTGCCAAGGCGGCCGGCGAATTGTGTGGGTATTGAACAAACAACCGTGTCGAGGATCGGCTGGTCCTGCATTGCGGGATGAAATGACGCCGCGTTGGCGTCGCCTATCGGTCCGGCGGAAATGTTACTGAGGAGTTGTAGTGATGGCTGACGCACCTGCCAAGGAATTCAGTGCTGAGATCAAGGAACTGTCGGACAAGCTGGTTGCCTTGACGATCAAAGACGCCCAATGTCTGGTTGATTGTCTCAAGGAAGTGCATGGTATTGAGCCGGCAGGCGGTGGTGTCATGATGGCGGCGCCGGGAACCGGTGGCGAAGGGGAGGCTGCCGAAGAGCAGACTTCGTTCGACGTAATCCTCGCTGCGGTGGGCGACAAGAAGATTCAGGTGATCAAGGCTGTCCGTGCCGCGACCGGTCTGGGGCTGAAGGAGGCGAAGGCGTTGGTCGACGAGGCGCCCAAGCCCGTCAAAGAGGGGATTTCCAAAGAGGACGCGGACAAGCTGAAAGGCGATCTGGAAGAGGCGGGTGCCGCCGTGGAGATCAAGTAACCGCAATCGTTCCGCAACGCGCGATCCGGATGTTTTGCCGGATCGGGTCTTGGTTCAGACCGGGTCGCGTGGTGTTGCGTTCAACGTATCCGCTATGGAGCGGGATCGGCCGATCGGACAGGATGCGGCGTTTGGGCGTCGCGTCTTGTCGAAATGGTTTGGGACGTTCGGCCTACCAGATTGCTCCGACGCGGATCAAAACGTCCCTGGTCAACAAATAGGTACAGCGGCTTGACTTTCGCCTTCGGGTAGTCGAGCGGCTGTTGCTGCGCCGCGTTGCGAGCAGGACGACGAGAAGTCACTAGCGATAAGGAAAGCGCACATGGGTCAATCGATACCGATCCGCAGCTTTGCAAAACTGGGCGATGCGAAAGCGATTCCGAACCTCATCGACATTCAGCGGAAATCGTACGAGCGGTTCTTGCAGGCCGACGCCGGTCCGATGGACCGTGCGGCCCGCGGCTTCGAGGGATTGCTTCGCGAAGTCTTCCCCATCGAGAGCTACGACGGGAGCATGTCGCTACATTACATTTGCTACGAGCTGGGCAAGCCGCGATACACGCCGGACGAGTGCCGGCATCTTCGCCTGACGTTCGGACGCCCCTTCCGCATTCGCGTGCGTTTGATTCGCAAGGACACGGACGAGATTCAGGAGGATCTGATCTACTTCGGCGAGCTGCCGATCATGATCGGTGGTGGCGAGTTCATCATCAACGGGGCGGAGCGTGTTATCGTATCGCAGTTGCACCGTTCTCCCGGCGTGGATTTCGTGAAGGACCAGAGTGAGGGCGACAGGGCGTTTCACGGTTGTCGCGTTATTCCCGAGCGTGGTAGCTGGATCGAGATCAACGTCACGAAGAAGGATTTGTTGGCGGTCCGGATCGACCAGTCGAGCAAGATTGCGGCGACGACGTTTATTCGTGCGATGGACGAACGGTTCAGCACGGACGAAGACATCGTCTCTGAGTTCCACAAGACGAAGTTGGTTCGCGCGTCGCAGCTCAAGCCTGAGATGTACAGCGTGACGACGATCATCGACGAAGAGACGGAGGAGGAAATCGTTAAGGCCGGCTGCCAGATCGGCGATGCTGTCGAGCGTATTGCGGAGTCGGGCATCAAGCAGGTCCGGGTAATCGAAAAGGTCAGCGACCCGCTGATTCTCAATACGTTGGCCGATGACAGCACGCGTACGCACGACGAAGCGTTGCTGCGGATCTACAGTCGATTGCGCCCGGGCAACCCCCCTCAGCTTGACAAGGCGAGGAAGCTCTTCCAGGAAAAATTCTTCGACGAGAACCGCTACCGTCTCGGCAAGGTGGGCCGATTCCGTCTCAACCGCAAGCTTGGGTTGGGTGTGGACGACTCGATCATGACGTTGCGTGTGGACGACATTGTGGCGTGCGTGAAGTATGTCTTGCTGCTGCGGACGGGGGAGTCGAAATTCGAGGTCGACGATATCGATCATCTCGGCAACCGCCGTTTGCGCACCATCGATGAGTTGGCCGCCGACGAGATTCGCAAAGGCTTTCTCAAGCTTCGACGAACGGTGCAGGAGCGCATGAGCATGAAGGATCCGGACCAGCTTGGCCGGATCGCGGAGTTGGTGAACACCAAATCGGTCAGTTCAGCCATTGATTTTTTCTTCGGTCGCAGCGAGCTGTCGCAGGTGGTCGACCAGACCAACCCGTTGTCGCAATTGACGCACGAACGGCGTTTGTCGGCGCTGGGACCGGGCGGTTTGAATCGCAAACGTGCCGGGTTTGAAGTTCGCGATGTGCACATCAGCCATTACGGCCGGATCTGTCCCATTGAGACGCCGGAAGGCACGAACATCGGTTTGATCGCGTCGTTGAGCATTTACAGCTCGGTGGACGACTACGGGTTTCTCATTACTCCGTACTTGAAGGTCGGTTCCGGCGGAAAGGTCGCCTCGGATGTCACCTATCTGCGTGCGGACGAGGAGATGCGGTACATTCTCGCCCCGCCCGAGGCGATCGATCCGGAGTCAGGTCGCATTGCCGAGGGGACGCACATTGTTCGAGCGCACGGGGAGTTGAGTCAGGCGCCGAGCAAGGACGTGGATTACGTCGACATGTCGCCCAAGCAGACGGTGGGGGTGTCGGCGTCGCTGGTCCCGTTTCTCGAGAATGACGATGCGAACCGAGCCCTGATGGGATCGAACATGCAGCGTCAGGCTGTCCCACTGCTGCGGGTGGACCCGCCGGTGGTGGCCACCGGCGTGGAGCGGGCGGTCGCCGAAAACAGCGGCATGCTGATTCGGGCGACCAAGGCGGGCAAGGTGACGTACGTGGACGCGATGCGGATCGTTGTCGGCGACGCGGACGAATACGTTCTCCGTAAGTTCCAGGGTCTTAACGAACGGACGTGTCTGAATCAGAAGCCGATCGTGGCTGTTGGGGACAAGGTCGAGCCCGGTCAGATCATTGCCGACGGGCCTGCGACCATGAACGGTGAGCTTGCGTTGGGTCGCAACGTGCTCGTGGCGTTTATGACGTTGGACGGCTACAACTTTGAAGATGCAATCCTGATCAGCGAGCGGTTGGTCAAGAAGGATATTTTCACGAGTATCCACATCGACGAGTACGACGTCGAGATTCGCGAGACGAAGCTCGGACGCGAGGAATTCACCAACGACATTCCCAACGTGAGCGAAAAGGCGCTGGGTCGGCTTGACGAAAACGGCGTGGTGCAAGTCGGCACGCACGTTCGGGCGGGCGATATTCTGGTCGGCAAGGTGAGCCCCAAGTCCAAGAGCGAGCTAAGTCCTGAAGAAAAGCTTTTGCATGCCATTTTCGGGCGGGCCGGCGAGGACGTGAAGAACGATTCGCTCGAGTTGCCCGCCGGCGAGGAAGGGACGGTGATCGATACCCATCGGTTCAGTCGCCGTGTCCACATGTCGGACGAGCAGAAGAAGCGTTTGGCGGACGATATCGAAGAGTATCGCCGCGAGATGAACAAGGGGATCATCGCTGCGTTCAAAACGATGTGCCGCGAGATCAACGACGCGATCAGCGGGGAGATGATCGACCCGACGACGCGTCAGATTGTCGGTCGCAGCGATTTGGACGAGGTGGTTCTGGAGCAGATCGAGAGCTTCACCGAGCAAGTTGAAACGCGCGTGCTCAAGTGGGTCAAATCCACATCGGCCAGACCTCGCGCGCTCGAGGTGGTCGACAGGTTTTGGCCGCGGATTCACGATCTTCTTGAAGAGCGTGATCGCAAGGTGGCCCACATGAAGCGCGGGGACGAGTTGCCGTCCGGCGTGCTCGAAATGGTCAAGGTTTACGTTGCCACCAAGCGGTCACTGTCGGTGGGTGACAAGATGGCAGGCCGACATGGCAACAAGGGCGTGATCGCCAAGATTCTTCCGGAAGAGGACATGCCGTTTTTGGATGACGGCACGTCGGTGGACATTGCGTTGAACCCGCTGGGCGTTCCGTCTCGTATGAACGTCGGTCAGATTCTGGAAACGCATCTGGGCTGGGCGGCGAAAATTCTCGGGTTCCAAGCGGTCACACCGGTGTTTGACGGCGCGAAGGAAAACGAAATTCACGCCGCCGTCGCCGAAGCGAACGTCAAGGTACGGGAACTCAAGAAAGACATCGCCAAAGCGGGCGAGGTGAACGGTGAACAGCGCCTCTTCGCCGAGATGCCCTACGGCGGAAAGATTCAGCTTTACGATGGGCGCAGCGGTGAGCCGCTGGAGCAGAAAACCACAGTGGGATTCATCTACATGATGAAACTGCATCACCTGGTGGACGACAAGATTCACGCTCGCGCGACCGGCCCGTACAGTTTGATCACCCAGCAGCCGTTGGGCGGAAAGGCTCGCACGGGTGGACAGCGGTTCGGCGAGATGGAGGTGTGGGGTTTGGAGGCGTATGGGGCGGCCTACATTCTTCAAGAGCTGTTGACGGTCAAGAGCGATGACGTTGAAGGAAGGACCAAGCTGTACGAATCGATGGTCAAGGGGACCAATACGCTCGAAGCGGGCACGCCCGTCTCCTTTGATGTTTTGTGCAACGAGATTCGCGGTTTGGGGATGAACATTCAATTGGAAAAACGGCGCGTTATTTAACGCCGCGCGTCGTGCTGGCTGATAGATGGTCTCGTCGGTTGGAGTGACTGCCATGGAGTCGATCGAGTTTGAAACGTTTCGGGACGACCTCGAACGTATTGATGTCGCGGAGTTGGCGTGTTTCTACGCTCAGCAGAAACATCGCACGACGTCGGACTTGCGCAAACTACGCCGCATGCTTCAAAGCAGCTTTTGCGTGGTGACCGCCCGGAAGAACGGCCACCTGATCGGCATCGCGCGCGGGACGACCGATGGAATCAACGGGCAGCTCGTCGAGTGCAAGCTCGATCCTTGCTTCCAGGGACCGGGCGCGGTGACTCACACGGACGGACGGATCGAGCACGACAAAGAGGGGATCGCGGTGGAGATGGCCAAGCGCGTTCTCGATGCCCTGCGGGACTACGGCGTTGAATCGATCCACGTGTTGGCGTACGGGACCGAGGTTGATTTTTGCGAGGAGTTGGGATTCAAGCGTATCGGCGGGATGGTCGCTTTGCAGCGCGAATTCGCTGTCGACGCGCCGGTTCTGGCGGCGCCCGCAGTTTGAGAACGGCTGAAGCTGACCGTCAAAGTTGAACGAAGACAAGGCTGATCCGCCCCGGTCGGATCGTCGCGGCTACTCCTGAAAGGATGCCGACCCAATGCTTGGAAATATCTACGATCGCATCAACGATTACGGGAACGTGAAGATTTCGCTGGCGTCCCCGAACGACATACGGGCCTGGTCTTTCGGCGAGGTCAAGAAGCCCGAGACGATCAACTACCGAACCTACCGCGCGGAAAAAGACGGCCTCTTTTGCGAGCGTATTTTCGGTCCGGAGCGGGATTGGGAATGCGCTTGCGGGAAGTTCAAGGGCACCAAGCATAAGGGCATCATCTGTGATCGTTGCGGCGTCAAGGTTACCCACTCGCGTGTGCGCCGCAAACGCATGGGGCACATCAACCTCGCTGCCCCCGTTGCGCACATCTGGTTCTTCAAGGCCATGCCGTCGCGCCTCGGGAATCTGCTGGGCTTGAAAACAGCCGACCTCGAAAAGGTCATCTACTTTCAGGACTACATCGTTATTGACCCGGGCGACACACCTCTCAAGCTTTGCCAACTGCTGACGGAAGAGGAGTATCGTGCGGCGAACGAGAAGTACGGGTCCGCTTTTCAAGCCCTCATGGGTGCAGAGGCGGTCAAGCAGCTTCTCAACCTCCTCAATCTCCACGAGGTGGCTGACGAACTACGGGATGGGCTGACGAAAACGAACAGTCAGCAGAAGATCAAAGAACTCACCAAGCGACTCAAGGTTGTTGAGGCGCTGCGTCTCTCGGAAAACGAAACCGAATGGATGGTGCTGGATGTGATTCCGGTGATTCCTCCGGACCTTCGACCGCTCGTGCTACTCGACAGCGGCAACTTTGCCACGAGCGACTTGAATGATCTTTACCGGCGCATCATCAATCGCAACAACCGGCTCAAGAAGTTGGTCGATCTCAACGCCCCCGAGGTCATCATCCAGAACGAAAAGCGGATGCTGCAGCAGGCGGTCGACGCGCTGTTCGACAATGGTCGCTGTCGTCGTCCGGTGCTTGGTTCGAGCAATCGACCGCTGAAGTCGCTCACCGACATGATCAAGGGCAAGCAGGGGCGGTTCCGCGAAAACCTGTTGGGCAAGCGGGTCGATTACTCCGCGCGGTCGGTCATCGTTGTCGGTCCGGAGTTGAAGCTCAATCAGTGCGGATTGCCGAAGATGATCGCTCTGGAGCTGTTCCAGCCGTTCATCATCCGCAAGCTCAAAGAGCGTGGGTTGGCTGACACGATCAAGAGTGCCAAGAAGATGCTCGAGCGGCGAGAGCAGCAGATCTGGGACATTCTCGAGGAAGTCATCCGGAATCACCCGGTGTTGCTCAACCGCGCCCCGACGCTGCACCGTATGAGCATTCAGGGGTTTCAGCCGATTCTGGTGGAAGGCAACGCCATCAAAATTCACCCGCTGGTGTGCAAGGGTTTCAATGCCGATTTCGACGGCGACCAGATGGCTGTTCACTTGCCTCTTTCAATCGAAGCCCAGGCGGAAGCTCACGTGTTGCTGATGTCGACGAACAACATCTTCAGCCCCGCCAACGGGGCGCCGGTGATGTCACCGTCGCAGGACATCGTGCTGGGCATTTTCTACCTCACGACGGATCACGTCTCGAAGGAAGTTGATGAGAAGGACATGATGCGTTTTGCCGATCCGGCTGAAGCGCTCTATGCCCACTCGCTTGGCCGGGTGAAGGTACACGATCGGATCCGGGTCCGTCTGCCCGACGCCACCATCATTGAGGACCATAAAGAACAGCCGGTCGATCTTCCCGCCGGCAAGTTGGTGGCAACCACGGTGGGGCGTTTGATTTTCGATGACATCCTGCCTGAGGGGATGAGTTTCTACAACTATTCGTTGTCACAGAAGGGTGCCGCCCGGGTGATTGCCGACTGTCACCGCGATCTCGGGCGTGGCAAGACGATTCGACTGCTCGATGACATCAAGAGCATCGGGTTCCGTTGGAGCACGCTGGCGGGCATTTCGTTCGGCGTGACCGACATGCGGGTTCCGGCGGCAAAGACCAAAATCGTCAATGCGGCTCAGAAGAAAGTCGATCGAATCGAGCGTGATTTTCAACAGGGTGCTCTGACTCCGATGGAGCGATACAATCAGTTGATCGATGTTTGGATTCACGCCCGCGAGTTGGTCACCGAGGAAATGATGAAGGAGCTGCATTCCGACCACCGGACTCCCGAGGGAAAGAATGCCAATCCCGGCGACAAGAACGCCACGCCCTACCTCAACCCCATCTATCTCATGACCGAGTCCGGCGCTCGCGGCAGTGTGGACCAGATTCGCCAGCTCAGCGGGATGCGGGCGCTCATGGCCAAGCCGTCCGGTGAGATCATTGAGACGCCGATCATCGCCAATTTCCGCGAGGGGCTGTCGGTGTTGCAGTACTTCAGCTCCACGCACGGTGCGCGTAAGGGTCTTGCCGACACGGCGTTGAAGACTGCCGACTCGGGTTATCTCACACGTAAGCTCGCCGACGTTGCCCAGAACGTGATCGTGAACACGATCGACTGCGGCACGATCAAGGGAACGACCAAGGGTACGACGTACAAGGGTGAGGAAGTCGACATTGCCCTGCGCGAGAGCATCGTCGGTCGTACCGCGCGGGATACGATTCGCAACCCGGTCACCGACGCGATCATCGTGAAGGAAAACGACATTATCTCGATGCCGATCGCACGGACGATCGAAGAGCTCGGGCTTGACACCATACGCGTTCGTAGCCCGCTCACCTGTGAAAGCCCGCTGGGGTTGTGCGCTCGTTGCTACGGATGGGATATGTCTACGAGCGATCTTGTCGAGGAAGGGATGGCCGTCGGGATCATCGCGGCTCAATCCATCGGCGAGCCCGGCACGCAGCTTACGATGCGTACGTTCCATACGGGTGGTGTGGCTTCTCACTCGGTCGTCGACAACGCACTGCAGGCCAACCAGTCGGGAACGGTAGTGTTTGTGGACTCGTCGTTTGCGGTTCACGTTCCACGTTATTCCGGGCACGAGGCGCGAATCGTCGCGATCAAACACAATGGCGAGTTGGCCATCCACGACGACAAGGGTCGCGAACTCGAGAGATACAAGGTTCCGTACGGATCGGAGATTCTGGTTGACCACGGCCGGAAGGTGGCTGCCAAGGAGACGATCGTCACCTGGGATATCCACCTGACGCCCATTTTGGCGGAGATCGGCGGTTTCGTTCGCTTTCAGGACATTGTCGAGGGCGAGACGGTTCGTCTCGAGCAGGATCGGGCCGGTGCCAAGTTCGTCGTCATCGAGCACAAAGGTGAGAAGCACCCGCAGTTCATCATTGAGGACAAAGAAGGACACGTTCTCGACTACCACTACTTGCCCGCCAAGGCACGCATCGAGATCGAGGAAGGGCAGGAGGTCTTCCCCGGCATGTTGCTTGCTCGGCAGCCGCGGGGGATGAGCGGAACCCAGGACATCACCGGTGGTCTGCCGCGTGTGACGGAGATCTTTGAAGCTCGCAAGCCCAAGGAGCCCTCCGTCATGGCGGAAATCTCGGGGGTGGTGGAGATCAAACCCGACAAACGTCGTGGCAAGATGACGATCGTCGTCAAGAGTGACAGTGGGCTTGAGAAAGAGCACCACGTGCCGCAGGACCGTCAGTTGCTCCTTCACGCCGGCGACCGGGTGGAAGCGGGCGATTCTCTCATCGACGGCCCGCTGGTACCGCACGACATCCTTCGCATCAAGGGCGAGGAAGCACTGCAGAAGTACCTCATCGGCGAAGTCGACTCGGTGTATCGATCCCAGAACGTGAGCATTAACCATAAGCACGTTGAGGTCATCATTTCTCAGATGCTGCGGAAGGTGAAGGTCGAGGTCGTCGGAGATTCCGATTTCCTTCCGACGGAGATGATCGATAGGTTCAAGTTCCGGGCTGAAAACGAGCGGCTTGCCAAGAGCGTTAAAATCAGTGATGCGGGCGATACCGATCTCGAGGTCGGGCGAATCATCTCGAAGATCGACCTGGCGGCGATCAACGAAAAGGTTGAAGAAGAAGGAGGCGAGCCGGCGCGAGGTAAGAAGCCCAAGCAGGCCAGTGCGTCGACCGTCTTGCTGGGCATTACCAAAGCCAGTCTTCAGAGTGAGTCGTTCATCTCGGCCGCTTCCTTCCAGGAGACGACCCGGGTTCTCACGGAAGCGGCGATATCGAGTGCGAACGATCAGCTCATCGGCCTCAAGGAAAACGTTATTCTGGGGCACTTGATTCCGGCGGGGACAGCCTTCAAGCCGCACCTCGAAATCGGCGTCAAACAGCTTGGCGAACCCCTACCGATTCCCGAGGAGGTACCGTCGGAGGGAGGTTTTCGCCAAACCGAGCCCGTGCCGAGTGCTTTGCTCTCGGGTGCGTCCTCCGCACGACCTGCTTCGACACCCGCACCGGGGTTTGGTACCGACAAGCTGATGGACGCGATGTTCGGCGGTTCACAAACGATGACGTCGCCCGAGCCGGCTCCGGAGGTGTCGTCCGATGGCGGGCCGGCGGACGGGCCGGCGTTGGAGGGTGAGCAGTCTGCGGGAAGTCCTAGCGGAGAGGAAAGGTAGGTTGCCGGTTGCAACGCCCTGTGGAGAGTGTATAGTCTCGACCTCCCGTCTCGCGTTTTTGTGTATGTGTGGCGGCGGCAGTGCGAAGCTGGGCCTATAGAGGCGGCTAATTTCAAGGAGTCTTCATGCCAACGACGAATCAACTGGTGCGTCGGGGTCGGAAGTTCGTGCCGAAGAAGTCCAAGGTGCGCGATTTAAACCGGTGCCCGCAGCGTCGCGGGGTCTGCCTGATCGTCAAGACCCAGACGCCCAAGAAGCCTAACTCCGCCTTGCGTAAGGTTGCGCGTGTGCGGCTGACGAACGGCAAGGAAGTGACTGCCTACATCGGCGGCATCGATCACAACCTGCAGGAGCACTCGATCGTCCTTGTGCGCGGCGGTCGCGTTCGGGACTTGCCGGGCGTGCGGTACCACATCGTCCGGGGCTCGCTTGATTGTTCCGGCGTCGAAGGTGACAAGGAGAATCGCCCGCGCAACCAGGGACGGAGCAAGTACGGCGTGAAGCGTCGTAAGAAATAGATGTTGATCCAGAACCGGTCCATCACCGACGTCCGCGGCGAGGCTTCGATCGGCGTCGTAGCGAATTCGTACGCGGTCGGCCGCATTCTGGCTTGCTGTGCGATGGTAGCGTTGTTGGCGCAAGTTCGCGTGCCTTTGACACCCATCCCGATGACGCTCCAATTGCTTGGCGTGATGTTGGCGGGTTTTTGGCTTCCGCCGGTCTCTGCCGGCGCTGCCATGCTGCTGTACCTCCTTCTCGGGGTTGCAGGTTTGCCGGTGTTTGCGTTTGGCTCGCTTGGTTTGGTCGGCCCGACGGGCGGTTACCTTGTGGGGTTTCTCGTCGCCGCCGTCGCGATATCCGCGATGCGTGGTCGATCGCGGTCGTGGGCTCGACTTTTGTTTTCCGGGGCATTGGGCGCGTTGGTTGTTTTTGGGCTGGGGGTGTTGTGGCAGGTTAGTGTGTTTGGTTGGTCATTGTCGACGGCATTGGGACTGGGTGTGACCCCGTTTGTTCCCAAGGCGGTCGTTGAGCTTGGTTTGGCGGTGGCGGCGTGTCGGGCGTTTGACACGGCGGCCGGTCGTACGCGTTCCAGCGTGTGATGGTGTTCACCGGTAGACGCCGAAACGGCGTCTTGGTGGGGTTTGCAAGCGGCAAGGTTTTCAAGGCGACGAGCACAGCGAGATAGACACAGATGGGATACAAGAGATTTACCAAGTCGACGGACCAGTTGCGCGGCGACGCCACCTATGGCAGCCTGGTGGTCGCCAAGTTCATCAATTGCCTCATGCTGGATGGCAAGAAGACGACAGCGACCCGCGTGTTCTACGACGCGATGGATATCGTCGCGAAACGCATCAAAGACGTGCCGCCCGGCGAGGTCTTCGAAATCGCCATCAACAACGTCAAGCCCAACATTCAGGTCCGTTCACGCCGCGTCGGTGGTTCCAACTATCAGGTGCCGATGCCCGTGAGCAGAAAGCGCCAGCAATCCCTTGCCATCCGGTGGATGATTCAGGCCGTCAGATCGCGCAAGGGCAAGCCGACGTCGTTTTTCCTCGCCCAGGAAATCATGGACGCTCATAAACGCGAAGGGGCAGCCATGACCACGCGCGACAACGTGCACCGTATGGCTGATGCGAACAAAGCGTTCGCCCATTTCGCCTGGTAGCCCCACCGTCGTGACTGGGTTGCATGCCGGCCCGACTCGCCGAATGGCTGCAGGACGCCCCGGACCTGAGGGGGTGTGGTCCGGGTGGCGTTTGCGTGCGCGATCACCGTCGTCTTGGCTTTGGCGTCTCCTGTGCGTATAGTGTAGCGTCGATCGCACAGAACGATGGAATGGATCACGTCGTGACGCTCTTGCAGTTGGCGTTCTTCCGTCGTGATCGACGCGTATCGGCTTGCGCTAGCGGCTGACGCTCCCTCGGTTTGTTCGACTCGCGAATCCTTCGAGTGATGGATCACCCGTTTGGCGGCGGCCGTCGTCTGTTGCCGAGTGGTATGACTGGATCAGTGCAATGACGATTGATCTGCACACAGTTCGGAACATTGGTATTGCCGCGCACATCGACGCCGGCAAGACCACGACCACCGAGCGCATCCTTTTCTACACCGGTCGGACCCATCGCATGGGTGAAGTGGATGACGGAACCACCACGACTGATTTCGATCAGCAGGAGCAGCAGCGAGGGATCACGATTTACTCCGCCGCGGTGACTTGTCCGTGGAAAGGCCACACCATCAACCTGATCGACACACCGGGGCACGTTGACTTCACCGCCGAGGTGGAGCGATCGCTACGCGTGTTGGACGGGATGGTGGCGGTGTTCGATGCGAAGGAGGGTGTGGAAGCCCAGAGCGAAACGGTCTGGCGACAGGCGACCAAGTATGACGTGCCCCGCCTGTGTCTCATCAACAAGATGGACAAAATCGGCGCTGACTATTTCGATTCAGTCAAGTCGATTCGCGAACGACTGAGTGCCAACCCAGTGCCCATTCAGATACCCATTGGCAGCGAGAGTTCGTTTGACGGCTTCATTGATCTGCTCACGATGAAGGCGTTTTATTATCTCGAGGACGGTCAGGGCACTCGGTACGAGCAACGCGACATCCCTGAGGAACTCGTGCGCGAATCCCAGACCCGCCGCCGCGAACTGGAAGAGCATCTGGCGGAAACCTCTGATGCGCTGATGGACAAATACGTCAACGAAGATTCCATCACGGAAGACGAGCTGCGAGCCGCTTTGCGTTCCGCCACGATCGCCAATGAACTGCAACCGGTGCTCTGTGCGTCGGCGCTCAAGTACAAGGGAGTTCAGCGGCTGCTCGACGCGGTCTGCGATTTCCTCCCGTCGCCGCTCGATGTGCCCGCTATTGAGGGTGAAGGTGTCGGCGATAGCGCGAAGTCCATCAGTATTCGGCCGGTGCGTAGCGATCCGTTTGTAGCGCTGGTGTTCAAAATCGTCGCCGAAAAACCGGTCGATTTGTACTATCTTCGCATCTACTCGGGATCACTCACGCCCGGTACGCGCGTTCTGAATTCCGCCACCGGCGACAAGGAAAACCTAACGAGGATTTTTCGGGTCTTTGCCAAGCGACGCGACCAACTCGACGAAGCTTCCGCGGGAGATATTGTGGCTGTCGTCGGTCTGAAAAAAGCGCTCACCGGCCACACGCTCTGCGATGCACGGTCGCCGGTTCTGCTTGAAACGATCGAGTTTCCGCCGGCGGTGATTAGCCGGCGCATCGAACCGAAGTCGTCGCGCGATCGCGAGAAGCTCGTGGTTGCCCTTCGGGCACTGCGACGGCAGGATCCGACCATTGAAGCCGACGTCAATGAAGAAACCGGGGAAATGGTCATCGCGGGTATGGGGGAACTGCACTTGGATGTCGTCGTCCGACGACTTCAAACCGATATGCATCTCGACGTCAATGTAGGCCAACCCCGCGTGTCGTATCGCGAGACCGTTACCCGCAGTGCTGAGGCGCAGGGGCAATTCATCCGCCAAACAGGAGGACGAAACCACTTCGCGATTGTCACGCTGCGGCTTGACCCATTGCCCAGAGATGCTGCGGAACACAGTGAACAAGGTCGATTCATCAATGCGACCACCGCCGACAATCTGCGGCCTGAATACGTCACAGCCGTCGAGGATGGTGTTCGAGAGGCTGCTCTTTGCGGAATCGTGCACGGAAGCAAGGTGATCGATTGGCAGGTCACGCTTCTCGACGCCCAGCAACACGACACGGAAAGCTCGGAGATGGCGTTCGACAACGCCGGCCGCATGGCGTTCGAACTCGCCATGCGCGACGCCCACCCGGTGCTTCTCGAACCGGTGATGAAAACGGAAGTCGTCACGCCGGACGAGTTCTTTGGAATTGTCAACAGCGATCTCAACGCTCGCCGCGCGGTCATCACCAACACGGACATTCGCGGTGCGTACCGCGTGGTTAACGCAGATGTGCCCCTCAAGGAAATGTTCGGATACACGACAGCGCTTCGCAGCCTGACGCAAGGCCGGGCGTCGGCGACCATGGAGATGTCACACTACGCACCGGCACCACAGCACGAGACGGTCTGACGGTGGGCCTGCGTTTCGCCAAGGGTGTGTTCTGTGTCAATTTACTAAACGTGTTGTCACGTTATTCGGTTGAGGCCTGTGATTTTTCGTCGAAAAACGCCGCCTTGTTCCATTGACAAGTCGCCGACTTGGATTATCCTTGCTGGACTGCGGATTTCGCCTTTGGAATAGGTGAAACTGTTGAGGAAACGAGATGGCCACTACTGAGCGAATTCGGATTCGAATGGAGTCCTACGACCCCTCCGCGTTGGACGAGTCGGCGAAGGAGATCGTTGAGCACGCCAAGCGGACCAGCACCAAGGTGCTTGGTCCGATTCCGCTGCCGACGCGAATTGAGCGGTACACGGTGCTCCGTGGTCCGCACATTGATAAGAAGTCGCGTGAGCAATTCGAGATTCGCACGCACAAGCGGATTGTGGACATTTACGAGCCGACGGCGCGGACGATCGAGTCGCTCAATCGGCTGGTGGTTCCGGCCGGCGTGTTTGTGAAGATCAAGGCGTAGCGTTCGGTGCGGTCGCGGGGCGAGCGTGTTCGCGTTGCTGGTTGTCGCCGTAGTTAGCAGTCAATCGTTGGGATAAACATCTGCCGCACCAGAAGCACGTTGCGGCCGGCCGTACAGTCGAACTCGTGTCGCGCGAGACGGGAAGCGTTGTTACCATGATACCGGCGTTACTGGGTACCAAAGTTGGCATGACTCGCGTGTTCGATGAATCGGGCGTCGTGACGCCCGTCACGATCGTTCAAGCTGGTCCGTGCACTGTTCTGCAGTTGCGAACGCCCGAGCGTGACGGATACCGTGCGGTTCAGCTCGGATATCTCGACGCCAAGCCGGATCGTTCCACCAAGCCACTGATCGGTCACGCCGCCAAGGCGGGCACGGGTCCGAAGCGGCACGTTCGGGAGGTTCGGCTGGAGGCCGACTCCAGCACCGACGTCAAACTCGGTGACGTGCTGACGGTGGGGTCGTTTTCCGATGGCGTCGCGTACGTTGACGTGGCCGGAAAGACCAAAGGGCACGGGTTTACGGGTGTGATGCGGCGGTACGGCTTTGTCGGGCAGCTTGCCACCCACGGCGTGGAGCGCAAGCACCGTTCGCCGGGAAGCATCGGCGGGCATTCCAACATCGCCACCGGCCGGGGAATCAAAAAAGGCAAGAAGATGGCGGGTCATTTCGGCGATGCTCGCCGAACCGTCATGAACGTTAAGCTGGTGCACGTGGACACCGACAACAACCTCCTGTTGCTTAAGGGAAGTATTCCCGGGCCGACAGGGGGTCTTGTTTTTGTCCGCAAGGCCACCAAGAAGAGCTAGCGAGCCCATGCTGACCATTCCTGTCTACGACAGTCAAGGTAAGCCTGCCGGCGAGGTCGAGATCGACCCGCAGAAGCTGGGCGGATTCGTTCGCCCATCGCTGCTGAAGCAGGCCATCGTCATGTATCAGGCGAATCGGCGTCAGAACACATCGGCGACCAAGAGCCGCGGTATGGTTTCCGGGTCGACCAGAAAGCTCTATCGCCAAAAGGGTACGGGCAACGCCCGCGCGGGTGCTCGCCGTACGGTCATTCGTACCGGCGGTGGTGTTGCCTTTGCGAAGGGCCAGCAAGTCTACGCCCAGGCGATGAACAAGAAGATGCGCCGCCGGGCCCGCAACAATGCGATATTGGCCAAGGTCCTGAGTGAAGATGTTCTCGTGCTCGAGTCGCTCGATTTCGACGCGCCGAGCACCAAGCGGCTGGCTGAGTTGCTTCGGTCGGCCGGCGTGGATCGGGGCGTGTTGCTCGCCATGGATCGGGAGCAGCGGTCGGTCTACCTGTCAGGTCGGAACCTCGCCAAGACTTCGGTATGTCCGTTGGGCGAGGTCAACGCGTACGATATTTTGCGGCATCGCAAGTTTGTTATGACCAGGGCGTCGTTCGATTTGCTTGACGGAAATCCGTTGGGCTCGTTGCGTCCGGAAGTTCGAGTGGACGCGTAACGGAGTCAGTCGCGCATGGATATTTACCACACGATCATCCGCCCGCTCGTCACCGAGAAGGGAACGCATCAGGCGAGCCTTTCTTATCCGGCGACGGGGTCGAAAGCCGCCCGGGGCGGTTCGTTCGCGTTTGAGGTTCACCCGCGTGCGTCCAAGCCGATGATCAAGCAGGCGATTGAGAAGATTTACAACGTGAAGGTCGTGTCGGTCCGGACTGCCAACCGTCGAGGAAAAGCAAGGCGTGTTCGGATGAGCGTTGGAAAAACTGCAGATTGGAAGAGGGCTGTCGTCGTTCTCGACGCGGATTCTCACATAGACTTGTTCTAGCGGCTGTCCGCTGGGACAGAACGGTGTTTCACTATGGGCGTTCGACAATACAAACCGACCTCGCCAGGCCGTCGCCACGCGGTGGTCAACGACTATTGCGAGCTCACCGACAAGCGCAAGCGTCCCGAAAAGTCGCTGATGGAGCGCATCGTTCGCAAGGGTGGTCGCAATCACCACGGCAAGATTACGGCGTGGCATCGTGGTGGTGGTGCCCGCAAGATGTACCGCAAGATCGATTTCAAGCGTAACAAGGATGATTGCCCGGCTGTGGTCGAGGCGATCGAATACGACCCGAATCGTTCTTGTCACATCGCGCTGCTTAAGTACAAGGACGAGCAGAAGCGATACATTCTCGCTCCCAACGGCGTGACAGCCGGAATGGAGCTTGAGAGTGGCCCGGGGGTTGAGCCCAAGGTCGGCAATTCCATGCCCCTCAAGAATATTCCCACCGGCATGGACGTGCACAACATCGAGTTGAATCCCGGGCAGGGCGGAAAGTTGGCCCGCAGCGCCGGGGCGTCTGCCCGACTGTTGGCGCGCGAGGGCGATTGGGCGACGCTGGTCATGCCGTCGGGTGAAATGCGACAGATTCGCGTGGAGTGTCGAGCGACCATCGGTCAGATCGGCAACGTGGACCACTCCAATCGCAGCATTGGAAAGGCGGGCACGAAGCGCCACATGGGTCGTCGGCCGCGCGTTCGTGGTACGGCGATGAATCCGGTGGCCCACCCGCTGGGCGGCGGCGAGGGTCGAAGCGGGGGTGGCAGGCATCCGTGCAGTGCTTGGGGCCAGCTCGCCAAAGGCGGCAAGACGAGGAACCCGAGGAAGGTGTCGAGTTCGCGTATTTTGCGACGGCGCAAGAAGAAGAGATAACGGCGGTCTGTTTGGGGCCTGGCTGGCTGGTGGTTTCGCCGGCGGGTTCCGTTGGTAGGCGATTATGGCACGATCACAAAAAAAGGGTCCGTTTGTCGACGAGAAGCTGTTTCGCAAGGTGATGGATGCGAAGGCGGCCAGTTCGACGGCGGCGATTAGAACCTGGTGTCGGCGGTGCACCATCGTGCCCGAGTTTGTGGGCCAACGGTTCGAGATACACAACGGCGCGAGGTTCATTCCGCTCTTCGTGACCGAAGACATGGTGGGGCACAAGTTGGGCGAGTTCAGTCCGACGCGTACCTTCAAAGGGCATTCACACAAGGGCGGCAGGAAGTAGGAATGCTGCCGATCATTGCAGCGTGAGTATCGCATGGCGAAAGACCCGAAAGCAGAACAACAAAACTGGAGCGCGATGCACCGATTCTCCAAGATCGCGCCGCGCAAGGCGAGGCTGGTCATGGCGACCATCCGTGGATTGCCGTGTGACGATGCGATGGCCGCTTTGCGGTTCAACCCGCGTCGGGCTGCCTCGATGATCTCCAAGGTTCTCAAGTCGGCGATGAGCAACGCCAACGAGCAGGAGGCTGAGATGAATCGGCTGGTGGTCTCCGAGGCTCGCGTCGACGAGGGGCCGTCCATGATGCGATGGCGGCCGAAGGATCGTGGCCGGGCGCATCCGATTCACAAACGAACGAGCCATCTGATCATCAAGGTGGCGGAGCGATAGTCAGGACGATTTGTCGTTAGTTTGGTAGAGCGTCGGCTGACGGAGCCGGCTGAACGGTCTTATCTGGAGCGAGACGTGGGACAGAAAATCAATCCGCACGGATTTCGGGTCGGCATCACCGAAGACTGGTCGTCTCGCTGGTTCGCGCCCAAGGCCGCCTATGCTGAGTTTCTCGGCGAGGACAATCGTATCCGACAATTCGTCGACCGCCGTTTGAACCGGCAGCCTCCGTATGCTGCGGTGGCCCTTGTCGAGATCGAGCGGACGCGCAACGAAGTGAAGGTGATGCTTCATACGGCTCGCCCTGGGTTGGTCATCGGCCCCAAGGGGGCAGAGGTGGACAAGCTCAAGGACGCGTTGGAGGACCTGGTCGATCGCAAGATCAGCGTCAACATCGTCGAGATCAAAGCTCCCGATCTTGATGCCAAGCTCGTGGCGGAATCGATCGCCGAGCAGCTCAAGAAGCGGGGCAGTTTCCGACGCGTGCTCAAACAGCGTGCGGATGCGTCGATGGCCGCCGGTGCCAAGGGTGCTAAGATCAAGATCAGCGGTCGTCTCGGCGGTGCGGAGATGGCCCGAAGGGAAACGCAGATTCGCGGTTCGATTCCCCTTCACACGCTTCAGGCGCACGTGGAATACGGGTTTGCAAAGTCGCAGACCACTTACGGGATCATCGGCGTGAAGGTGTGGTTGTACCTTGGATATTATGGCGAGGAAGTCGTTGCCGAACCGACACCGGACAGCGGCCGGCGGCCTCGCGAAGGACGTAGGATGAAACGCGCCTGATTGGGCGTTGAATTTCCCGGCGGCTGGGTTGACTTTGCGGTCCGTCCCCCGGGGTGATTGAAGGAAGTTTCGATGGCCCAGATGCCCAAACGGGTGAAGTATCGGAAGACGCAGCGAGGCAAATTGCGCCCGCGAGCGACCCGCGGCAACACGGTTGCCTATGGCGAGTTCGGCATCCAAACGCTGGACGCCGGCTGGATCACGGCGCGGCAGATTGAGGCCGGCCGAGTGGCTGCAACGCACTACATGCGTCGCGAAGGAAAGGTAATCGTGCGTATTTTTCCGCACAAGCCGATCACGTCCAAGCCGCTGGAAACGCGTATGGGCAAGGGCAAGGGCGAACCCGCCGCGTGGGTGGCGTGCGTCCGAGAGGGCACGATTCTTTTTGAAGTAGGTGGAATCGAGGAGAACGTGGCCCGTGAAGCGATGGTTCGTGTGGCGGCGAAGATGCCGTACCGCTGCCGTTTCGTGGTTCGTCGTCACGGTTTGTAATGTCGGAAGGGTTTGTGGCGTGAAGATCTCCGAAATACGCGATCTGACAACCGAAGAGGTGCACGGCGAGTTGGACCGTCTTCGTCGGCATCTGTTTGACTTGCGGGCTCAGGCTGTCACTGAAAAGTTGGCCAACCCGAATCTGCTCACGCAGGCCAAGCGGGACGTGGCGCGTGCGTTTACGGTGCTCCGCGAGCGCGGTGAGACGAGTGTTGAACAGCGTTTGCACCATCTTGAAGCAGTGGCTGTTCACAGCGATCGCCCGGGTGGCTGACAGAGAACAACGTGGACTGATTGAAGACGGGAGCGTCGAAACGAGACATGGCTGACACGAGTAACGAAAACAAGAATTCATCCGGGGATTCTTCTGGAGCGGCCCGGGTGGTGCGTCAGGCAAAGGTGGGCGTTGTTTCGTCGGACAAGTGTGACAAGACGATCAACGTGGTCTGCCGTTTTGTCGTCAAGCACAAGAAATACGGAAAATACCTCAATCGGCGGACGATCCTTCGGGCGCACGATGAGAAGAACGAGGCGGCCGTCGGCGACCGTGTCGAGGTGATGGAGTGTCGCCCGATATCGAAGACCAAGCATTGGCGGCTGATTCGGGTTGTTCAGCGAGCGTAGGTAGCGATCGCAGGGCGGTCTTCGTATGTGTGAGATTCAATCGTGATTCAGATGCAAGCCGTGGTCAATGTGGCCGACAACACCGGCGCCAAAGAGGCGATGGTGATTACCGTTCTTGGCGGAAGCACTGGCCGGGCGAGAAACCGCACGCTCAAGACTGCGGACATCGGCGACATCGTTGTTCTGACGGTCAAGAAGGCCTTGGCGAACAGCGATTTTACGGGTGGAAGTTCCCGCAAGGACCGGGCCACGCGGCGAAAAGCGAGGGGCGTGGTGGTTCGCACTCGCCGTGCGACCCGTCGTGCTGATGGAAGCTACGTTCGGTTTGACAGCAACGCGGTGGTGCTTCTGGACGCCAACAATGAACCGAGAGGCACGCGCATTTTCGGGGCGGTTGCTCGGGAGTTGAGAGAAAAAGGATTCATGAAGATCATCTCCCTCGCTGAAGAGGTGGTTTAACGATCGAGACCATTGTGCCGTCGGCCGTCGTTTCGGGCGCGGGCGCGATCAACCGGACCGGGTGTGTTGATATGGCAGGTAAAGTTCGTCGTGGTGACATCGTCGAAGTGATCAGTGGTGATCACAAAGGCGCCCGTGGCAAGGTATTGCGTGTGAATCTCGATCGGGATTTCGTGTTCGTTGAGGGCGTGAACATCGTTTACCGCCACGTTCGTCCGACTCGGCGTAACCCGCAGGGCGGTCGAATTCAGAAAGAGGCCCCGATCCATATGTCGAACGTTCTGCCGTACGATTCAAAAGCGGGACGCGGATTGCGGGTTCGGTTTGAGTTGGAGACGGGCGCGGACGGCCGAACGGTCAAACGGCGCGTGACCACCGCAGGTACGGTGTTGGGTGTGGTTTCTAGAATCGCTGAGTCGCAGTAGCAGAGCATCCGAAGGAATGCAGCGGGTTCGCCCGCGAAGTGAACACGATGGCACGGTTGATGGAACAATACGTCGGTGAATTCAAGAAGGCCTTGAGTGATGAGCTTGAGATCACCAACCGGCTGGCCGTGCCCCGACTGTCGAAAGTCGTGGTCACCATGGGCGTCGGAAAAGCGTTGCAGGACAAGAAGCGAATGGAAGCGGCTGTTGCGGACTTGGCCTTGATCACCGGGCAAAAACCGTTGGTGTGTCGGGCCCGCAAGAGCGTGTCGAACTTCAAGCTCCGCGAGGGTTATGAGATCGGCTGCAAGGTGACGTTGCGTGGCCGGCGGATGTACGAGTTCGTTGATCGGCTCATCAACGTCGCCGTGCCTCGTATGCGTGACTTTCGGGGTCTTCGGGCGGGTGCGTTCGACGGGCGGGGAAACTACTCGATGGGCGTGTCCGACCAATCCATTTTTCCGGAAATCAACATCGATAAGGTGCAGTATCAGCAGGGCATGAACATTACGTTCGTCACGACGGCGGAAAGTGACGCCCACGCTCGCAGTCTGCTGGACAAGCTGGGCATGCCGTTTCGGCGGACGAACGAAGAGGAAGGCAAGGGCTGATGGCCACTACTGCTTGGATATACAAAGCGAAGCAACCCCCGAAGTTCAGCACGCGTCTGGTCCGCCGATGTGAGCGGTGCGGTCGGTCCCGGGCGGTGTATCGAAAGTTTCGCCTCTGTCGGATATGTTTTCGGGAGCTTGCGCATGCCGGCGAGATTCCCGGAGTGCGAAAAGCGAGTTGGTGATGTTGTCCGTCGGGGGGTTGCGGCGCGGCGTTGATGTCGCGGGCGGCTTCCAAAGAAAGGTCTGACCGAAAATGTGGAGTGATCCGATCGCCGACATGCTCACGCGTATTCGCAATGCGACCCGCGCGAGGAAGGCGGACGTCAAGATTCCTTCGTCCGGTGTCAAAGTTGGCATTGCCAAGGTGCTCAAAGCCGAAGGTTTCATCGGCGACTTTGACGTGGTGGACGATCAGTTGCAGGGACTGTTGCGCATCAACCTGAAGTATGGGCCACAAGGGCAGGACATCATCCGCTCGATCAAGCGCGAATCTCGTCCCGGACGGCGGTATTACGTCGGCGCCGACGAGGTTCCCCGCGTGCTCGATGGGATGGGGGTGGCCGTTGTGTCCACCAGTCAGGGTGTGCTCAGTGATCGTACTTGTCGCGAACGCCACGTTGGTGGCGAGTTGCTCTGTACAGTTTATTAGGACACCGGTGAGGCTGTAGCCCAATGTCTCGTGTAGGTCAAAAACCCATTGCGATTCCGGACGGCGTGAACGTGACGACGCGTGGTTCGGGCGTCGATGTCAGCGGGCCGTTGGGCAAGCTGACTTGGAGTGTTCAGAGCGTCATTTCCGTGAAGGTTGGGGATGACAGCAAGAGCGTTCAGGTTTCTCGTGCGAACGATGAGAAGCCGACTCGCGCGTTGCACGGGTTGTCGCGGGCGTTGATCGCCAACATGGTCGAGGGTGTCAGCAAGGGATTTCAGCGGCGGCTGCTGGTCTTCGGCACGGGGTACAGTTGCAACGTTGCGGAAGGTCGTCTCGAACTCAACTGCGGGTTCATGGGGCGCGGGTCGAAGGGCGTTCCCCAGTTTCGTCTTCCGATTCCCGACGGCGTGGAGGTGACCATCGAGGTTCCGGCCGCCCGAGGTGATAGCGAGCCCGCCAAGCTCTTGCTGAGCGGGTGCGACAAGCAGAAGGTTGGTCAGTTTGCCGCGGCGGTCAGGAAGATCCGCCCCCCCGAGCCGTACAAGGGCAAGGGGATTCGTTACGAAGGTGAGTTTGTACGTCGAAAACAGGGCAAGGCGTTGGCGGGTGCCGGCGGTTAGTCATTGTTTGTCTTGTAATGCGAAGGGCTGCGAGGCAGCGGATGGATCAGAACCGATTCAAAACTAGGCGCCGCGTGCGGCGAAAGCGGCGTGTTCGTAAGCGTGTCTCCGGGACTGCCGATTGTCCCAGGTTGACGGTGTTTCGTTCTCACAAGAACATCGCCGCGCAATTGATCGACGACGATCGCGGTGTGACGCTTTGTCAGGCGAGTAGCCTGAACAAAGACATCGCTTCATCGCTCGGCTACGGGGGTAATGTCGAAGCCGCCAAGCAGATTGGTTTGGCGCTGGCGACACGAGCCAAGGATAAGGGCATCGCTGCGGTCGTGTTTGATCGCAACGGCTACAAATATCATGGTCGGGTGAAGACGCTGGCCGACGCGGTTCGGGAAGGCGGGTTGAAGTTTTGAGCACACCTACAGGGAGTGGACCGACGCGCGGAGGCGGACCGGGTGGCCCGGGCGGTCGAGGTGGCAGGGGAGGCAGAGGTGGCCGGCAAGGCCGGGGCCCCAAGCCTCCCGCCGAAGATACAGGTCTTGAAGATCAGGTCGTGCGCATCTACCGTTGTGCGAGCGTCGTCAAGGGCGGTCGGCGGTTCAGTTTCTCGGCCTTGGTCGTTGTTGGTGACCGCAAGGGTCGGGTTGGTATTGGGTACGGCAAGGCGGCTGAAGTTCCGTCCGCTGTCGAAAAGGGCAGGAAGATTGCGACGCGCACGATGAAGCGGATCAAGCTGCGCGGCGCGACGTTGCCGCATCGCGTGGTCGGCAAGTTTGGTGCGAGCCGAGTCGTGATGGTCCCTGCCAGTCCCGGAACGGGTGTTATTGCCGGGGCAAGTGCCCGGGCTGTTCTCGAGTTGGCCGGCGTGCACGATGTGTTGACCAAGTCCTACGGTTCTCGGAATCCGAAGAACTTGGTCCGCGCGACGTACGATGCGTTGTGCACCATGCTCGATCCCAAGGAAGTCGCGGAATTGCGCGGTGTCGAACTTTTGTTGACGGCGTAAGAAGGCAATTATGGATATCACCCAGATTACGAAGCTCGCCGGACGTCACAAGCGCCGTCGCCGTTTAGGCCGCGGGCATGGCAGCGGGAGCGGCAAGACTTGCGGGCGGGGACACAATGGCGGCGGTTCGCGTGCGGGTTGGAAACGGCGAGGGATGGCTGAGGGCGGGCAGATGCCCATTTTCCGGCGACTCCCGAAGCGCGGGTTCAACAACGCGAATTTTGAGACCCGGTACAACATCGTGAATGTGGCTGATCTTGATCGCTGTTTCGACGCTGGCGCTAGCGTCAGCGAGGCTGCGTTGTTCGCAGCCGGTCTCATTCGGCGAAAGAAGCTTGCGCTCAAAGTGCTTGGCGACGGCGGGTTGACCAAGGCGCTCACCGTCGAAGCCTCCAAATTCAGCAAGCAAGCGATTGAGAAAATCACGGCTGCGGGCGGGCAAGCGAAAGTCGTCCAATCTACAGGGACCGCTTCCTGACGGAATCAACTTATGTTTCGGACTTTCCTCAACATCTTTCGGATTCCCGAGCTGCGCAACAAGGTGCTGTTCACCGTTGGCATGCTGGTGATCTACCGCATCGGGTTTTATGTGGCGGTTCCCGGCGTCAATCAGGAGCGCATGACCGGCGCTGCCGGTTTGGGCGACCTAGCGGAGTACTTCGCGATTTTCACAGGTGGGGATCTCAGCCAGAGCACCATCTTCGGGTTGGGGATCATGCCGTATATTTCGGCGTCGATCATTTTCCAGTTGCTGGTCACGGTTGTCCCGTCGCTCGAAAAGCTCCACAAGGAAGGGGAGGTCGGTCGCAAGAAGGTTCAGGAGTACACCCGCTACGCGACGGTCGGTCTATGCCTGATTCAAGGGACGATCTGGCTGAACTACCTGAACAGCAACAGCTTTGTGTATGCGCCGTTCCGTGGATCTGTCGTCTATTGGTTGATGGGTTTGCTCACGCTCACGTCGGGGACGATCTTCCTCATGTGGTTGGGCGAGCAGATCGACAAGTACGGGATCGGAAACGGGGTTTCGCTCATCATCATGGCTGGCATCGTGTCGCGTATGCCCAGTGCGATCTTCTGGGTCATCGAAAACGCGGATCTGACGGTGGCTGGCACAAACAGCGATGCGATGGGCCCGTCGAAGATTCTGTTCATCATTGTTGCGTTCGTCTGTGTGGTGGCGGGATCAATTCTCATCACGGAGGGGCAGCGGCGCATCCCGATCCAGCAGGCCAAGCAGACCCGAGGTCGGCGGGTGTACGGTGGGCAGCGTCAATACCTGCCGTTGCGTGTCAATCACGGCGGTGTGATGCCGATCATTTTCGCCAGTTCACTGCTGGTCTTTCCGAACATGTTGTTCATGCAATTGGCATCGATGTTCCCGCGCGGCCCGTGGTCGTTTCTGGCCACCCAGTTTCGCACGGGGCAGTATCTTTACATCCTAGTTTACGTCGCGATGGTCTTCTTCTTCGCCTACTTCTGGACCACGGTTCAGTTTCAGCCTAAGGAGATGGCCACCAACCTGCGGGATTCCGGTAGCTTCATTCCGGGTTTGCGGCCGGGCAAGCGCACCGCGGACTACCTCGAGAAGGTCATGGGTCGCATTACGTACGTTGGTGCTGCGTTTCTTGCGGTCATCGCGATCACCCCGACCATCGTCGCTACTTGGCTTCGGATTCCGTTTTTGGTGTCGGCGTTTCTTGGCGGAACGGGCTTGCTGATTGTTGTGAGTGTGGCTTTGGATGTCGTGCAGCGCATTGAAGCCAACCTGATTATGCGAAATTACAAGGGCTTCCTCGCGAGCGAGAGTCCGGTGCGCGGGAGGCAGTCCTGACGCGTGCGGTTGGCTGTCTCGGGCGGTAGCGCCTGAATGAACAGTCTTCGAGTGAAACGATCGACCGGATATGGGCGCGAGCGCACGACATGCGAAGCGCAGAATCGTACTCAAGAGTGCTCGCGAAATCGCGCTGATGCGCGACGCCGGCGGCTTGGTGTATCGGGTTCTGGCGGAGTTGGAAGAACTCACCAAGCCGGGCGTAACGACGGGCGAGTTGAACGAGATCGCCGAGAAGAGGATCGCCGACGCTGGAGCGATCGCCCTGTTCAAAGGTGTGGTCAATCCGCAGGCGGCCTTCGCGTTTCCGGCGGCTTTGTGTACCAGCGTGAACGAGGAGATCGTGCACGGGATTCCCAGTGACCGCCGCCTCGAGGAAGGTGACATTGTCAGCGTCGATTGCGGTGTGCTGGTCAACGGGTATTGCGGTGACTCAGCTAGAACCTTTGCCGTGGGTGCGATTTCCGAGGAGACGCAACGGCTATTGGACGTGACGAGGGAGACCTTGGCGTTGGCAATCCGGGAACTGCGTCCGGACCGAATGTGGAGCGAGATCGCAGGGCAGATGCAAGCTTTTGTGGAAGACGCAGGCTTTTCCGTCGTTCGCGACTTCGTCGGCCACGGTATTGGTCAGGAGATGCACGAGGAGCCGAAAGTTCCGAACTACGCGGACCGAAAGCAGCGTCGTGCTGATTTCAGAATTGTTGAGAACATGACCCTAGCGATTGAGCCCATGGTCAACGCTGGCTCGCACGAAGTGTGCTACCGCAGCCCGGACCGCTGGGCTGTCGTTACGCGTGATGGGCAAAACGCCGCTCATTTCGAGCATACCATCGCGGTGACGGGTGACGGCGTCGAAATCCTGACCAATGGTCAGTAGTTTGTACCAATAGGAAGATCGGCCTTCGGGCTGCCGGAGTCATCAAGGAGTCAGTGTCATGAAGGTCAGGGTGAGCGTTCGCCGCATGTGCGAGAATTGTAAGATCATCAAACGCAAAGGCGTGATTCGCGTGATTTGCACGAATCCGCGACACAAGCAGCGACAAGGGTAAGGAGCTTTTTATGCCGCGCATCGCTGGTGTGGACATTCCCGCCGACAAACAGATCGCCTACTCCCTTCGGTATATCTATGCCATCGGGCCTCATACCGCACGACAGGTGCTCAAAGAGGCCGGCATCGACCCGACGATCAAAGCGAAGGAACTGTCCGAAGATGAAGTCTCTCGCGTCGCAGCGGTCATCGACCGTAACTATCAGGTCGAGGGTCAAGCGCGGCGTGGCGTGGCGGCCAACATTGCCCGATTGCGCGATATCGGCTGCTATCGTGGTCTTCGGCATCGGCGCGGGCTGCCGGTTCGGGGGCAAAAGACAAGGTCGAACGCTCGCACTCGCAAGGGTCCTCGAAAAACCGTAGCGGGCAAGAAGGGCGTCAAGGAGTTGCACCGTGGGTAAGAAGTCAGGTGGAAAGCGCCGCACGCGGCGGAATGTGGCTCGGGGCATCGCCCACATCAAAGCCACGTTCAACAACACGATGGTGACCATTACCGACATGAACGGCGAAGTGCTCTGCTGGGCTTCGTCGGGGACGGTCGGTTTCAAAGGCACGCGAAAGAGCACGCCGTTCGCCGCCCAGCGTGCGGGTGAACGCGTTGCGCAAGCCGCCAAGAAGTTCGGCGTGCTTGAGTTGGAAGTCAGAGTGAAGGGCCCCGGTTCCGGGCGCGAGTCCGCCGTGACCGCCCTGCAGGCCGCCGGTTTGAGAATCCAGTCGATCGAAGACGTCACGCCGCTGCCGCACAACGGGTGTCGGCCGGCGAAGCGCCGTCGAGTCTGATCGATTGTCGCCGGCGTGTTGGTTGTCGGCCGCGTGTCGTCGCGGTCGCGGGACCAACAGAGCCGGCAAGGTGGCGGATCGAAACGGCGGCGTTGAGTCGCGCGTCGCGATCGCCGGGAATGTTTGGTATTTGTGTCAATGTCTCGAAGATTTGAGTGAATGAGCAACCATGGGACGATACATCGGTCCGGTTTGTAGGCTGTGTAGACGGGAGGGCATCAAGCTGATGCTCAAGGGCTTGCGGTGCGAGTCGGCCAAATGCCCGATGGAGCGCCAATGGCGCAGCAACCCTCCTGGGCGGCAATCTTGGCGCCGTCGTCGGGCGAGCAATTACGGTGTGCGCCTGCGTGAGAAGCAGAAGGTGAAACGCTACTACGGGTTGTTCGAGAAGCAGTTCAGACGCAATTTCGAACTTGCGTCGAAGGCTGCCGGCAACACTGGCGAAGGTTTGCTTGTGTTGCTCGAGCGGCGGCTTGACAACGTCGTCTTGAAGCTCGGTTTCGCCGCCTCGCGACGGGCGTCGCGGCAGGTGATCGTCCATGGCCACATCACGGTCAACGGCCGCAAGGTCGACAGGCCTGGCTACCGTGTGCGTGTGGGTGATGTCGTCGGCGCTAGGGAGAAGGAGGCCAGCAAGACGCACGTTCTCTCGCTCCTTGGGGATAGTCCTCCGACGGTGCAATCTTGGCTTGAGCGTGACGACGCCAAGCTTGAAGGGCGCGTCCTCGCGATGCCAACGCGGGAGCACGTGCAGATTCCGGTCGAGGAACAGCTCATCGTTGAAATGTGCTCTCGCTGATCCAGGAAATTTGACCGCGACACACTCCGGGCGCGAACAAACCCTGCGCCGGTGATGTGTTGCCGAAAACCCGTTTGGAGATCTCCTCGATGCGTATCAGATGGCGAGGTTTGGAACTGCCGAGTGAAGTCGAGCGAGACGAGTCGGCCTGTACAGCTACGTTTGGACGGTTCATGATCGAACCGTTTGAGCGAGGTTTCGGAACGACCGTCGGAAACTCACTACGTCGCGTTCTGCTCTCAAGCCTTCAGGGCGCAGCCGTGAGCAAAGTCAAGATTGCCGGCGCTGCTCACGAATTCATGAGCCTGCCCGGCGTGGTTGAGGACGTTACGGACATCATCCTTAACATCAAGCGGCTCGTGGTGAAGTCCACCGCCGACGAGCCCAAGAAAATGACGCTCACGCGCAGCACCAAGGGCGTTGTCCGTGGTCGGGACATTGTGGCTGATCCGGCGATCGAGATCATCGACCCCGATCACCTCATTGCCACATTGACCGACGACGTGAACTTCGAGATCGAGATGGAAGTTCGCCGTGGGCGTGGCTATGTCACTGCTCAGGAAAATGCTGCCAACGAGCGGGAGATCGGCATCATACCGGTTGACTCCGTTTTTTCACCCGTCGTTCGTGTCCGCTATCGCACGGAGGACACCCGCGTCGGGCAGAAAACCAACTTCGACAAGCTTATTCTGGAGGTTTGGACCAACGGTACCATCGCTCCGGAAGATGCTGTCGTCGAGGCTGCCAAGATCCTGCGCAAACACCTGAATCCGTTTGTGCAGTACCACGACATCGGCGACGAATTCGTCGAGTCCGCCTCGCCCAGGATTGTGCAAAAGACGCAGATCAGTTCTGAGCTGGAACAGTTGCTCGCCAAGCCGCTTGCCGATCTTGAGCTTTCGGTTCGGGCGAACAATTGCCTCGAGTCGGCTCGGATCGCAACCATCGGCGAACTTGTGCGCAAGACCGAATCCGATCTTCTGCGACTTCGCAGCTTTGGAAAGACGTCACTGCGAGAGATTCGCCGCAAACTCGCCGACCTGGGCTTGTCTCTGGGGATGACGATCGAGGGGCTTGAAGCTCCTCCAGCGGTGCCAACTCCGGCTGTGTCTCAGGAGGAGGCCGTGCCCGATGCGCAATCGACAGTGTCACCGCCGTCACCGATTCTCCCCGAAGGTTTGAGTACCAATCCCTCGGAGATGTCAGTGCCCGCGGACCAGAACTAACACCGTACCCGAATGTGAAAAACCCGAACCGTCACACAGCACAACCGAACGCGACTTAGCCATGAACCATCGAGTATCACAACGCAAGCTGAATCGAACGTCGGCTCATCGCAAAGCGATGCAGCGGAACTTGGCGATGTCTCTTTTTGAGCACGGCCAAATCCGGACCACGCTGCCCAAGGCCAAAGACCTACGGCCTTTCGCCGAACGTCTGATCACCTTGGCGAAACGAGCCCGCCAGGGCAATCTCCAGGCACGGCGACGGTTGCACAAGCTCATGACCGATCGGTCGTACATCCCGGCTGAGCACCGCGACAGCTACGCCCAAATGTCAGACGCCAAGCGGAAACGGGTTCTAAAATCGCGCAGCGGTCGGCGCCACCGAACCGATACGCCCAAGGGCAAGCTGGATTTCACGGCTGGCTCGATCGCGTTTCGCCTCATCGAGACCATCGCACCAAGATACGAAGATCGACCGGGCGGATACACCCGCATTATCCGGCTTGCCGACCGACGCATCGGCGACAGCAGCGAGTTGGCGGTTATTCAGCTCGTCGGCGATCAGCCTGGCCCGGGAAGCGTGACCAAGCCGCGCAAAAGCGCCCGCAAAACGCGCGCTGACGCGAGATACGCTGCCGCCATCAAGGCCACCAAGAAGAAAACCTCCCAGGCCAAGGCAGCCCCCAAGGCCGCTGAGAAGCCCGCCGAACCCGAACAGCCGAGCTCGTCGGCCGACGAAGCCGGTGACGTGGAGTCGACGTAGCGCTCTGTCATTGATGATCCGATGGACGCGCCCCCATAGTGGGTGCCCAGCGTCGGCACACGTGGGGACGCGATGGGTGCGTGAGAGACATCAAAAGCATGATCATCGTGTCTCCCACGGCCAAAGCTACGGGCCAGCCATCCGCGAGAGCGTTGGTAACTAGAGTAGGTAGCGACTGGGGTGGTTCGGTTCATTGCCAGGGACGTCGACTATGGCCACCCAGCAGCCCTGCGTTTTCTGCGACATCATGAACGGGGCGATTCCCGCCGCGACCGTACTGGATACCCCACACGCGTTTGCCTTTCTTGACATCGCGCCGCTCGCGCCGGGGCATACACTGCTGATTCCCAAAGGCCATGTCGAAACGCTGACGGACATGGAACCGGACGTGCTTCAGCATCTCGTCGCTGAACTCCCCAAGCTCGCAGGTGCGATTCTCGCCGCGACCGGCGCGCGGGCGTACAACGTTCTTCAGAACAACGGACGCGATGCCGGCCAGGTCGTAGGCCACGTGCACTTCCACATCATCCCGCGTGCGGCGGATGATGGCCTGGGCTTTCGTTGGAACACCACCACCTACGCCGCAGGCCAAGCCGACGCCCTGCAACGCGACATTTGCCAGTCACTGCTTGGCTGATCGTTCGACGTTCGCGTTCACGGTTGTCGTCGATTCGGACCTGCCGGGTCACACTCGTTCCTATGGACGTTCAGCGCGTCGATTTCAAAGCATCGAGGCCTTCGCAGACGGAGCAATGCGGGCAGGATCGCCAGCGTCGCGACAAGACAGGTCACCACCGCGACCATGACGAGCGCGCCCAATCGGCGGTTGGCGGGGACCGGTGACAACAGCAGTACGCCGAACCCCAGCGCGATCGCCACGCCGTCCACCACGATGGCTGGCCCGGCGTGGGTCATCGCATCGACGATGGCAGCTTGCCAATCTCTCGACCCGCGTCCGCTCAAGCGCAGACGTTCCAAAAGATGGATCGCGTAGTCCACACCGATGCCGATCGTCATTCCGCTGAACATGGACGTTGCAACTCCCAGTGGCATTTGAAGGAGCCCCATCATCGCGAAGTTCATCAGCACGGCCAAGGCCGCAGGAATCACCGATAGAACACCCCACACGAACGACTTGGACAACAATGACGTGACCGTGACGATGCCGACCAGCGACCACAGCAGCGACTGGGTCTGCGTCCGAACGATTCCTCCGATCATGGCTTGACTGACCGCGACGTCGCCGGCGAACCGCAAGCGCACGCCCATCGGTCGAAGTCTCTGACGCTCGTATTCTCGAATTGCCGCGAGAAGCGTTCCGGTGGCTTGGAAGTTGGCGTCCTTGAGGAACACCGTGATCGTACACCGCCGCCCCTGGGGATCGAGGACTTGTCCCAGCCGCTTCGATCCGCGAAGTTTTCGATATCGAAACAAACATTTTTGCACGCGTTTGCGGCTTCGGGGTGTTGTGCGGTACGACGGTGACCGGGCCGACGCAAGAAAGTTCGTCGCCGCCAGGTGTTCGTGAAACCCTTGTACGCCGCCGACGGCCAAATCTCGCCGACGCTCGATGAACGATTCAAGGGCTGCCACTTCATCAATCATCTTGGGGTCGTAAAGACGTCCTGGCGTCGGCTCGATCGCAAACGACCACGACGCCACCTCCCTGCGTTTCCACCGGTTCAGAATCGCGCACTCCGCACGATCCACTCCGACGATGATCTTGCCGTTTTTGGTCGTCACTTTGTCGATCGGAAACGAGCGGTGCAGCTTGCGCAGCGTTCTTTCACCGCTGCCCCTGACCGGTCGACGGGCCGGATCGCTCCAGACCATCGCCGAGACCGTCAACTTGTGATGTGTGATCAGGCGGAGGTCTGCCACCACGTTTGCATCGAGTGATACGTGGTCTTCGCCCACGTCGGACGGCGCTAGCGGTCCGTCGATGTTCGTTGGCCCGGTATCGAGTTCGATCAGCAGCAGATGGCCGCCGAAGAACTTGCGGTTGACGTCCGCCATCGCGCGATGCATTGCGCTGCCTTGCGAAAACGCGTCCACCCAACTGTCCTGAATCGTGACTCGCGTCACACCCAGGGGAGATACGAGAAGTAGCACGGCGACGCTCCCGATGAGCCACCACCGCCGGTCGAGCATCGCGCGGACCAGGCGCTCGATTGCCGACGGTTCGGTCGACGCGGTTTGTGGTCGGGGCGTCAAGCGTTTGGGATCGATCATCGCCAGCGACGCCGGCACGACCGTCAGCGACCAGACCATGCAAAACGCGATGCCGATCGCCATGAACACGCCGAATGCCCGCACCGGAGCGATCGGCGATAACGCGAACGACAGAAACCCGATCGCACTGGTGACGGACGTCTTAATGATGGGTCGCCACATTTCGTCCATGGTTGTCACCAGCGGACGGAGACGTTCGCGCTTGCTGTCGTCGCGTAACGCTCGCTGGTACCGTGTGAAGATGTGCAACTCATCGGCCACGCCGATGGCGGTGAGAATCACCGGAATCACCGCGATCGTCAGATAGATCGGAACGTCGAACCAACCCATCAACGAAAACGTGAACGTCAAACAGGCAGCCACCTCGACCAGCGGCAGCACCACGGCGATCGCGCTGCGAAAGGCGACCAGAAAAACCATCGCCATCACCGCCATCGATGCGAGGACGAGTGACACCCGCACCGTTGGGTCATCGTCCACCGAGGGTCCGGCTGACTCGGTCATTCCCGCCCAGGCCATCGCGCGCAGCGCCGTGCTTCCCAACAAGTCTTCCAAAATGTGATGCCCGAGTTGAGACTCCGCCACCGGCGCGCCGGCGAGATAGATCCGATCCGACACCGGTCCGATGTCTTCAATAGCTAGAAGGATCGATCGCAAGAAGGCGTTGCGATCCACTTCTCGCGACGTGGAAACGAGGATCGCCAACGCGGACCCGTCCAGCGACACCAGCGTCCCGGTGTATATCTCGTATTCCCGGATATCGTTCCGCAGCCTCGCCAGATCCGCATCACTGCGGGGAAACGGGTCGAGCATTTCCCGGAAATCGAGTGTTCCGGGAAACACACGGTCGCTCTTTTCGGTTGCCAGGCTCGTTACATCCAGCGGCTGAAGCCCGTCGATTTGCGTCAGCCGCCGCGTCAACCGCAGCAAGACTCCCAGCGTTTCACGGTTGTAAATCCCGTCAGGCTGATCCGTGTCGATGACCACTACCGTCTGATCGTCGATGTGCCAGAACGACCGAAACCGGCGGTCCTCCTCCACTTGCGGGGCGTCAACCGGAACCAGCGCATTGCCATCGGTCCGCAGGCGCAGTCGGGTCAGCCCGGGCGTGACCCCGAGCGTCACCAGCGCGCCCAGCAACAGAACCCGCTTGGGATGTTCAATCACGAATCGAATCATCGGTTCTCAAGATGGGGCGAAGCGAAACATCGATCGCGGAATTGCGAAGAGATGCTCAGTCCGCTGCCAGCGACCTGCGCTGGTCGCACGCCCGCTCGCCGCAGCGCACATAGCGCCACACGGGAGACTTGCCCTCGTGATTTCCCGGATCATCCGGCTGATGGCTGCGTCGTTTGCTGTCTGCTAGTATGCGACCGTGAATGACAAGTATAGAGTATTGTTCTTGGATTTCTACGGAACCGTCGCCGCCGGTGATGCTCGGGTCGTTGACCAGGTTTGCCGCGCGATCGTTCGAGATCACGGGCTGGCGCTCACGCCCGAAGAGCTAACCCGCGCGTGGGGTGACCAGTTTTTCGCGACGATTGAAGCACGCAATCACGATCGCTTTGCCACGCTCTACCAGTGCGAACGCGACAGCCTGGTCGCCACGCTCCAACCGATCTGCGGTTCCGTCGACCCGACGGTCTACATCGATCAGCTAACCGGGTACTGGTGCGCTCCCAGTCTGCAACCCGATGCCCACGAGATCCTTGGCCGATTGGACCTGCCGGTCTGTTGCGTGTCCAACGCCGACACCGATAACCTCAACGCCGCGATCCACAAGCACGGATTGCAATTCGACGCCGTCGTCACCAGCGAGGACGTCCGTTGCTACAAGCCCAATCCGGACATCTTCCACCACGCCTGCCGGGTCATGAATGTTGCCTCCGAACACGTGCTCCACGTCGGAGATTCCCTTCATAGCGACATCGCCGGCGCCAAAAATGCCGGAATCGATGCTGCTTGGGTTGCGCGTGACGATCGGATCTACGATATTGGACAAAGTTTTTCTCTCTATAAGCTAAGTTCTTTAATGGATTTATGTTCGATCGTTTCAACGCTACCACCGATAAGTTGAATAAATAGCAAACATGTGGTATTAATTGATACGTAGAAACTATTGTCGTCTTGTTAAGGAATCAGATCGTCGCGCGAACATTTTGAAAGGGGATAGACCATGAGCAGTCAGCAGCTTGTGAAACACGCCAGATGGGTCGTCGCAGCGTTGTCCGTGGTCCTCGTCCTTTCGCCCGTTGCCGTCGCCGGTGGCAAGGGGCGGTCTCGGTCCGCGCGACGCAGCGTCACCAAACCCCGATCCGCAGCCCGCTCGAACGCCCGAGCCAGCCGCCGCGCTCCGTCCCGACGGTCGTCTGCCAAATCGTCTCGTCGTTCAGCTCGACGGTCGCCAGCCACCGCATCATCACACCGAGCGTCATCGCGTCGCGCATCATCGCACCGAGCGTCATCACGCCGTGCGCCGTCTCGTCGTACGGTGTCGCGTCCGTCCGGACGGCGGATCGCCCAAGCTCGACCACGAACGAGTGATCGTTTCGCACCGAAATCGCGATCCGCGTCTCGCGCATCGCGACGGCGGGCGTCCGCCGGGCGACGGCAGCGCAGTTCGGCCAGTGCACAGCACCGCTCGGCC
>CAYQFV010000011.1:0-45991 GCA_964416845.1 uncultured Phycisphaeraceae bacterium | reverse complement strand
TGAGCGTTACCGGATGGCGAAAAACCCGGCGAAGCGACTCTTCCAGAACGCCCTGCACCGTTCGCTGACCGGGTTGGACTTGCCAGCCGTGAAAGTCACCGCCGTCATAAGAGACAAGCAGCCTGACGTTGCGATCCATCGGCGGTGATGGTACGCAACTATCAGGCTGCTCGCAAGATCGCTCAGCCAGCCGTCCTCCGTGACTGCTTTTCGCAGAGCGGGCGAATTGTCGGCGTCGGCAATGGCGTCCCTGCCGGCCGGCACCGTCGCTGCTACATCACCAATGGATTACCCTCCGGACCGCAGAACGTCGGCCTCGGGCAAAAGAGACTCACGCGACCAGTTCCGTGCAAAGGTTCTTGCCGAAGCGGTGTCTCAATCTCTGCAAAATGTCCTTGTGTATCTGGCTCACCCGCGACTCGGACAGCTTGAGCACCATCCCAATCTCCGACATGGTGAGTTCTTCGTAGTAATACAGCACGAGGACCAGACGCTCCTCGCGAGACAGCCCCCGCGTGATGTACTCGGTGAGCATCTCACGAGAAAGCTGGTCGGATGGATCAGCTGTGCGCTTGTCGCCCACGTCCCAACTTCGCGCCGGTCCCCGACCGTTGCGATCGTGCTGCGGTTCCATCGCACTGAAGTGGACTTCCTTCCCAAGCTGCGACAGGCGACAGAGATGGTCGTATCGTGCAAGGGTCACGCCCATTCGGTTGGCCACCTCGGCGTGCGTCGGCGGTTCGCCGGTTTCGGCGTCCAAACGTTCACGAACGCTCAGTCGCCGCTTCTCGAACGTGCGGACGGTACGACTTTGCGGATCCAAACCGCGAAGCCAGTCCATCACCGCCCCCGAGATGCGCTGCTGGCAAAACGTCTCGAACTTGGCTTTGTGCTTCGGGTCGTATGCTTCGACAGCCTCGATCAGGCCGTCGAAGGCCGCGCTGCAAATCTCGTCATACGAGATTTGGGCGGGAAGCTTTCGGGAAAGCCGAGCAGCGTGCGTGTGGACGAGGTGGCTGTAGCGAACCACCAACTCGTTTCGCACCTTGACGTCGCGCTTCTTCAGATAGCGGGTCCAGAGCTTCGGTAACGGCTGTTCCTTTTGATTCATTTGTCGTGCTCCCATGAAAGTCGTCCGTGACCAGAAATCCATGGCCGAGAAGATAGTGTGGGTAAGATAGCAAAGCAAGGTAAATTACGGTAAATAATGAGAAATTTCCCGATTAAATGTTTTGCGTAGTTTGGAGAATTTGAGGCGATGATACGTGCCAGTTTGACGATGATCGAAGCTGTATCATCGTAATCTATGTGTAAATATTATGTTGCGTTTCTCTTGGCATCATGAGCGTAGCTTCAAATGACCGAGAAAAAACGTAGAGAGTTTACTTTTGCCGCGTCGATTCCAGGAAAAATCATTCAAAAAATACCCATATTCGCGATCTGCCTTCTGGGCAATCTAGGGCGTTTCGGATGAATAGGGCGAAATCGGCGTGAGACGCGCGTCTGTGCTGCGAGCTGGTGGGATGTTCGTGACGGCGGTAGGTGCATCGCATCTTGTGCGCAGCACCCACCTTTCGACGTTCCAATCGGCCGGCGAAACCGGCTCTCTTGCTGCGCGAGCAACGTTTGGCAGATCCGTCCGGTGCCTGCTTGCCATTCCAGCACGAGGGACCGCCGCAGCATCAACGCATGGTTCTTGACCAACCACGAAGGTCATCGGCAAAGATCGCGTGACGTCGGCACGCCATACACTCGCCACACGACGACGACAGGCACGACGGCTAACGTGGGGCTGACTGGGTCGCGAAGAATCGTCCACCACGGGTCGTCGGCTTGCGTTTGACACTCCGCTGACGGACACTAGAGTACTCGATCCGCGGTCGCCGCCGTGCGGCTGAGGCTTCGGGGGGGGGTGTGGTGTTGGGCTCATAGCTCAGTTGGCTAGAGCGCGTCGCTGATAACGACGAGGTCCCAGGTTCGAGTCCTGGTGGGCCCATAAGTGCCATATCGTGGCACTCGTCCCCGACCGCACCGCCGTGCGCCGCCGAGGTGCAACTATGCGGGTTGCCTTCCAGAAACCACCACATTGGCAATACTTCAGATTCAGGGTTTCTTCGCCGGCGAGTTTTCAACCGAACGAATCGAGGAGCGGGTCGGCTTGGGCGGTTGCCGGATTCGATACATCGTCGAGGGCGAGCACAGGCTGAGACCTCACCCCCCGCAGGCCTGGTCCACGCCCTCAAGAACTTCGGAGACACGTATATGCCCCGAATCGGAGAAGGGGCAAGTATGGTGAACGAGAACCTCGACTCAGGAGAATCGCCATGAATGTCCATCCACTGATCATCGCCGCCGTCGCTTGCCTCCCCGCTGCACCGAAATCCGCTGAATCCGGGCCTGCTCTGACCGTCTACAACCAGTTTTTCGCCGTGGTTCGTCAGACCGTCCCGCTGGACCTCACGGACGGTATCAATCCAGTGACCTTCAGTGACACGACCGCCCATCTTGAGCCTGACTCGGTCATCCTGCGCGACCCGACCGGTCGCCGGACGCTGCAGATTCTGGAGCAGAACTATCGCGGCGATCCGGTGTCGCAGGGGCTGCTCCTGTCGCTCCATGAAGGCGAGACGATCGACTTTCTGATCACCCGCGGTGAACACGTCGAGACCGTCCCGGGCCGAATCATCCGGAGCGCGTACGTGCCACACTACGCGGCGATGCGACGGTACGGGCAGCAATACGCCAGGCAGCAGCGGGCGTACGCGTATGGTCAGACGAATCAGCCGATCGTCGAAGTGAATGGACAACTGCGCTTCGGCTTGCCGGGCGTGCCGCTGTTTCCGCCACTCACAGACGACGTGGTTCTCAAACCAACGATTCGCTGGCTGATCGAGACCGATCGCCCGGGCAAGTTCGACGCGGAGTTGGCCTACGTCACCGGTGGAATGAGCTGGGAAGCTGACTACAACGTCGTTGCGCCGGACACCGGCGACTTGGTCGATCTGATCGGTTGGGTCACTGTGGACAACCAGAGCGGAAAGACATTCGAAAACGCCCGCATCAAGCTGATCGCGGGCGACGTTTCCAAACTTCAACAACGGGTCGCCGGCGATCGGTACTTCCGCGGGGGGGGAGGTGGCGCATCCTCCAGCGCGATGCGGCCGGCAGTCACAGAGAAGTCGTTCGACGAATACCACCTCTACAAACTACGTCGCCGCACAACGCTTCACGACCGCGAGACCAAGCAGGTCGAGTTCGTCCGTGCGTCCGGCGTCCGCTCGACGCGTGTGTACGTATATGACGGTGCGGCCATTGATCCGAGCATTTACCGCGGATACAACCCGGAATCGATCCGCAACAATCGCTCGTACGGTACGCTGCAAAACCCCAAGGTTTGGGTCATGCGCGAGTTCGTCAATTCACAGGACAATAATCTGGGCATGCCGCTGCCTCGCGGGCGAGTCCGCTTTTATCGTCAGGACGACGACGGGCTGCTCGAGTTCACCGGCGAGAACGTTATCGACCATACGCCGCGCGATGAAAAGGTACGCATCTACACCGGGAATGCGTTCGACATTGTCGGAGAGCGAATCAGGATGGAATACAACGTTGAGGCGCACGACCATTGGCTCGACGAGTCTTTCAAGATCAAGCTGCGCAACCACAAGACTGAGCCGGTCGAGATCCGCATTGTCGAACACCTCTATCGGTGGATCAACTGGGAAGTCATCGAGAAGAGCGAGGCCTACGAAAAAACCGATGCCCGAACCATCGAGTTTCGCGTTGTCGTCGACCCTGACTCCGAAAAAACCGTAACTTACAAAGCCCACTACACTTGGTAGACCGCCAGCCGCCGCGATGATTCGGATGTCGCCCATCCTTGAGCGGAAACTGCGCCGCCAGAACGACGATTTGATCTGAGCATGCGTTCTTGCCGCGACGTTCGCTGCGCGTTGCTCATCAGCATCCGAAGTGGATACCAATGCAACAAGCCATCGCAATCGCGAACGGCAGGCTCGCCGTCAAACTGCAGTTTGGCCAGCCGCGTTCACCAGCAACAAGGGCGCAGCGCTCGGGACGCGAAACAGAGCGAAGCGGCGCGACAGCGTGCAACCCGGATGCCGGGATTCGGCAACCGCGTCGCGACGACAAGTCGTTGTCATTGGCGAAGATAAGCGACGCCACGCTTGAGGATGCGAGGCGATGCGAAACTGAGCCGCACAGGGCTCGAACCTGTGACCCGCTGATTAAGAGTCAGCTGCTCTACCAACTGAGCTAGCGGCCCATTTGAGCGCAGCGTAACTTTCCGGCGAAAAATCGTCAAGCATCTCCGCCGTCGGATTCGCAGCGGGGGGGGGTGTGTCGCGGGGGGGGACGAACCAGTTGGCGGGGATGTGCGCATCGAATCCGACGGACAAGCGGGGGCTCGATGGTGATCCGGCGGGACCGCTGAGATGCACGGTCGTTGGTTTGCTTCGCAGCGTCTATCTGGCGTCGCACTGACCGACGGTGGCAGTGGGGAGGAGTGAATGAGGGCGGTAGGACTCGAACCTACGACAAACGGCTTAAAAGGCCGCTGCTCTACCGACTGAGCTACGCCCCCGATTCGCGATGTATCATGCGTGGAGCGGGACTGTCGGTCAAGGCGGTCGCCTGCCGGTCCGGCGGGATTCCGATGTTGTCGGACGCGGGCGTTGGGGTGGGGCGGCGGAACGGGTCACGTGGTGAACTCGGCGGCGTCGCGTGGGTCGATTCGTGCGACGGCGGTCGCGGGCGGTTATGATCGCGCCGGGTACGAATGTCTTTGCTGACAGCGAAAGACGGCGGCTGGTTTTGAATCGTGAGGCTGCGATGAGCGGTGGCGAGGCGGAGCTTTTGGCGTGGTTGGCTGATGAGTTCTCTGCGGGTGGCTCATCGGCGGTCGTTCTGGGCGTTGGCGACGATATGGCTGTGGTCCGTTCTTCGGGCGGCGACGTCCTGCTCGGGTCGGACATGATTCTCGACGGCGTTCATTTCGATTCATCCGAACACAGTTTGACCGCCATAGGGTACAAGGCGATGTCGTGCGTCTTGAGTGATTGTGCAGCCATGGCGGTCCGACCGGTGTCGGCGGTGGTGTCTGTTGCGTTGCCGGGTGGGTGGCGTCTTGAAGATTCCAAGCTGCTCTTCGGAGGCTTGCGGGAGGCAGCGGCGACGTTTGACTGTTCGATCGTCGGCGGGGACACGACGTCGTGGCGTCAGCGCCTCGCGGTGGATGTGGCGATCATGGGCGAGCCTTATCCCGGCATTGAGCCGGTTCGACGTAGTGGTGCGCGCGTGGGCGACGTGTTGATGGTCACGGGCTGTCTGGGGGGCAGCAGGTTGGGACGACACATGTCGTTTCGGCCGAGAGTGGTTGAGGCGCGGCGCATTTGTGAGCAGTGGGGCGAGCGGGTTCACGCAATGATGGACATCAGCGACGGGCTGTCGCTGGATGTTCATCGGTTGTGTCGTGCTTCGGGCGTTGGGGCGGTGCTCGACGAACAGAGCGTTCTTGACGTCGTTCACGACGACGCCCGTCGACTCTCGGCGATGGATGGAGAAAGCCCGTTGCACCATTCGTTGACCGACGGTGAGGATTTCGAGCTGCTGTTGGCCGTCGATCCGTGCGTGAAGGACGATGGCGTTGACGGTGTGACGCTGCATCGAGTTGGTCGAATCGCTGCGGGCGGGGTCCTGATTCGCCGCGCAGACGGTGTTGAAGAACGGTTGCCGGCGACGGGATATGAGCATCTGACATGAGTACGACGGATCTGACGATGACGAGCACGTCGCCTGATATGTCGCGGGAGATTGGTCGACAGTTGGGCGCAGCGATGGCGGCGGGGTCGTGCATCGCGTTGGAAGGCGGTCTCGGGGCGGGCAAGACGACGTTGATTCAGGGCGTGGCGGCGGGCGCGGGCGTGCCGGCAGATGTGATGGTCAACAGCCCGACGTTTGTGATCGTGAACGAATACGTCGGACGGCTGCACCTTTACCACATCGACGCTTACCGGTTGCATGGCGGCGACGCGTTGTTGGATCTCGGCTTTGCGGAGATGCACGCTTCGGGCGGGGCGGTTCTTGTCGAATGGGCGAATCGTGTGCGAGCCGTCTTGCCTGAGGATCGCCTGTTGGTCGAACTATCGCATGCCGGCGAGACGCGGCGAGACCTGCGTTTTCGCGCCTCGGGCCCGACGTCGGTTCAAATGATCGCCTCGTTGTCCGCATCAGCTTGACACGTTTTGACGGCGGAATTATCGTCGCGCGGCGATCCAATAGCCTTCATCACACCGCACGCACTGTCGGACATTATCAGGGGATACACGTGCCACGACGCGACGGACGACGAGCCGCCGAGCTACGCAAGATTGAGATCATTCGCGGTTTCACAAAGTTTGCGGCCGGCTCGGTGCTGATCAAGTGCGGTGACACGCATGTCTTGTGCACCGCGTCGTTTTCAGAAGGCGTCCCGAGATGGAAGCAGGGGCAAGGAACGGGATGGGTGACCGCTGAATATGATATGTTGCCGGCGGCGACCAGCGATCGCCGCAACCGCAATCGCACCCGTATCGACGGGCGTACTCAGGAAATCCAGCGATTGATCGGGCGGGCGTTGCGGGCGGTGGTGGACATGAGCGCTCTTGGTGAAAACTCGATCTTGATTGATTGCGACGTGTTGCAGGCGGACGGCGGCACGCGGACCGCGAGCATCACGGGCGCGTACGTGGCGATGTGCGATGCGGTGCGCTACGCCCGGGCTCAAAAGCGAATCAAGAAGTCGCCGGTGCTCGATTCGATCGCCGCGGTCAGCGTGGGCATTGTCGGGGGAAAGGTGCTGCTCGATCTGGACTACTCGGAGGATTCGACCGCCGAGGTTGATTTGAATGTGGCGATGACCGGTTCGGGAGCGTTCGTCGAGGTTCAAGGAACGGCTGAATCGGGAACGTTTTCGCGCCCGCAAATGAATCGCATGCTGGCAGTTGCGGCGCGTGGTATCAAACAATTGGGCGAGGATCAGCAGCGTGCGCTGCGCCGCCGGCGCTAGTGGGGTTTCCTGAAGAACTGTGCGTTTGAAGGGCGACAGCGCGCTTCTCGCGCGAGCAGCGTTCGTGGGACTTGTCGTGACGAGGTTTTCTGTGGGTATGATCATAGCGAAAACCGTCCGCTCGAATCGTCTTGGCGTGATTGCTTCTCTCGGATGGACGGTCGTGTTGCTGCCGTTGGTTGGATGCCAGCGAGGCGAACCGTGGACGATTGAATGCATCCAGTTGAGTGGCCCGCAACATCGCGAGAGCGCCGCCGCAATCGCGGACGTGCTGCGGAAGACCGAAGGCGTGGATGCCGCCGACATTGCCGCCGTCCATGACGAGTCATCGTCGACGATCTACTATGGAACGTACCATCGCGACATCAATCCGGAATCGGGATCGCGTCAGATTCCCGAAGCGCTGAAATACGACCTCAACGCCATCAAAGGACTGGTGGACGATCAGGGGCGGCGATTGTTCCTGGCGGCTCGCATGGTGCCAAAGCCCTTGCCCGACGTCGGCCATTCGGAATGGAACCTCGAAAACGTCGACGGCGAGTACTCGCTTCAGGTGGCGGTGTTCTTCCCGTCGCCTGAGATCAGGGATCGCAAGAAGGCGGCGGTGGATTATGTGGCGAAGCTGCGGAAGAAGCATTACGACGCTTTCTACCAT
Organism: uncultured Phycisphaeraceae bacterium; assembly: GCA_964416845.1. GTDB lineage: Bacteria > Planctomycetota > Phycisphaerae > UBA1845 > UBA1845 > CAYQFV01. Next base: position 38,270 of record CAYQFV010000011.1, on the reverse strand, counting down.
CACGGGCCATCGGCGAGCATCGTGACGGTGGGCGTGTTCGGCAGGAACGCGGTTCGCGAACGCGGCGGCCGACTGGACTACGGTGACGAAGTTCGGGCGTTGCAGCGTAAAGAGAACTTTGTTTACAATCTGACGAACGGCGCGGTGTGGAACGCGACGATCGACGGCGAGCGAAGCGTGGTTCGATCTTTGTTGGTCAAGATTCCCAAGCGCCCGAGCCCGGCACCTTGATCGCTCGCCCCGCCATCCTGATCGCAACGCAGAATCGTGGAAAGCTGGCTGAGATCCAAGCCGTCATGGGTGACCTACCGGTGGACTTCGTCTGCCTCGATGCCCATCCCAACTTGCCGCCGGCTGATGAGACGGAAGACTCTTTCGCGGGCAACGCCCGGCTGAAGGCCTGTCACTACAGTCGGTTGACAGGCTTGTTGACGCTGGCTGACGACAGCGGGCTGGAAGTTGACGCGCTTGACGGCGTGCCGGGGGTTCGTTCGGCCCGGTTCGCGGGCGAGTCTGCCCGCGATGAAGACAACAACCGAAAGCTGATCGATGCCCTGCGTGGGGTCGATCCGGCGCTTCTCACGGCCCGATTCCGATGTAGCATCGCCGTCGCAGATGGTGACACGGTGTTGCTCGAGTCTGACGGCATGCTGGATGGCTTGATCGTCGAAACGCCGAGGGGAGACAACGGATTCGGATACGATCCCCACTTCTGGATTCCGAATCTCGGAAAGACCGCAGCAGAACTGACCGCCACGGAGAAGAACAAGATCAGCCATCGCGGGCGAGCGCTTCGGTCGCTAGCGTCGCGGCTAATAGCCCTCCTGAGCGATCGCGCGGGCGGCTAGTGCAGCAACACGCGTGCTCGGGGGATGAACTGAGCGGAGCCGCGACCGTCAGGGAGTGGTTCTTCCCAGGCGAGCGCAACTTGCAATCGTCCGCTCCCTGACGGTCGCGGCTTCGGAGCACACCTGATCGGAACGCTCGTAAATTGAGTCATGTTGCAGTGTCGGGACCGCGGTTGTGAATTGTGGTGCGAGCACTATAATTTCCCCCCGCGCACCAATCGGCGGCGCTTCGTTGAAAGGATGGTTATTTGGACGGACAACTGGTCCCGCGGCAACTGTTCTTCACCAAGGGTGTGGGCAAGCATCGACAATCGCTTCAATCATTCGAGGAAGCGCTCCGTGATGCGGGCATCGCGCAGTTCAACCTGGTTCGTGTCAGCAGCATTTTTCCTCCAGGGTGCAAGATCATCTCTCGAAAGGCCGGCCTGAAGAAGCTGGCGATCGGCGGCATTACCCATTGTGTGATCGCCGAAGCGAGGACCAACGAACCGAATCGGCTGGCGTGTGCCGGGGTCGGTCTGGCGATTCCGGCTGAGGAGGGGCATTACGGTTACATCGCGGAGCACCACGGCTTCGGTCTCACGCACCGGCGGTGCAGCGATATGGTGGAAGACATGGCGGCTGCCATGCTGGCGACGACGCACGGCGTGGAACTGAACCCGGACACGGCCTACGACGAGCGGCTGGAGATTTACAAAGCGAAGGGCTTGATCGTGCGGACGCGGGCCGTCGTACAAACGGCTGAGGGCGACAAGAACGGGCTGTGGACGACGGTCGTCGCCGCCGCGGTTTTTTGCTATTAGTGCTATGTTCCATGTTGATAGCATCCCATCCGAGCCCCGACCGTGAGAGAGGGGGGGGCAAGGAAACCGCTTCCTGACGGGCGCGACGCGGGTTGCTGCGGCGGTTTTCCTGCACGTTCCGAGGAACGAACACCATGAATGACGGATGCTCAGGTAAGGGTCGCTGGCTGGACGGTCGACCGATCGAGCCGTTGAAGCTGGCTGGCAACGAACACGTCGTCGACATGATCGACGAGGTGTTCGCCCACAGCGGGTTCAACGCCCGCCGACTGGCTGAAGGCGCACAGTTGTACAGCCGGATGATCTGCGACGACGCGACGGTCGCGCTGACCATCGCCGGGGCGATGACGCCGATCGGAATGAGCGGGGTGTTCTGCTCGCTGATCGAGAAAGGCTACGTGGATTTCATCGTATCGACCGGCGCGAACCTCTATCACGATCTTCATCGCACCTTTGACCTGCCGATGGTGCAGGGCACGCACGAGGTGGACGACAACGAACTGGCCAACGAAAGCGTGGCGCGCATCTACGACGTGTTCATTCACGACGACGACACCTTGATGGCCACCGACAAGATCATCCTCGACGCGCTGTCGGAGTTTGATTCGTCCCAGCCGTTTTCGACCGCGACGCTGCACAAGGCGCTCGGCGACGCGATTCTCAAAACCGCGCCCCATCCCGAGAAATCGTTCGTAGCGTCGGCGGCCAAGCACGACGTGCCGATCTACACGTCATCGCCGGGAGATTCTTCGATCGGCATGAACCTGATCGTGCCGCACATGTTTCAACGACCGATCAACCTCAACCCGCTTCTGGATGTGATTGAAACCGCCGCCATTGTGCGGGATGCGGACAAGAACGGCGTCGTGGAAATCGGCGGTGGCTCGCCCAAAAACTTCTACTTGCAGACACAGCCGACGCTGCATCAGATTCTCAATGACGATTCCAAGGGCGGGCACGACTACTTCCTGCAACTCACCACCGATTCGCCCCATTGGGGGGGGCTATCCGGCGCGACGCCGGCGGAAGCTCGTAGCTGGGGCAAGGTGAAGGATGCGTACAAGAACAACGTCGTGGTGTATTCGTGCGCGTCGCTGACATTTCCGCTGATCGCCCAGTACGTGCTCGGTCGCAACACGCAGAGAAAACCGAGACGGCTGCTGAGTCGCGTTCCCGATCTGGTTCGCACGCTGCACGAGGTTGCCCGCAACAACCCGGTGTTCCAAGACAGCTACAAGGGCGTGTACAACATTAAGTGAGCCGGCCGGTGACGGTTGAACGCATCCCGCAGAATTTTCTTGAGCTGGAACCCCGTGATTGCGATTACCGAACCGCTCGGTACGTCGTGTTACCAATCCCCTACGATGCAGCCGCGAGCTACAACGCCGGCGCCCGACGCGGGCCTGGTGCGATTATCGAAGCGTCGCACCACGTGGAACTGTTCGATGAGGAGTTCCATCGGGAATACCACACAGCCGGCATTGCAACGGTCGAGCCGGTGGCGGCCAACGCGGCGGGTCCGGCGGCGATGCACGAGGACATCTTCAAGGCGGCCAAGCGTATCGTTCGCGACGGCAAGACGCTGCTGGGGTTGGGCGGCGATCACAGCGTGACGAGCGGCTTGGTCCGGGCGGTCATGAGCAAGCACAAGGGCGTGTCGGTGCTTCAAATCGACGCTCACCTCGACCTTCGCGACACGTTTGAGCAAACGCCCTATTCCCATGCCAGCGTGATGCGTCGTGTCGTCGAGCTTGGGGCGAAGGTGGTTCCGGTCGGCATTCGGTGCATCGCCAAGGAAGAACACCGCTTCGTAAACCGCGCCGCCATCACTGTTGTACCTGCTGTGGCGTGTCGCTCGTCGGTTGGATGGGTGGACACGGTGCTCGACGCGCTGGGCGACACGGTGTACGTCACCATTGATATTGACGGATTCGACCCCGCTTTCGCGCCGGGCACGGGCACGCCCGAGCCGGGCGGTCTAGATTGGTATCAGGTCACCGGCTTGCTGCGGCGGGTAGCGGCTGAAAAACAGATCGTGGCGGCTGACATTGTCGAGGTGCTTCCGATTCCCGGTCAGGTGGTGACGGAATTTCTGGCTGCCAGACTGCTGTATAAGCTGATCTGTGCCATCGAGGCAACGCGGTGATCGACGTGGACGCGGTGTTGGGCAGCCTGATGGAGAATCTCGCGTGATCGCTTTCGCGAGCGTGTGGATTGCATTGGCAACGTTGGTGACGGCGCTCGTCATGCTCGCGTACAGGCCGATGTTCACCGACTTGACCGTGTTTTTCGTGTTGTGGTTGGGGTCGCCGGGGTCGCTTTGTTTGGCCGGCCTGGTTCTATGGTCCCACCGGCGTGAAGAACTTCCCAGCGCGGAGATTCGCGCACAGAGACTCCAATGCAAGGTGGCGATCAGCCTATCGATCGCCGCGGCGGCGATCGTTTACTATCTGGTCATCCGTGCGGATCAGGTTCCTTCGGAATTGCTCGGCGCATAGCACTCACGTATAATCCGCTTGCTTGGGGGTCGCCACGAAGATGCTGCTCGACGTCAACGGCAAGAAGGAGCACATCGAAGGAATCGCGACGGTCGGAGACTTGTTGAGTCATTTCGGTCTGCCGCAGGTGCGCGTGGCTGTCGAGGTGAACGAGGAGTTGGTTCGTCGCGCGCTATTCGACGACACGCACTTGCAAGACGGCGACCGTGTGGAAATCGTGACCTTTGTTGGAGGCGGCTGATGTCGACCGACCGGTATCGTGTGGGTTCATTTGAGTTCGGTTCGCGTTTGTTTGTTGGAACCGGCAAGTACGTTGATTTTGCGACCATGAACGCATCGCTGGACGCGTCCGGATGCGAGGTCGTCACGGTGGCGGTGCGGCGCGACGTGCTGAGTGCCGAGGGGGTCGCCAAGAGCGGCAGCCTGCTCGACCATCTGGATTTGACCAAGTACACGATTCTGCCGAACACCGCGGGTTGCTTCAACGCTGCCGACGCGGTTCGATCCGCGAAGCTCAGTCGAGAGTTGCTCAAGGGGCTGGACAACCCGGGGGCGAAATGGGTCAAGCTTGAAGTGTTGGCAGACAAGAAGACGCTGTTGCCCGATCCGATCGGCACGCTGGAAGCCACTGAAAAACTGATCGATCTGGGCTTTGAGGTGCTGGTCTATTCGAACGACGACCCGATTCTCGCCAAGCGCCTCAAAGACGCCGGGGCGGTGAGCGTCATGCCGGCAGGATCGCCGATCGGCAGCGGGCAGGGGATTCTCAATCCGAACAACATCTTGTTGTGCATCGAGTATCTCAAGGAAGACAATCCGAGTTATCCGGTCATTGTTGACGCGGGGGTGGGGACCGCGTCGGATGTGGCGGTCGCGATGGAACTGGGCGCTGATGGGGTGTTGCTCAACACCGGGATCGCCGGCGCGAAGGACCCGCTGCGTATGGCGAGGGCGATGAACCTGGCGACGGAAGCGGGACGACTCGCCTACCTGTCGGGGCGGATTGTTAAGAAACGTTACGCAACCGCATCGTCACCGGTCGAGGGCACGATTTCACCGGTTTCGGCTGTGCCCGCTTCGGTCTGAGGCATCGTCGGAAAGGCTTGCGTTGGATCGGCAACGTCGCAACACGATCTTGCTGTGGATCATCGCCTTGGGGCTGGCGAATTTCGTCGTGTACACGATGAGCTACGGGTATCTCGGCGGCGACGCGCCCAACGGCATGTTCAGGGACGGCGAGTACTTCCTTCGCGGTCATTTCATCTGGGGTCGATCCGGGATGTTGTCCGATTCGGTCCCCCGGTCGGTCTGGCTGTACAGCTACCTCCATTCCATCAGCATCTGGCCAACGATTGCCGCCGTGCTGGTGTCGATGTTGATCCTTTCTCGTCCCCACATCATCGCCACCATGAGATCAGACACGCCGGTTCGTGGGAACACGTTCGTGGCGATCTGCATCACGGTGATCGTGCTGGTGACGTCGGCGTGGACACTGTTCTTCGTCATGGATTTCATCAAGGCGCTGTCGGATATTGCGATCGCTGAAGCCGGTTAGCCATGACGGCGCGATCGCGCGCCAAAGCCTGCGATATCAGACGAGGGCGAGTTCTTCGATCATCCGGCGATACCGCGGCGAGGGGTCCGGATAGGTGTTGGGCGGGGGAAGGTTCCACTTGGCGAACAGTTTTTCGTTGTCGTGCTGACCAGCCGGCAAGTCGCTCAGCTTGCGATCATCGTGAAGCTCTTCGTGGCGGACGAGCGCGTTGCGACAGCCGACAACCTTAAGCCCGGCATCGATCTGCACCTTGAGCGACAGGTCCGGATCGAATCCGAAGAAATAGTACCGCTCGTCGGCGAAACCGATCTGTTCAAGCAGACTGCGACGCAGCAGGCCGAAGTTCGCATAGGGGTACCCCCGAACGTTGTACATCGAATAGGTGCGCCCTTCGTGCTCGACCGTGTCGAGCACGTTGCGGGTCTGATTCCAATCGTGATAGAACGCGACCATGCCGATGTCGTCGTGGGCTTCGATCATCTTGATGGCGGCGGCGACCGATCCCGGTAGCGGGTGGGCATCGTCATTCAACCACATGACGTAGCGGCTGCGGGCTGCGCGGAAGCCCTTGTTGAACGCTCGAACCGCGCCTTCGCGCCTTGGTTCCAGAATGACGTGAAGCTCGTCGTCGCCAGCCAGGTACTCCCGAGTGCCGTCGTCTGACCCGCCGTCGACAACGATGATCTCGTGACACACGTTGACACTTTCCCTGATGGCCGACAGCGTGTTGACCAGGCGTGACCGGCGATTGAAGGTGGGAATGACGATGCTGACGACGGTCGCTGGCACGGCGAATCCCCCGGCGTTTGGTTGCCGCGACAAATAGGCCGCCGCACGCTGACGCAGCCCGCCCGTCGGGCGTGTCCCAACAAGTCCACACAGACACTGACGTGTTTATCGGCAGAGATTGGCGACCAACTGGCAGGATAACGGTATAATGTGCAGGTTGAACGGTTCGCGGAGGCGTGGGTGATGCGTCGGGCGTTGTTCTTATTGCTGCTGTGTGGAACGGCTGGTCCGCCGGACGACGCAGCGCAATCGTCGGAGTCCGAAGCAGACCGTGTGGTTCTCGACGGCGTTTGGCCGACCAGCACGATGCTGGAAAACCTCCTGGTGCGCTGGGCTGACGACACCGCGCTGAAATACGATCTTAACGACGAGCAGGCGGCGACGACGCGACGGGCGATCGTGCGGCGGTGGTCTTCGTATCTCACGGAGCATCGCGAGGATCTTCAGCCGCTGCTCAACGAGTACGTGGAGGCTCGTTTTGCGCCCAGCCCTCCCGACGCCGAGGCGATTCAGCGATGGGCCAAGCGGGCGGATCCGGTTTTCGACTCTTTTCGCGAGCAGATTGACGCGACCCAAACCGACATCGGTGACGTGCTGACGCCCGCGCAGCGCGTCCGGCATGCACTGGAAGGCATCAAGATCAACACAAGTCTGGGCTTGTTCAAAGCCCGCTTGGATGCGTGGGAGCGCGGCGAGTTCGACGAACGCGATTGGTGGGAACCGACGAAACGGGTGCGTCAAGAGCGAGAGAAAGCGGCTGAAACAGCGAAGGAGTCTGCGACGGCGTCGGACGCGCGATCGCGAGCGGCTGTCAAGATCGACGAGGAGTTGGCACGGTGGGATTCGTTCGTGGCTGACTTCATTCTGAAGTACGCGCTTGACGATCGCCAGCGTGAGGCGGCGTTTTCGATTCTGCGCGAGTGCAAGAAAGAAACGCTGGCCTATCGTGATCGCCACCGAACGCAACTGGAGCAACTGGAGGAAACGATCGATCGGGTCGACGATGCGACCGGATCCCTTTCCGATCCGGTGCGCAGCGACGCCGTCAAGCTGTACGGCCCGATCGACCGAATCTTTGCCGACCTGCGGGCGCGGATTGAACAAATCCCAACCCTCGCGCAGCGTGCCTCGGCGGAGGTGAATTCACCTGCCCCAAGCACACCTGCTACCTCGCCAACCGACGCCAAGAAATCTGACAATCGTTGAGTGACGAGCGGGCGATGCCGTCGTCAGGCGACGATGCGAGCGGTTTTGTATCTTGAGGGCGAAACTCCTATAATCCGCGGTCGGTCAGCCGGCTGGACGGGGTTCTTTCGACGATGGTTTTAAGCAAGCCCAAAGTTGTGGTCGCGATGAGCGGCGGTGTGGATTCGAGCGTGGCTGCCTGCCTGCTCATGGAGCAGGGATTCGACGTGATGGGCCTGTTCATGCGGGTGGGGGTTGACGACCCGACTCCCGTCAAGGAAGGCGAAAGGAACCATCAGGGTTGCTGCAACGCGTCCGACGCGTCGGACGCACGGTTCGTGGCGGGCATGCTGGATATTCCTTTCTTCTCGTTGAACTTCAAGAACGATTTCGACCGGTTGATTGATTACTTCTCCGACGAATACGCCAGCGGCCGGACGCCGAATCCGTGCGTCGTGTGCAATCAGAAATTCAAGTTTGGGAAGATCATCGACTACGCAGACGCGGTCGGCGCGAGGTACGTTGCCACCGGACATTACGCTCGCATCGACAACGTGAACGGGCAAAGCGTGCTGCGGCGAAGCGCCGACGCGGGCAAGGACCAAACGTACGTCCTGTTCGGCCTCAAGCGGGCGCTGCTCGACCGGATTCTCTTTCCGCTCGGGCGATTGACCAAAGAACAGGTGCGCGACGAGGCACGGCGTTTCGATCTGCCAAACGCCGACAAGCCCGACTCGGTCGAAATCTGCTTCGTGCCGGATCGAGACTACGCGCGCGTTGTCGAGCAGCGTCGGCCTGACGCATTCGTCGAGGGCGATGTTGTGGATGCCGACGGACGAGTAATCGCCAGCCATCGGGGGGTGGGGCATTACACGATTGGGCAGCGTCGTGGGTTGGGCATCGCTGCGGGAACGCCCATCTACGTTACCAAGATTGATCGCGCGTCCAACACGGTCACGGTGGGCGACCGCAACGGGTTGATGAAGCGGGTTGTACTTGCGGAGCGTATCAATCTGCTTCGTCACGACGTACCCGATGTCTTTCAGGCGAACGTCCAGATTCGCTATTTGCACCGGGCGGCGCCTGCCACCGTCACATTGCTCGACGGTGATCGCGCGGAGGTGGTGTTTGACGAGCCGCAGACCGCGCCCACACCGGGACAGGCGATCGTGTTTTACGACAGCGATCTTGTCGTCGGTGGCGGTTGGATTACTGGGACAAAGCCGGCGGAATGAGCCTGCGGAAACAGGGTTTGTGCGCAGACCCGTAAAGAGGAGGACGAAAATCACATGAAGCGACCGATGACCCTGGCGTGCGTCACAACCACGATGATCGTGATGACGATTACCATGTACGCGAGCGCCACCCTGAACGGTGAGACGCCGAGTTTTCGTCCGATCGCGGAAGTCGAAGACCTGATGCACCTGAACAAAAAGATCAACGGCACGCTTCGAGAGCGGCTCAGAGAGCCGCCAAACTGGGAATCGGCCGGTCGCAAAGCCCGCCTGCTGGCTGAAATCGCCAACGTGTTGCAGTACCACAAATCGCCGGACGAATCTGACTGGTGGACGTTCGCGGGCATGTTCCGCGATGGGGCGCGAAAAATCGCCGCAGCCGTGGAGAAGAAGGACCTAGCTGAGGCTCGAGCATCCATGAAGGCGATGTCGGTTTCCTGCAAACAGTGTCACAAGAAATACCGCAAATAGGCGAACCGCCCGCTTCGATTCTGATTCTGCATGGCGGGGCGCTGGGCGATCTGGTGCTGACCGCGTTCGTGGCTGACGCGTTGCGGCGGGCCGTTCCCGAATCGCGCATCACCATTGCGGCGCGCAACCGCGTGGCGTACTGGCTGGTCGGTCGGGGCGTGTTCGACCGGGCAGTCGACCTCGAATCGCTCTGTCTGCATCGGTTCTATGTCGATCAGTGCACCGAGCCACTGCCTGCGATCTTCGAAACGCATGATTCAGTGGTCAACTTCCTGGGCGGACCCGCGGAGGTGTTGTCGCAGAATCTCGCGCGACGCTGCGACGGTCGGGTGGTGTCGATCGAACCTGCTCCCAACCGGCAAACGTGTGATCAGCCTCGACACATCACCGAGCAATGGCTGGCGGATTTGCGATCGGCGGGCGTAACGATTGGTCCGATCGATCCGAACCGGACTTTCATCCAGCGGGACAAACCAAGCGATGAATCCAATAGCGAGCCGTCGGTGATCTGCCATCCGGGGAGCGGTGGAAAAGCCAAGTGCGCTCCGTTGTCATTGTTCGAAGGACTGATGAAACGTTTGCACGACGACGCTGTGTCGGCCCGTTGGATGGTGGGGCCTGTGGAGCGTGATTGGTTCGGTCAGGCGTTCGTTGATCGGCTGAAACAATCGGGGCCGGTCATTGAAGAGCACGACGTTGCTTCCGCGGCTGACGCGCTGACTCGGGCGGCGGTTTTCGTGGGCAACGATGCGGGGATGACGCACCTTGCCGGCGCGGTAGGCCTGGAGACGATCGCCCTGTTCGGCCCAACCGACCCCAACATCTGGCGACCGCTTGGCCCGCGCGTGCGAACCATTCGTTCCCATGACGCGGATCAGTTGTGGGCCGTGGTGCGCGACGTGCTTTCCAAATGCGCGCGCCGTTTCCAGTAGTTTTCTCCCATTTTCAAATGCCACGCGTTTGAACGTGCTCAAGAAGCCGCTTTCAGAGCCGAGCGCGTAAGCAAGCGCTCGCAGCAGAAAGACCGCTTCCTCACGGTCGCGGCTCGGATACGAAAGAACGCTCCGTGAGTGTTCCTACCGGTTGATGGAACGAATGACAGCCTGCGTGCGCTGCATCAATTCCGCTGCGTCGTCGTCGCTGGTCGCTTCGACGATGACGCGTATGATCGGTTCGGTGTTGGACGCGCGAACGTGGCACCATTTTTGGTCGTCAGGCCAATCGATGCGAATCCCGTCGAGATCGTTGACCACACCGTCGGACATCGCCTGACGGACCGCAACGAGCGTCTGCGACAGGGCGGCAGGGTCGTACGGTAGTTTTTCCTTCATCATTGCGTAGGACTGCATACGGCCGACGATGGCCGACAACGATTTTTGCTCGGTTGCCATTAAGTCGAGTACGAGGGCCATTCCCACCAGACTATCGCGGACGTACACCACGCGCGGATCGATGACGCCGCCATTGCCCTCTCCGCCGATGACGCAGTTGTGGCGGCGTATGGCTTCCACGACGTTGGCTTCACCAACGGCGGAGCGGTGGACCTTGCATTCGTCGCCCGCAGCATGCGCGATATCGTCAATGAGTCTGGAGGTGGACAGGTTGGCGGCGGCGGGTCCCGGGCGGGTTTGAAACACGCGCATCGCCGCCAGCGCCAGCGACCATTCCTCGCCGATGTATCGTCCCGCCTCGTCGATCAGTGCGACGCGGTCGGCGTCGGGGTCCTGGGCGAACCCGACGTCGACGTTTTCGGTCGCGACCCGGCTGCATACGGTCGCAAGATTGGCACGCGTGGGTTCGGGTGTGTGGGCGAAGACTGTTGCCGGTTCGGCGTTGAGATGGACCACGCGGCAACCCAATCGTTCGAGCAGGGTGCGGCCTGCGACCGCGCCCGCCCCGTTGATGCTGTCGAGCACAACGGCGAACCGCCTCGCCCGAATGCGTTCCACATCGACAATGTCGAGCACTTTCGACACGTGAAGATCGTGCGGGTCGGGCACGTCGGAGGGAGGGCTGCCCGGTGTCGGACGATCGATGAAGTCGTTGCGGTCGAAACGCCCGAAGATGCGCTCGGCGTCCTCTTTCGAGGGCGCTTGACCTTCCGGAGTCATCAGCTTGATGCCGTTCCACTGGGCCGGGTTGTGGCTGGCGGTGATCACCACGCCACCCGCAGCGCCGATCGCTTGAACCATCAGTGCGACGCCGGGGGTTGTCACGATGCCGACGTCGACAACATGGGCTCCCGATTGTCTCGCACCGTCGGCGAAGGCGGCCAACAGCTTGGCCCCGGTGTGTCGTCCATCGCGTCCGCCAACGAGCACGAGTGCATCGTCGGAAGCGCGGGAAGAGACCAGATGGCTTGCGTAGGCCCGTCCCATTCGACGGGCGACGTCCGCATCGATGGTGATGTCGGCGGCATCGTCGCTGGTGACGATCCCACGCACGCCCGAAACGCTCTTGATCAAACCCATTGAATCAACCTTGCGTTCGTGTTCGATGTCGCTACGTGGTCAGGCGAATCGGCGGATTCAGGACAGCCGCCCGCTCAATCTGGCGTTAGCCGCGGCGCATCGCCCGGTCCATTTCTCGCTTGGCGTCGCGTTCTTGCAGGTCTTGTCGCTTGTCGCGTCTGTTTCTGCCGGTGGCGAGCGCCAAGGTAAGTTTAGCGATGCCCCGATCGTTAAAATATAGGTCCAATGGCACGAGGGTTTGCCCTTTAAGCGTCAGCTTGGTCGCCAAACGTGCGATTTCGCGCTTGTGCATGAGTAGCTTGCGGCGTCTGGTGGGGTCGTGATTGTGCACGTTCCCGTGGTCGTAGGGCGGGATATGAAACGCGTAAAGCCACAATTCCTGGTCGTGGATGCGCGCAAATGCTTCCTCCAGCGAACCTTGCCCGTCGCGCAGACTTTTGACCTCCGTTCCGCGCAGGACAATGCCGCACTCCATCGTGTCGAGCAGTTCGAAGCTGTGCCTCGCCTTGCGGTTCCGTATCGTCTTGGGTTTTCCGCCGGCCTTTTTCGCCATAAGTTATTGACTTCGCGAGCGTTATCCGATAGATAATGGGATGCGACGGCATTGTGCAGCGTCGCAGTGTTGAGTGTATTCGGACGTTGAAAGTTTGCAACGCGAACCGCTCGATACTGGTATAATAGTGTGTTAGGTCGATCGACATGAAGAAGCCAAGCTCAGCCCAAACTGAGGAACGGCGCGTTGAAAAACGCATGATCGCTCGCGCTCGGCGGGGCGACCAGGGTGCGGTGCGCGCGTTGATAGATTTGCACAAGGATCGTCTTTACGCGTTTGTTCGGCGTGTGATTCGCAATCATCACGACGCCGAAGATATCGTCCAGGACGCTTTCCTGAAGGCGTTCGCTTCTCTCGATTCGTTCAAGACCGAATTCCGCTTCAGCACGTGGCTGTTCACGATCGGGTATCGGCTTTGTCTTAACGCGATTCGGCGGAGACAATCGCTCACGGGCGAACTCGACTTTTCGACCGTGGCGGCTGGTGCGTCCGACCTGCGAGAGTTGGCGGCTGAGAGTGACGAAGCGAGTCACTTGCGTCGCGTGGTGTGGGCGGCGGTGGACAAGCTGTCAGCCTCCCAGCGCGCGACGGTTGTTCTTTTCTACAACCAAAACATGGGTTGCAAGGATATCGCGCAGGTTCTTGAGTTGCCGGTGGCGACGGTCAAGAGCCATCTGCACCGCGCCCGGGTGAAGCTCAAAGAGTTGTTGCAACCGTGTGTGATCCGGGAAACATCGAAACTTCGCATCCTGGCGGGTCTTGCCGGGTAGAAGCGTGTGTGTGATGGTCAGATGTGATTGGAAGATGGAACAGGCGACGGCGGCATGAATTGCGAACAGGCTCGAAACCTATTTGACGCCTATCTCGACGGCGAGTTGTCGCCCGCGATGGAGACGGAACTCGGTGCTCACCGCCTTGCGTGCAGCGACTGCCGTCACGAGTTGGCGTTGATGGAGGTCGTCGGGCAGGTAATCACCGTCGACGAGCCGGTCGAGCCGGGTCTGACCGACGCGTTCACCGATCGCTTGCTCGCGTGTCTTGATCGAGGGCAATCGTCGGGCGGGGTCTTTCGCATGGGGCGATGGAAGACAGCCGGTTCCCTCCTGGCTGTTGCGGCGGCGGTCGCGGTCACGCTGACACTATGGCTTTCCGGTCCGGCGCCGAAGGTGCTGGGTGTCAAACGGGTCAAGCCAAGCGAGCCGGCGGAGTTGGATCGCGCTGCCGATTCGTTCGTCGATCATGTTCAGTCCACATGGACGCAGCGCGCTGACAATGCGCAAGATCTGCTTCATTTCGGTGAAATGACAATCATGCAAATCCTCGATCGACTTGGCATCGACGATGCCACGCCGCGCACCGCGCCGTTCGAGGTCATGCCCGATTCCTTCGACGAGCTGGCACCCGGCGAGTCGAATGCCGACGACATTGAGGATCTCTAGCGGGAATTCGCCATGGTGGGGTTCGGCATGGGTCAACTAGCCGACGACGCCGCAACGCGTGCTTCGCGCACCGTGCTGCGCCGACCAATTCCGGGTTGTCGATTAGTCGTGGTCTCGTGCGCTGTCGCAGCGATGGTCGCGCTCCCGCGGGCCATTGGCGACCAACCGTCTCGCTCTGTTGAGAATACGGTGTCGCTTGCTCATGTCGTTCCGGCGACGGTGGGACTTTTCGTCGAACTGGACAGAATCATCGACGACGGGCCGACGGACCGCGCGAGAAGCGTTTATGGTCTTTACGATTTACTGATCGACCCCACGAAAGCCCGGCGCGACCGCGGCGATTGGGGTCCGACGCTCCTGCGTAGTTTGGGACTGCAAGCCGGTCGGGGTATCAAGGAACTTTTGACACACCAGATTGCGGTGGCTGCTCCTTCGTGGAATCGTTTGGCGGAGGGCGTCATCGTGGTTCGGCTGGGCAAGGATGATCGGCTGATCCACGACACGTTTGGCCCGGACAGCATTCAGACGATTGACCGCAAAGGCGATGTCCAGGTGTATCGCACGCACACGCGGTTGTCGGCGGCGACGAACGGGCGGATTCTGGTCATCAGTCAGCGGAATCACGACGGTTCGGTGTACAAGTCGATGATTCGACAAATGCAGCGTGGTACGGGCAATACGCTGGCGGACAACCGTGCGTACCAGAGGCAGGTTCGCGATTTACCGGTGCGCCGCGACGGAACGATCTACGTGCGATTTGATGAGACGGACGGCGGCGCGAGGGGCAACAGCCTGTTCGATCTTGGGTTGGCGCGTTTGGCAATCGGGATCTCGTTCACTGGGGACAACGTCGAGTTCGCGGTCCGCGCGGCGCGTAGTCGACCGGCAGGCCAAGAAGTTCCACGCGTGACTTCGGTGTCGCGTTTGCGGTCGCTGCCGCTGACGACGATTGCCGCGTGGAGCACGCAGTTCGATGTGTTGGCAGCCTATCGTTCCGTTGTGCAAGGGCGACTCGGTGATGACACGCCGCCGTACGTTGAACTGCTGTTGCGGATTCTTGATGTCAAGCAGTTTGAGAAAGACGTGATCGACGCCCTCGGCAACAACGCCATCATTGCCTGGGATCAGAATTTGGGGGCCGGTCCGAACGTGCCTCAACTCGCCATCCTTCTCGAGTCCAATGACGCCGACCGCTGCGCCACGTCGTTTGCGGAATCGGTGCAGGTGGTTGTGGACTGGTTCGACGTCAAGAATCGGGACAAGCCACAGCGGCGATTGCGTCTGACGCGTACGGAATACCTGGGCACGACGATCTTCGAAGTGACGTTGCCGGCGAAGGACGATGGCAGGGGCGGCGCGACGCTGCCCGCCGAGTTCATCAAGCCGGCGTTCGCGGCGATGGAGGACACGTTCATTGTCGCGTTCAGCGCTGACCACATTCGCAACATCGTCGACGCCAAAATGGGACTCGCACCGACACTGCGGTCGCTTCGCGACTTCGCGTCGGTCGATCAGGACAACGATCCGGCATTCTTGCTGGGCATTGTTCAACCGGCGGTGGCTGCGCAGACCGTTGACGGTTGGCTCAACGATGCCAACGGGCCGATGAATCGGTGGTTCGCACAGGCGATCGGCGGTGCGCCGTCGTACGAACTTCAGAGCAAGCGGACTCCGAAACTGGGGATTGGCACCCAAGCCGGGGAGCGCCCCGGCACGGTGCTGGTCGCGCGGGTTTATCACAGCGGACGTGCGGCCGGCCACCTCCGCCTGGGCGATTTGATTCTTGGCGTGAACAACACTCTCGTGTCGTTGGATCATCCGACGGCGGACTTGCGGCGTCTGATGGTGGAAGGGGCGAACGTGGGACAGTGGACGTTTCGCGTCGAGCGGGAGGGGAAGGTGATTGAAGTATCCATCCCGTGTCCGAGGCTCGCCCGATCGACCACCGACCCAACCAGAGCTCTTCGGCAACTGCAAGCCATGTTTCGTCGCCTTGATTTCGGCAGCATTCGTGCGGTGGAAACCTCCCCTGATCGTTTCGATGCAAACATGACACTTCGATTCACCGCTGACACCTCGCGCGGGTAGGGCACCTTTCAGGTCACAATCACAGTCGCGTTTCATCCAATGAGTCGAACGTCCAGACGTCTGGACACGGGGGAGCGTCTGGCTTGTTGGGTCAGATTGACCGTCGGGATCGAGCTGTCTAGTATGGCGGCGGGCAGCGTGGGTAGGCCCGAACAGCGGACGAGAGGTCCATGGGTCAACAGACTACGCTCGACTGGCAGGCGTCGCGACTTTGCAAGCTGCCGCCATACCTATTCGTCGAGATCGATCACCTGAAACAACAGGCTGTCGACGCCGGCAAGGACGTCATCAATCTGGGGATTGGCGACCCCGATTTGCCGACGCCCGACATCGTCGTTGACGCCCTCGGACGATTCTCTCGGGATGCGGAAAACCATCGATACCCCTCGGGGAAAGGCGTTGGCGAGTTTCGCGCTGCCTGCGCGTCGTTCATGGAGCGACGGTTCGGCATTCGTCTCGATCCTGACAAGCAGGTGACCGCGCTGATCGGCAGCAAAGAGGGCATCGCGCATCTTCCGCTTGCGGTGGTTGATCGCGGGCAGACGGTGCTCGTACCCGAGCCGGGCTATCCGGTTTATACCGCTTCGGCGATCTTCGCCGGGGGCAAGCCGCACGTCTTGCCGCTCGATGAATCCAACGGCTGGCTGGTGGATTTCGATCGAATCGATCCGGCGGTCGCAGACGCGACGCGGCTGATGTTTCTCAACTATCCAAACAACCCGACGTCTGCGTGTGCGGACCGCGCGTTCTTTGAACGTGCGATTGCGTTCGCACGCAAGCACCAAGTGCTGATCGCCCACGACGCCGCCTATTCGGAAATCTACTTCGAGTCGAAACCCCCGAGCATTCTTGAGGTTGACGGCGCGATGGACCACGCGATCGAGTTTCACTCGTTGTCGAAGACGTTCAACATGACGGGTTGGCGCATCGCGTTCGCGGCGGGCAACGCAGGAGCAATCGATGCCCTCGCGCGCGTCAAGAACAACATCGATTCCGGACAATTCAACGCGATTCAACTTGCAGCCGTCGTCGCCTTGAACGACATCGATCCCCATGACGCGGATCGGCGTGTCGAGTTGTACCGGCAGCGGCGAGACGTGGTGGTGCAAGCGCTGACGGACATGGGATTTCGTTGTGACCCGCCGCGAGCGAGTTTTTACGTGTGGGCGAAGTGTCCGGACGGATGCAGTTCGATGGCGTTCGCGACGATGGTGCTTGAGCAGGCGGCTGTCGTGGTGATTCCCGGCGCGGGGTTCGGCCGATGCGGTGAAGGCTATTTCCGAATTGCACTGACCGTTCCGGTGGACCGACTGCGCGAAGCGATGGACCGCATGAAAAACGTTCGCTGGGATTGAAAGTTCATGTCGACAGGATCGGGGTCCACATTGTCGGCGACCGCATACCTGTCTGTGGGTTCGAATCTCGGAGATCGCAAGTCGATGCTGATGCGCGCCGCGGGCGCGATTGACCGGACGGCGCTCGTTTCTGTCCGCGCGGTGTCACCGTTGTACGAGACCGACGCGGTCGGTGGGCCGACCGGACAGCCGCGATATCTCAACGCCGCAATCCGAATCGACACCGTTCTGTCGGCGGAGTGTTTGCTCGAATGCACGGGGCAAATCGAACGTTCTCTTGGTCGACGGCGGGTGGTTGTGAACGGGCCTCGGACGATCGACATTGACATTCTCCTGTATGGACATCTGGTGCGTTACGACCGCGATCCGATTCTTCCGCACCCCAGAATGCATCAGCGGGCTTTCGTGCTCCAGCCGCTGTCGGACCTTGCTGCCGACGCGGTCCATCCGGTGCTGGGGAAGACAATTCAGAGGCTGTTGCACGAACTTCCCGCGGGGCAGGCGGTCACGCGGTTTGCCGATTCTTCGTGGTGGACCGGGGAGAATTCGCGTCCCGGTTGTGCATCGCGCGTGCGTTGCTAAAGTGATTCCGACACCGGTTGGAAGGGCACGAGGTTCATGGCGACCAAACCCGTCGATGCAACGCGCCGCACCCGGGCGGACCAAGCCACGCCCGCCATGCGCCAATACCTCGATCAAAAAGAGCAGGTGGCGGACGCGATCCTTCTGTTTCGGATGGGCGATTTTTACGAAACGTTTTACGAAGACGCCCGGACCGCATCCAAAGTTCTCGGCATCACGCTGACCGCGCGGAACAAGAGCAGCAATTCCATTCCGCTCGCGGGAATCCCCTATCACGCGTTGGATTCATACCTCGCCAAGCTCGTCGCAGCCGGTCACAAGGTGGCCATCTCGGAACAAGTGGAAGACCCCAAGCAGGCCAAGGGCGTTGTCAAGCGGGAGGTGGTCCGCATCGTCACGCCGGGAACGCTGACGGACGAAAACCTTCTCGACGACCGGTCGAACAATTACCTGACGGCCATCGCCTCCGGGCCAACGGGGATCGGACTTGCGGTGGTGGAGCTTGCATCGGGACGTTTTGAATTGTGCGGCGAGATGTCCGTCGGCGTGCTGGACGAACTCGTCCGCTTGCGGCCGGCGGAATTGCTGCTGGGCGACGATCCGGATGACCGACTGCGTCATGTGGCCGACGAACTGCGATCGATTTGCGGGACATCGGTGGCGACGCGTGGTGCGTTCGAGTTTTCCGAGGACCATGCGTTGCGAACGCTGCACGCCCATTTCGATGTGGCCAGCCTGGAAGGATTCGGCGTGACGGAAACGGACGCGTCGGTGCGGGCTGCTGGCGCGATCGTCAATTATCTCGAAGAGACGCAGAAGACGTCGCTCGCCCACATCAGTCGGTTGGAGCGTCGCGACCGAAGCGACGTACTGCTCATCGACCACAACACGTGGCGATCGCTGGAGATCGACAGGACGCTGCGGTCCGGGCAGCGAGCGGGCAGCTTGTTGTCGGCCATCGATCGAACGACGAATGTGATGGGCGCGCGGCGGCTTCGCGGTTGGCTTTGCAATCCGCTGGTGAACGTCGACGCGATCATCGACCGGCAGGACGCGGTGGCTGCGTTGGTCGAGTCCGAGCCCGTTCGTCGGACCTGTCGAACGCTGTTGCGTCACGCGACCGACATTGAGCGCATCACATCGCGGGTCGCGCTTGGACGAGCCCATCCTCGCGATCTACTGGGTCTTGCCCTGACGCTCGGATCGCTGCCGAAACTTCGTGACGCGTTGGCGGAGTTGGACCCGCCGCTGCTCAAACGGTGGACGGCGGATCTTGAAGGACTTGACGGGTTGGCTGAACTGCTGACGCGGGCTATTCGCAGCGACGCTCCGATTTCCTGCCGGGACGGCGGCATCATTGCGGACGGCTATCACGCTAAATTGGACGAACTGCGGGCCATCCGACACGACGGGCAGCAATGGCTGGCTGACTACCAGAAACGGCAGATCGAGCTGACCGGGATTGGTTCGCTCAAGCTCGCGTTCAACCGCGTATTCGGCTTCTACATCGAGATCAGCAACACCTATCGCGACCGCGTGCCGGACCATTACGTGCGGAAGCAGACGATCAAATCCGCGGAGCGGTACATCACCGACGAACTCAAGACGTACGAATCGAAGGTGCTCAATGCGGAAGAGAAGGCCAATCTTCTCGAAGCGACGTTGTTCGAATCGTTGCGAGACGAGGCGGCGGGACATGTGCCAGCGCTTCAACGCGTCGCGATGGCGATGAGTCACATCGACTGCGTCGCGGGGTTTGCCGAGTTGGCAGTGGAGCGTCGCTACTGTCGGCCTACCGTGACGGACGATCGTGAGCTTCACCTCGTCGAAGGTCGCCACCCGGTGCTTGAACAGACCATTCCGGAGCGGTTTGTTCCCAACGATACGGAGCTGACCGACCGGGCGCGGGTGTGGATCATTACCGGGCCTAACATGTCGGGCAAGAGCACGTACATGCGGCAAATCGCCTTGCTGTCCATACTCGCGCAGACGGGGTCGTACGTGCCCGCGCGGGAGATGACGCTGGGGACGTTGGACCGGATGTTCGCCCGGATTGGTGCGTCGGACGAGATCATCCGCGACAAGAGCACCTTCATGGTGGAGATGACCGAAGCGGCGCTGATTCTGAACACCGCGACGGACCGTTCGCTGGTGATCCTCGACGAGATCGGTCGTGGGACCAGCACGTTCGACGGCCTGTCGCTCGCTTGGGCGATCACCGAACACCTTGGCAGCGTTATTAAGTGTCGCACGCTGGTGGCGACGCACTATCACGAGTTGACCCAACTGGCGGACGTGCTTGACGGGGTGGTCAACCGCTGCGTAGCTGTTCGCGAGTGGCCTGAGGCGGCGGTCGAGTCGGAGCGAATCATCTTTCTGCACAAGATTGTCGAGGGTGGGACGGACAAGAGTTACGGTTTGCACGTCGCTCGCCTGGCGGGGGTTCCGGCGGAGGTGGTGCGTCGCAGCAGCGAAATCCTTTCCGACTTGCAGGCTCGGTCGTGCGGCGAACACGGAATGACGCGTGTCGCAACGTC
Organism: uncultured Phycisphaeraceae bacterium; assembly: GCA_964416845.1. Lineage (GTDB taxonomy): Bacteria > Planctomycetota > Phycisphaerae > UBA1845 > UBA1845 > CAYQFV01. Next base: position 17,861 of record CAYQFV010000011.1, on the reverse strand, counting down.
CAATGCGCGGACCGGCGATCAGTTGTCGCTCTTTCAACCCGTCCGCGATCCGGTGCTGGACCGAATCGCAGCCATCAAGCTTGATCAGACCACGCCGCTGGATGCGTTGAAGTTGCTTCATGAATTGCAGGCTGAGGTGGAGAAGGAATCGCCGTAGCGTGCGAGGTTGATCGGCGCAAAAGGGCAACCACGCCCGCCTTGAGTCGGGCGTCAAAAGAGCGCAACCTCTCGTCGGCGCACCCAGCCGCCGTTGCCGTCGGGTAGTTCGATATGCACCCAATGATTGCGGGTTTCGAGCACCTGGAATTCGACGCCCTCGTGGAGCGGCTTCACGAACTGGAGATCGTAGGATTCACCGTTGCCCTTGCGGACCATCACGTCCTTGGCAATGAGGACGCCTTCGGTCGGGTGGTCGATCGCCGGCCAACTGACCGCAACGGACACGCCGAAGCTGATCCAAACGATCAGACACAACAGGGCAGGATAGACGAGGCGAACCTTGGGCGACAACAGACGCGCCAGGAGGATCACCCAGAATGCCGCGTAGGCGGCGAGGGCGATGGTCATGCGGGTTGCGATCGGCAGCGAGTAGTGAAGAAAGAACACCGTGCGAACGAACGTGCGTTCACCGCTTGCGCGAATCTTGTCACGACGACAGGAGCGAGCGTATCGCAGGTTGCTCTGGAGCTGGGCGTCGCCGGGGATGAGGCGCTCCGCCCGACGGTAGGCGGCGATGGCTTTGCCGATTTGCGACATCCGCAAGTACGTGTTTCCGAGGTTGTAGTATAGCTTTCCGTTCTCGACGCCGCTCTTGATGACACTCTCGAAACCGTCCTTGGCCTGACGAAACTCTTGAAACGCCTGATCGGGCGCGTCGCGAAGCTGTGCAACACCGCGGTCGTAGGCGTCGATCGCGCTGGTGAGGACGGACTGTAGCGACTTGCGCGACATCGTCTGGGCGAACGCGTAAGGAGCAAGCGCGACCACTGCGAAGGCGATCGCCCAAACACTGAGTGAACGGGCATGTCTTTCGGCGGTGATCACAGCTTCACACGCTCCAACTCGTTGATGCACTGTCGAGCCCTGGTGGCTAAATCGTCGGCTGAAGCGCGACCGCCTGCGTACTGCGCGTTTTCGCACTCTGCAAGCAGACCGTCGACGCGGGAGACGAGGTCTTCCGCGACGTGTTGGTGACGCAACCGTGACACCGCGTCGACGCGAGTCAGGCCGCCGGGCGGCAGATTGCAACGGTCGGCGACATAGCCCGTCACCGCGGCTGACACGGTGGACGCTGCCGAGGTCGCGTCCGCACCGTTTAAGTTGGCGATGTGGGCCAGCGCGGTCCGCCGCGCGACCCTTCGACGGGCGAAACCGCGATCGCCGTCGAGACGACGACGGTGTCGAACGATCAGGAAGCAGGCCACGTAGATCAAGGGCATTCCCAGCACAACGCCCCAAGCGCGGCGCATGGGAATCATCGACTGCGACGCGAGCAGTTCGGAGACGTCGTCGTAGTTGGTCCAAACGCCGCCCTCCAGAAGGGTCAGCGTGGTGTCCGCTCCGCCCGGGCGAGTGACGCTGTCGACGACTTGCGACACGGCCATCCGGGTCGACTCCTTAACGGATATCGGAATTGGATCGCTCTTGAGTGTGATGTATTGCTCGCTGCGCGGATCGAAATACGCAAACGCAATCGGCGGGATCTCGGTGACCTGATCGTGCGTGGCACGGATCGATTGGGTGAACCGTTTGACGCCGTTTTCCACAACGCCGGCCAACTCTTCATCGGGAACGCGAAAATCGGTCGTCAGCGCTTTCTCGTCGGCGAGGGGCGGCGGTTGGAGAAGATCGAGTCGCCCGGTGCCGCTGATGTCGATGGTGATGGAAATGGGGTCGCCCACGCTCACTTCGGTCGGCGCGGCGGACACGCGCATCTGGTATTGCCCGACAGCGCCGCGGTAAATCGAAGGCTGACCGTCGAGTGGCGGCGCTTTGATCGTGATGGCAACTTCCCCGACGGTCGCGGAGACCGGGCGGGCGCTGCTGACGGAGTATTCGGGCGCGAACACGCTGAATCGATTGCGGCGGACCGTCATCGGATATTGCACGACGATTGCCACGTCCGACGCGTCGAACTTGCCCGCTCGCTGCGGCCAAACTTCGTGCTTGAGCATGTAGACGAAGTACTCTTGTTGTTCGCCGTTTTCGTCCTCTCGCCAGTCGGTGCGAACGCGAACTTGGCCTGCGTTGATGACGTCTGCAAAGGGGCCCCAGTGACTGTTTCGGGTATCCACGCACGACCGCCACATGGTTTGCTCGTTGAGTTTGACCTGGCGGGAGCGGAACGGCTTGATCCAGATTTCCAGCGTGGCAACCAGAGGTTCGCCGACGTAAACCGAATCGCGATCGCTGACCACGTCGACGAACAGCAGGTTACCGGTGTCGGATTTTTCGACCTGAATCTGGGTCGGCGGCGACGATGACCATGATCCGTCCACCTTGACGCGGATGCTCGGAATCACGAGCGTGCCCGCTCGGCGCGGTGTGATGCTGACGGTGTAGGTGACGGTCGAGCTACGCTCCACCCGCCCGTTGATGATGCTGGTCATGGATTGCGTGGACGGAGTGCTGAGACGAACGTCCGCGCCGTCAATATCCGGCAAGACGGGTTGTTCGTAATCGTCCGCGTTCGTGATGGTCACCTGAAGACGCACCGGCACGCCGACATAGGTTTCCTGGGAGGAAATGGTGAACTCCACATCCCCGGCGGATGCCGCGGGCGCGAGGACGCCGACCAGCACGATCCAAAATGGGATTGATGCCCGTTGCATGGTCACCAATCTTTCAGAACAGGCGCTCTTCGGGCGCGCAGGCGGCGGGCTTTGTCCTCGCGGCGCTTGCGCTCTTTGTCGCGGACCGCCTGAAGCAGTCGCTCCGCTTCGTCCTTGGTCATTTCCCTGCTCGATTCCATCGGCTTTGCTTGCTGATTGTCGGAGTCCGGCTGGTCCTTCCGATCGATCGAGCCTTGAGGTTGTTTCTGATCATCGGACTTCTCTTGCTGATCCGACTTCTGGTCAGATTGCTGATCCTGGTCTTGCTGCTGCTGGTTCTCGTCGGACTTTTGGTCGTCTTGCGACGACTGTTGCTGCTGATCCTTTTGGTCCTTTTGATCTTGTTTGTTTTGATCCTGCTTGTCCTGTTGATCCTTCTTTTGTTGCTCCTGCTGCTTCTTGAGCTTGTCGAGCAAGTCCTTCATGAGCAGTTGGGCCATGTGTATGTTGGCCTTGGCGTCCTCGTCGTCCGGGCGCAGTTCGAGCGAATCGCGATAATGGCTGATGGCTTGTTTGAGGTTCTCCAATGCTTCCTTCGGGGCTGATACTTTCTCCAAGGCGGACGAATAGGCGACGTTGCCCAGATTGAACTTGGCGTTCGCTTCCAAGCCGAGATCACGCGTCGAGAGTGCTCGCAGGAACAGGTTTCGGGCAGCCGACAGATCGCCAAGCTTGTACCGTGCCAATCCCTGATCGTACGCGATTTCGGGCGATTCGGGCATGGCGAGTTCAGCCTCATTGTAGCCCGCGAGCGCTTTTTCGTAGTCGCCCGCGGCGTAGGCGCGGTTGGCAGTCGCGACCAGGCTCCTCGGCGATTTCTCCGCGGCGGCAGCGCCGGCGACGACCAGCGTCGTGACCAAGGACAAGGCCATCTTGCGAATCATGTTGTGACCTTTCGATCGGTCAACAGGGTATCCCACAGCAGCAGCGCCAGCGCTATCCCGGCGAACCAATGGAATCGAGCGTAGTGCAACTCCCGCCGCGATGTTTCAAACGTACGTGATTGTACCTTCGAACGGACGTGTTCATAGATTTCCCGGAAGTCGGTATTCGTGAAATAGCCGCCATCCGCCACCACCGCGATCGACTGCAACAGTGCGGGCTCGAGCTTGGTCCAGACTTCCTGGTTCTCATACGTCAGGTAGACGCGCTTGCCGTTCTTGATCACCGGGATGCGACCGCCGTCCACCATGTCGCCGAAGCCGACCGTAAATACGCGAATGCCCTTCTTTTCGAAGACGTTTTGGGCGGCTTCGACGGCGTAGCTTTCATCCGTCTCGCCTCCGTCGCTGATCAGAATGATGGCTTTGTGATCCTTGGTCTGGTCGGTGAAGCTGTCGGCTGCTACGCGGATGGCGTCGCCGATGTTGGTTCCGCCGCGCGGAGCGCTGCGGGTGTCGACCGCATCGAGCGCCAGGCGAAACGCGCCGTAGTTGATGGTCAGCGGGCAGGTTCGCGAACTTTCGCCGGAAAACGTCACCAGCCCGGCACGGTCTCCGGGCAACACTTCGAGCATGTCCTTGATGTCGAGCTTGGCCCGCTCGAGGCGATTGGGCACGACGTCTTCAGCCAGCATGGAATTGGACACGTCCAGCACGAACATGATGTCGATTCCCCGCCGGGGCAGCTCTTCGAAATGCGCCCCCCATCGAGGACCGCTCATGGCGAACGCGATCAGCGCAGCCGCCGCAACCACCAACACCGCTTTGAAACGCTGCCGACCGACGCTGACCGCAGGCACGAGCGTGCCAAGCAAATTCGCCGTCGCGAACCGCTGCAAGGCAGCCCGCTTTCGGGAAAAGCCCCAGACATAGAGCGCCGCCAGAACCGGGGCGGCCCACAGCAGGTTCAACAAGGCAGGATGATCGAAACTAAGCGTCATAACGATTGTCACACAAGAACGAACCAGTGTCGCGTCTCGCACCAAGCCGGGCGTCCCTGGCAGCACCATTTCGTGTGCCACTGCTCTTGAGCAGTGCTAACAAGGGACGTCGTGGATTCGCACACTGCTCAAGAGTGGCACGCCCGAACAATCAAGCCTGTCGCCGCACTAGGGAACCTTTCGTAAGCGAGTATTGACCAGAACGATTTCGAGCGCCAACAGCGCCAACACGACGGCCAGGATCGGCGGCAGATGCGACGAGCCGACGCGCAGACCTTCGGTTGCCATCTCGGCGTATTGCATGTACCGCTTCTCTTCGGTCTTGGTCTTTTCCAGTTGATTGATCTCGGAGTAGATCTCGCGCAGCGAGTCGGTGTCGGTGGCTCGCCAGTAACGACCGCCGGTTACGCTGGCGATCTTCTTGAGGGTCTTCTCATCAATGATGACCGGTTGGGTTGTCATACGGATGACACCAAAGGGATCGCGAACCCGCACCGGAGCGTTGCCCGTCGTCCCTGCGCCGATGGTATAGATCTTGATGCCGTACGTTTTGGCGATTTCGGCCGCCTTCTCGGGCGCGATGTCGCCTGAATTGCTCACACCGTCGGTCAGCAGGATGATGATCTTGCTGGTAACTCGATTGGTCTCGACGACATCGCGCCTGCGGTCCAAATCGCGCAACCGCTCGACGGCCAGTGCGATCGCGTCACCGATGGCGGTCCCGTCTTCGGACCGTTCGTCGACGATTTCGATCTGATCGAGGGTGTCGATGAGAAAAGAGTGATCGAGCGTCAGGGGACAGTTGTTGTCCGCGTAGCCGGCGAAACTGACCATGCCGATGACGTCGTCGGGGCGACCGGGCAACCCGTCCGCACCGATCACGAAATCCTTGAACACGTTCTTCACGGCTGCGAGGCGGTCCACGCGTTGACCGTCGATGGTGAAATCCATCGCCATCATGCTGCTCGATCGGTCGACCAGCATCTGAATCGCAATCCCCTCGGAAAAGATGCGCGTCTCTTCGTTCCCCTTTTGCGGACGGGCGAGACAAACGATCAGCAGCGCGACGGCGAGCGTTCGCAGGACCGGAATGAGGACCCTCGCCCGGACGCGAAAACTCGTGCCGTGTCGCTTAAGCCAATCGACTGACGAAAACCGAACCGCCGCATGGGGCGACCGGCGTCTCCATCGCCACCAGATCAGCGGCAACGTGCAAAGCAGGCTGAGCATCCAAGGAGTGTGCCAATTCATGCCGCCACCTTCGCCGGCTTGGGTTCGTCCGGTTCAGCCGTCTGGGCAACGAAATCGCGGGCGGCGTTGAACGCTCCTTCGATTTCCCCGGTCGTCGGCTCGTACAGCGCGAATTTCACGCGATCGCACGCCTCGAGGAACCCGCCCAGCATGTCCCGATATTCGACCGCGAGCACTTCGCTGCGTTGCACGTGGACGAGAAACTCTTCGGTCGTCCATTCCGACGCCATCAAATGGAATCGACGTTCGATGTACTCGCGAACGATCATGCTCAATCGGAAGTAGAACTCGTGCACCATACCCTGCTCAACCAGTTGGTCGCTGATGAGTTGCTGCAGCGCGTCGAAAGCCCACTCGTGGGCGGGAATAACGACCACAGGGGTGGGTCGACGGGATCGTCGCACAAGCCAAACCACCAGCATGATGACGCCGACCACGCTCGCCACAACGCCCAGCGTCCACCACAGCCAGACCCACGTCCTCTCAAGAGGCAGACTTGCCGGAGCTTTGATGTCGCGGATTTGGGTCGGATCGAAATCGCCCTCCATCAGCGACGCGACCGTTACATCGAACCCTTCGGTGGTGATGGACGTCTCGATCGCTTCACCGTCTTGATCGCCTTTCCGCCGATCGACGAACGTTGCCGTCATGGGCGGAACGGGATAGGTGCCCGAGACAAACAAGTCCAAATCATAGTTCTGAACCCACCGTCGCCCGCCGGGCACTTTCTCCGCATTGGAATCGCGAAAATCGCGAATGGCGAACGCGTCGAGATCTTCGCCGAACGAGGGCATCGTCACGTCCACGCCGTCTTTCGCAACGACCTCGACCGTCAGGTGCAGCCGATCCGCAATGGTGATTTCGCCATGATCCACCGACACGGTCATCGTGACCGGGCCTTTCTCCGCCGTCTTCACGATGCCCGCGCTCGCGTCCTTTTTTTCCGGCGCGCCTGTCGGTTGGCCACAACCGCCGGCGCACCAGACGGCGCACAACGTCGCGGGCAAGACTAGACGTCGAAAGCGAGCAGCGGTACTCCATGACATGCGTGCGGATGAATCGTTGACATGTGGCTGTCTCATCCGTCGGCGGGTCATCCGAGTGCTCGTCGGCGATGGTTTCACGTATAGCGGAGCGCTAGTGGACACTTGGCGTGTCACCCCCATCTTCCTGCGTTCCGTTCGGCGCGAACGCAGCCGGGTAAAGCTTCACCGAGTTGGCTTCGAACAATTCTTCGAGGAACTGCTGCGACACCTCTTGCCGTCTTGCGGCGCGCACGTCGCGTTCGACGGCGTCGCGTACTTCTTCAAACGGCTTGACGCGCCGCTCGGTGCGTTTGATCACCTTCACGACATGCCATCCGCGTTCACTCTTGTACGGAGTAGCCAGCACCGTGCCCGCGGGTGCTGCCATGATCGCCGCGTGCAAGTCGGCCATGCGACCTATCTGCGGCACCGTGGGGACGCCCTCGACCACTTCCTGCGGAATGACCCCGCCGTTGCTCCCGGTCGTCTTGTCGAGTGAATCTTCCCGGGCCAACTCGTCGAACGGGTCGCCGTCGTTGGCCCGTACGATGGTAGCCTGCGCGGTCTCCTCGGAATCACAAAGAATGTGGGCGATCGACACACGGGCTGGGTCGGCGTAGCTGTCCTTGTTCGCTTTGTAGTAGCGATCAACGTCTTGAGGTGTGACCGTGGCGCGCCGACTGACCTCGTCGAGCATCAAGCTTGTCGCCAAAAGGCGATCCATCGAGTCGGCAACCTGTCGGCGGAATGCCTCTGTCTTGTCCAGGCCTCGTTTTCTTGCTTCGGCTGCGAGCACACGGGACGCAACGAACTGTTGAAGCTGGTCGACCTTGGCCTTCGGGTCGGCGAAACGGGCGTGGGCTTGGCGGCGAATCGCGTCAGCCTCGGCGTCCGAAATGCCGACTTGCATGGTAATCAACTGCTCGATCTGCTCGGTGAGCATTCGGTCGAAATCGGCGACGGTCAATTTCTCCTCGCCGATCTGCGCGACCACCTGTCTGCCCTCGAGCGACTCGCCGTCCTGCGATCCGCCTGCTCTCGCAGACATCTCGCGGGACAAATCGGCGTATTGGCCTAACTTCATCAAGCACTCTCGAACGCGGACCGCAATCTTTTGCGACAGGTCGCCCGCCTCGTCGCCCAAGAGCTGCTCCGCACGATAGTATTCGCCCAACGCTTGCTCGAAGTGTTCGGCGTTCTGCTTCAGCTTGGCCATCCGGAACCGGATCTTGCCCTCTTCCGGTCCAGACAAACCGGCCTGCGTGATGTATCGCTCCCATGCGTCCACGGCGGCGGCTGGAAGGTTGCGATCTTCCAAGGTCATGGCGAGCGTACGCTGCGAGTCAGCTTCAACAGGGTTCTCTCGATCGACGGTCTCCGCGGAGCCGGACCGGTCGTCCAGCACGGTCCACACCTGGATGCCGAGCACCGCTAGCAATAGAAAATAGACTGGTCCAAGTTTCGCGCGGCCTCCGCCGGATCGCGACAAGGCGGAACGTTGCGGTAGTTGAAGATTGGGAGGTTCACTGGTTGCCATCACGCTCGCGCCTTTCTCGCTCGAAAGAATCTGGTCAATGGCTCGACGAACGACTCACCGGTCGTTACGTCGATGGCGTCGATCTTGCACCGTTTGAACTGTCGCTCGCGCTGGTCCGCCTGTAGGACGGCGTTGGTGGTGTATCGTTGACGTAGTTGTTTGTTCGAGGTGTCCACGACGACGGTCTCGCCGGTCTCGGCGTCGACAAGTTCGATCAGCCCGACATCGGGAAGATCGACCTCGCGGCGGTCAGTAATCGTGATCGGGATCAGGTCGTGGCGACGACGGGCGACACGCATGGGTTTTTCGTAGCCGCTTGTCTGAAAATCACTCACCAGGAACACGACGCAGCGCCGGTGCGTGACACTATTCAGGTGGTCAAACGCAACCGAAAGATCCGTTCCCGTTCCGACAGGGTCGAAGTAGAGCAAGTCGCGAATGACGCGCAGCACATGCCTCGTGCCCTTCTTGGCGGGGATGTATTGCTCGACCTGGTTGGTGAACGAAATCAAGCCGATCTTGTCGTTGTTGTGGATCGCCGAAAACGCCAGCGTTGCGCACACTTCAGCCGCAAGCTCGCGCTTGAGTTGCGTGGCGGTTCCGAATTGGTGGGAACGACTCAGGTCCACCAGAAGCATGACGGTCAGTTCACGCTCCTCTCGAAACACCTTCACGAACGGCTCGCCGTAACGGGCGCTGACGTTCCAGTCGATGGTGCGAACGTCGTCGCCGATTTGATAGTTGCGAACCTCCTCGAATTCCATGCCGCGTCCTTTGAACGCGGAGTGGTATTCGCCGGCCAGCGCATCGTTGACCACGTGCGAGGTGCGGATCTCAATCCGCCGGATTTTTCTGAGTAGCTCCTTGGGAATCATGGCGTTGAAACATCGCAGCCCGTGGTAGCCTACGGGACCGGTACGTGGTCAAGAATCGCTTGAACGATGTCTTCGGAGGTCTTCTCTTCGGCTTCGGCTTCATACGTAACGATCACGCGGTGACGCAAAACATCCATGGCGATGTCCTTAACATCCTGGGGCGTGACGTATCCACGCCCGGCGAGAAATGCGGACGACTTAGCCGCGACGGTGAGCGCGATGGTGGCACGCGGCGACGCTCCGTATTGAATCAAATCAGCCACCGGAACCTTGGCTTCGGTCGGGTTACGGGTCGCGTACACCAGATCGACGATGTAGTCCTTGATCTTGTCGTCCATGTAAATCTGGTCCACAAGATCGCGAGCCTTGACCACGTCGCCCGGTTGTACGACAGCGTCAATCACAAACGACGGAGCGGTGCTCCCCATCCGGTCGAGAATCTCACGCTCCTGCTGCTTGGTGGGGTATTCGACCAACAACTTCATCATGAACCGGTCGACCTGCGCTTCGGGAAGCGGATAGGTGCCCTCTTGCTCGATGGGATTTTGGGTGGCCAACACAATGAACGGGGAAGGCAACGGGTAGGTCTCCTTCCCGATCGTCACCTGTCGTTCCTGCATGGCTTCGAGCAGAGCGCTTTGAACCTTGGCAGGTGCCCGGTTGATCTCGTCCGCCAGAATCACGTTGGCGAAGATCGGGCCTTTCTTCACGGAGAATTCACCATCCTGCGGCCGATAAATCAGCGTGCCGATGATGTCTGCCGGCAGCAGATCGGGCGTGAACTGGAGGCGTTGAAACTGGGTGTTGATCGCGCGGGCAAGCGTCGAGACCAACAGCGTCTTGGCCAGTCCGGGAACGCCCTCGAGCAACACGTGCCCGTTGGAGAGCAGCCCGATCAGTATTCGGCGAACGAGGTTGTCCTGTCCGACGATGACGCGATGAATCTCGTCGACGAGTTTGCGAAAAGGATCGCTGGCTGACTCGACGGCATCTCCGATTTGCTTCACATCAAGTTGGGTTGTGACCATTCAAGTGACTCCAAATCACTCGCAACGTTGTATTCCATACGTTTCAGAGGGAGGTTGACGAAACATTCATAGCATCGCCCTGATATAGACGCAAGCGGGCCCCATGTCCTGTCAATGTTGTACGAGTCGTTCTCGTTCGAATCGCTGTCGTGTTCGGCGAGGCGCGATGCCGACAAACGCCGAGTTGTTAGTACGAACAGGAGGGTCGAAGGGTTCAGGCGGGTGCGTTTCGCAGGGCGGTGCGAATCTCACCGAGGAGTTGATCGACCTTGAAGGGTTTGAACAGGACGGCAGCCAACCCTTCACGTCGAGCGCGGATGATCGCGTGGTTCGGGTCGTAGCCGAAGCCGGTCATCAGAATCACCGGCGTGTCTTTGTTGGCTTCTTTGGCGGCGGCGAAGACTTGGTAGCCGTCTCGCCCGGGCATGCGGATGTCACTCAATACAAGATCATACGAATTCTGGCTGATCAACTCGATGGCCTGCGTTCCGTCATCGGCAACGCTGGCAACACAACCGTAGCTCGCCAGCACGTCGCGAACCGTGTCCCGGATCATCGTTTCGTCATCAGCAATCAGAATGGTCTTGCCGGTGAGGAGTGGGTCGGTGCGACGGACACCGGACGGTCGCCCGCCGATCAAGCCTCGTTTGGGCGACGTCACGCGTTTGATCGCGTCGCGGATTCCGACCGCGGTGCCGGTGATCTTGTTCAGCCGATGTCGCAGATCGTCGTGGCCGATGTAGTCCTCGATGAGGTTTTCAACATCGGTGAGGATGTCGTTCACCGGGCCGCTGATTTCAGCCATGACGTCGCTGCCGAGTCGGCCTGTGGTGGTGTATCGTTCGGTGACCAGCAGGTCGAGGATGTGCAACGCTACGGCGATGTCTCGGCCGAAGATTTCCGCAAGCTGGCGACACTCTTCATCGAAGACGTCCTTCTGCCTGCTTTCGACGTTGAGTTCACCGATGACCTCGTCGTTGAGTCGGAGCGGAACGGTCAGCGAGCTTTGAGCGCCTTCGATGCACTTGAAGTAGCGGGGATCCTTCGAAACATCCGGACAGATGTAACTACGGCCGTGGAACACGACGTAACCGCAAATGCCGTTTCCATCGGGCAACGCGTACAGATCAGCAGGACACGTGTCTGCCGGCAAGCCCCACGACAACACCGGTTCCAGACGGTTGGTTTTCTTGTCCAGAATGCGAATCGAAAAGTTGTCGAAGTGCATCAGTTCGCGAAGGTAGCGGATGATCTTTTGCTCGAGCAAAGACAGCCGTTCCAACGCATCGAGACGCGACACGTGTTCCGGGTCCAACCGGACGAGTTCGCGTCCCGCGTGGTCGATGGCAGCAAGTTGTTGCTGCCGCTTGCGGGCGAGGGTCATATCCCAAACAACGGCGACGACTTGCGTCACGTTCCGATCGGTGTCCATGATCGGCGTGGCGGTCAATTCGTAGACGCTTCCGTCAGCAGCATCGAACGTCGAGCATCGGCCTGTGGAGCAAGCACTTGAGTCGAGCGAAGCAGCGGTCGCCGCCCGCGACATCATCTCGACGCAGGCTTCGGAAACAAACCGGCGCACCTCCTCGGCAAAACCCAACACTCGCGGATTTGCCCAAACAAACTCGCCGTCGCGATTGAGGATGGCGACACCCTGGCTGGCAGCTTGGGTGAGTTCCGGTCCTCCGGCGGCGCGACCGGTGACATCGATTTGATTCAGTATCTTGGGTGCTGCGAGGACAAAGTCGTACACGCCGCTCAAGATCATTGCTTGAGCTTCGTTCAACGATCCAACGTGAACGATGTCAACACCGCTTCCGAGCACCTCCGAGAGTGACATGGGGGTGTCAGTTTCGCCACTGATTACGACTATTTTGAGGGTCCGCTGCGCCTGACGCATGTCCACGCCCCGAACGAAGAAAGTCAATTAAGCCCGCAGAAAATCATAGCAGCATCGGGGGCGGCTTTCTCGTCGGACAAGCCCGAACCACCGAAACGCTGGCCGATAGCTTATCATTATAAGCCCGTTCCATACAAGTACTTTTGGTGAGACGCCCGAGATTTCCACACCCAACCAACCCAAGGTCGCCGCGACTTATTGCAACAGTTTCCGATAAAGCTGGTCCGCTTGCTGAGCGTGTCGCGACATCGTTGCCCGGCTTGCCTGCTCGGCGGCTGTTTGGGACATCGCCAGCCGCATCGCGCGATCCGCCAGCGCTACCAGGCGTTGAACTAGGTCGTCACTTCGATTCGGCGATGTGAGTACAAATCCCGTCACGCCTTCCTCGACCATTTCCGCCGCTCCGTCATACCGCGTTGTGATGGCTGGCAGCCCGTATGCCAGCCCTTCCAGGACAACGCGGCTGCACGGATCATAAAACGTCGGATGCACGAGCACGTCCGCCGCATGATACATCGTCGCAATACGGTCCGATGGTCCGGTAAAAACGATCAATCGCTCGACGCCCAAACTGCGGGCCATCTTCTGCCAACGACGGGGACGACCACGCCCAACAACCATCGCCATGATCGGAACATCGCTCGCCCGCGTGAATCCGGCCACCGCCTCCAGCAGCGAGCGGACGCCTTTCAGGTGGAAATTGTGGCAAACCTGGAGCAATAGCAGCGTTGCTTCGTCCACACCGTATTGCAGACGCACGTCACGACGGTCTCGCTCCCGGGCGGCTGAATCCATCGGCGGAACAGTCACGCCGTTGAAAATGAGGCAGATGCGAGATTCTGGATAGTTGAAATGGTCGCGCAATTGCCGCTTCACGTATTGGGAGATCGCGATCACGGTTGGCGGGTGTTGGCCTGTCAGCAGACCGACTTCCCGTCGATGCATCATGCGCTGACGCCGGTTCGTCGCCAGATCCATACGCTTGGTCCATCTCGCCACTCCGGCAGGTCGTGAGGCTACGGTTCTCGCGACGGTTTCCGCCACCAGACCGCCGCGTGGTTGGTAGATATCCGCGCCGCGACAGGGGACCATCGCGTGGATCAGATCGCACTTGGCTGTCTTGATGGCGCGCTCGGTCGCGTTCAAAAACGCGGCAGTACGGGACGCGCGGGTGACACCCGGAGCGTCAATTGTTCGTACCGCAAGCCCAGAACGATCCGGAACGCTGCTGCGGGTGTAGAGTTCCACGGAATAGCCTAGTTTCAATAGCTCGTCGATGAACTGTCCGGTCGACGTTTCAGCCCCGCCGCGTGACGCATCCAACCATTCGACCACCAGCCCGATCTTCATGGCGATACTCTCGGCTGCGGACTTCCTTCCGCTGCGTGCCTGCGATTTCGGCGGTCGTCGTGTCGGGCGATTCGACGCGTCTTGGCCACGATGCGCCGGATCATCGTTCGATCGTTTGAACCAATCCTATCAACACCCATATACGTTTTCAGAAAACGCAAACGGTCCGCCGCCGAGGCGACGCGTTCGGGGCAGGAGTAGTTCAACGACGCAAGGTCTTTGACGACCCAGCGGGACTTCCACATTTTCGGGCGCATCAGGCGTTGAAGATCGATCAATCGAAAGGAATTCTCGCCACTTTGCTGATCGTCGCAAAAGACGTGCGATAGGTACAGATCGCGATGTACGTAGCCCAGCGAGTGAAACCGCCTAACGTACCGCGCTAATTCGATGATGCGGGCCGGGTCGCAACGTTTCTGTTGACCACGGGCCCACGATTCCAACGACTGTCCGGGCACCGCCTCGGTGACGATGACACTCGCACGTTCGCGACCGCGCTGCATCGACTCGGCGAATGCTACCGGCGACATGGTGGCGACGTTGTCGAGCGCCAAGCGGTTGAGCCAATACCATTCGATCCAGGCGGTTGAGTGACGCGGTGACCCCGCGACGATGCGGTGATATTGAGCCCGTAGCGGCGGCGAGCGGTACCGTTTCAGGAACAAGACCGTGGTGTTGCCGTCGGCATCGTCGAGTTCCAACCGCAAGCGTTCGCGCCACGGCGGCAAACCGGGTTTGTCCAGGCTGGTCGCGGTGCGATGGTTCAACAAGGCGCTTAGCGAGGTCAGGCCATGCGCGATGAACAAATCGACGAATCGTGACGCGACGCACACGTCACCGACCATGGTCAACGTCGATGAATGCGTGGCGGACATGCTTCAGCAGGCGACCCGCGCCGGGCGCCTCTCCAGGAGGTCCACGCATTGATCGTACACCATGTCGACGCTCACGCCGGTAAGGCAGTCCAGATGAACAAGTGGGCATGTCTTCTTTTGACACGGGCCACAATCCACGGGAATCGACACTTTGTGTTCGAGAGGATAGTTCGTATCGGTCCATGCTTGGTGGGTCGAGCCGAAGACGGTGACGATGGGAATCTTGAACGCCTTGGCGATGTGCCTCGGTCCCGAATCGTTGCACACGAGCAAGTCCGCACGTCGAATCAACGCCTTCAGTTCGCCCAGCGACAGTCGCGGATCGTCGAACACGGTCACTTTGGTGTCAGCGGCGGCGGCGATTCTCCGCGCGATCGGTTCTTCGCCCGGACCGCACGTGACGATGACCGACGCGTTGTGTGAACTCGCCAGCCGGTTGGCGACGGCTGCGAAGCGGTCCGGAAGCCACAACTTCGACGAGCCGAACGACGCTCCGGGGCTGATGACGACCGTCGGCTTGTCGTCGGCGACACCATGGTCCGCCAGCCGTTTGCTCAACGCATGCTCGCACGAGGGGGTCGTGAACAGTTCCAGTTGGTCGCCCGGCTCGGGGCATCCCAGCGCGACGGCGATGCGGGCGTAGTCTTCGCAGATGGGGTGTGGCGGAATCTCGCCACCCGCTTTGCTGACGGTCAATCGGTCGGTTAGGAGGAATCCCCGGCCGTCGCGGCTGTAGCCGACGCGCCTGCGGGCACCCGCCAGCCGGGCGAGCAGTGCGGAACGAAACGAATTCGGAAGAAGGACCGCCAGGTCGAACCGCGTCTGTCGCAAGGATCTGGCCAGACCAATCAACTCGGTCGGGCCGCCCTTGCCTTTCTCCTGCTGCCAGACGACGACGTGGTTCATCCAATCGCCGCCATCGATCAGATCGGTCAGGTTTCGGACCATGAGAAAGGTGATATCGGATGTGGTATACCGTGCTCGAATAGCGCGCAGTGTCGGAGTGGCCATCACGAAATCGCCCACCCACGTCGGCAGCACCACGAGAATGCGCTCGGGGTCGAATGTTGACAGCGCCGTTGGTTGATTCACGGCTGGGGATTGTACGGTTGGCCAGCCGTGCCCACAACGCCCTGCGCGGTTTCGTCACCGCCCGCGAAACGACTGCTGCATCACACCGGCGAGAGGGTTGCATAGCCCATCGCCGGTTGGATGATGGAAAACAGATTCGGACGCAGCCGCCGATCGCGTGGCCGCCCAGAATCTGTTTTTTTGCTCAAGTCGTCGCATGCGACCGTCCCTTGTATCGTAGATTAAGAGCGTGACGACCCGGCGGAAGCCTTGGTCGACGCGTTTTTCAAGCCAAGGGGAGCAACGCTGAAACCGAGGCGGGGCCAGCGCTACGCATACATCGTCCAAATACAAACTAGCGTTGGCTGTTTCATGGGAGGTGGACAGAGGCGTGAGAAACGTAAAGCAGATCACACAGCAGGTGCACCGCAAGCGGGCAACAGCGATCATCGGTAAAACGCGAGAGTTGCAATGGCTGCTCGCCAAGACCGAGATTCTCGACGCGCTGGGTCGTATCGATACCGATTTCGCACTACTTGTGATGGCGAGGCGATTGTGCGAACTCAAGCCCTCGACCGCCGAAGCCATCGAAATGATCAGCCGTCATCGAGAATTTGACGAGCTGGCTGACGAAATGGTCCACGTCATCCGCGACTACACCAAGCGGCATCCGAACACGTCGAGAGCGGACATTCTCCGGGCGCTTGAGACGGCCGGCATGATGCTGGGCAACGTTGACGGCAGTGCGGAACCCGGTCGTCATCAGTTTCTCCAGAAGATGCAAAAGGCCGGGGGCTGAACTTTGGTCGCGTTGCACCACTTCGACCCGCGATTCCCACATGCGTTAGCCGTTCGTCAACATTCACACATTGGCCGAGTGCGTGCTTTCCAGCGTCCGCCATGATATGCTTCGCCTCCGACGCAATCAGTAACGGCATGTGGAGGCGAGGTCTGTGGCATCCGGGAATCACACACCCTTTCAGCGCGGCGTGATCAAGCGTTACTACGAACATCAGGATTCGCTGATGATTCAGCGACTGGGTGACATTGTGTCAGAACTGTTTCTGTGTACGAATGCGACCAAGAGCAAACGACTCTGGAACAACGTCCGGGCCGCGCTGTTGAAATCCGGCGTGAAGCAGCCCGACGTTGACAAGCTCGTCGAAGCTCGCGATCTCGAGTCCCTCGCACGCATGGTGCGAGAGCTTTCCGCAGGCTCGCCCGCTGCGTCCTCCGAACGATCCCAACGCCGATCGGAACGACCGTAACCCCGTTGCCCGCGATACGAAACCCAACGCCGTTTCGTGTGCCACTGCTCTCGAGCAGTGTTCATGAGAACTCTGGTGACGTGGATGCACTGCTCGAGAGCAGTGGCACACCGGCGTAGTCAAGCGGATCGCGCGTTAGCCTTCGATTCCGCGAGTCGGCTTGCCTACCAACACGACCGTGCGCTAAGATGCACGCTCTTCAAACGATGGCGGTTCGCTCGCGGAGCAGGCCGCGTCGTGCCTGTAACGAGGTGTCCGGCCGATCGCGATCGGCGAGCAGCGGCCTAAACGATACCACGGTTGAAAGGGATTCTAGAATGATGATTCCGGAAACAGTCAACAAGAAACTCAGCGAGCAGATCACGCACGAGCTGTTCGCCGCACACCTCTATCTCGACATGTCGTGCGCCGTCACCGACATGGGTTTGAACGTCATCGCCACGTGGTTTCGGCATCATGCTGACGAAGAGCGTACCCACGCGATGAAGATTTTTGACTACCTGCACGAAGTCGGCGGCCATGTCCGCCTCGACGCCATCCCCCGGCCTCCGGATCGACCCGACACACTCGAAGCCCTCGTGCAAGCAGCACTCGATCATGAACTGCTGGTCACCGGTCAAATCAACGACTTGGTCGCCCTGGCGGAATCAGAAAGGGACTACGCAACGCGCAGCTTCCTGCAGTGGTTCGTCGATGAGCAGGTTGAGGAGGTTTCGATGGTGAGCCAGCTTCTGCAACTCATCAAGCTGGCTGAGGGTAAGCACATGCTGCAGGTCGAAGCCCGCGTCTCCAAAATGCTCGAGACCCCAGCCTGATCACGCGTACCGCCGAGAAGGGGAAGCGAAGTGTAGCAAGATCTCTTTTCTGTGATTGAAGATGCGCGTTGATGAAACGTCAGGTGATGTGCAGCCGTTTCCGCCTCGGTATTGGTGGCTTAAGCGGATTGCCGTCGCGTTCGGCGTGCTGAT